>NZ_KV821086.1:54478-62483 GCF_001815555.1 Corynebacterium sp. HMSC073D01 | reverse complement strand
GCCACGCCCAAATGCGGCCCAACCGGTTCCCCGCACACGCAGGATGGAAACAGACGGGCCGCAAAACAAACGCCGCCACGCCCGAAAGCGGCCCAACCGCCACCAAGCACACGCAGGATGGAAACGGATGGGCCGCAAAAGGGCAAAGGCGTTAGCGGATGATCTCCTCGGCACCTCGGGTGCGGAGTTTCTCGGCCACCGTCGTGCCCAACGCGACGGGGTCGGTGCCGGTGGTGGTTTCCACGATCTGCTTGGAGCCGTCGAGGGCGAAGGCGCCGGCGGTGAGGGTGATCTCGTCGCCGGAGACCGTCGAGTAGGCGGCCAGCGGCGCGGTGCATCCGGCCTGGAGGGTGGAGAGCACAGCGCGTTCGGCTTGAGCAGACAGGGTGGCGTGGTCGTCGATAAGCGTGGAGATGGCGTCAACGTGGGTGCGAGACTCGACGGCAAGGATGCCCTGCGCGGGGGCGGGCATGAGGTAGGTGGGGTCGAAGACCTGGGTTGCCTCGTCGCCGCGGCCGATGCGGGTGAGGCCGGCGTGGGCGAGGATGACGGCGTCGAGTTCACCGGAGGTAACTTTGCCCATGCGGGTGTCCACATTGCCGCGCAGGGGGCGGATGTCGAGGTCGGGGCGCAGCGCCTTGAGCTGGGAGATGCGGCGGGGCGCACCGGTGCCGACCTTTGCGCCTTCAGGCAGCCGGTCGAGGGTGAGGCCGTCGCGGGCGATGAGCGCCTCGCACGGGGTCTCACGCACGGGGTAGATGGTGGTCAGGCCCTCGGGCTGGCCAGTGGGGAGGTCTTTGCAGGAGTGGACGGCGATGTCGATTTCGTCGCGGTCCATGGCCTCGCGCAGCGCCTGGGTGAATACGCCGACGCCGATTTTTTGCACGGGCGAGAGGTTCTTATCGCCAGGTGTGGTGATGATGGTCAGCTCAGCATCGTAGCCTGCACGGATGAGCGCGTCGCGGACGTGTCCCGCCTGGGTGGTGGCGAGTTTCGAGCCTCGTGTGCCGATGCGTAGAGTCACTTGTTCTCCTTTGTTGCCTTGTCCATGGTTGCGCTGGTGGGCAGCTTGGCCACGTCGGTGGACACGGGGGTTGCCGGGAGCCCGAAGAGCTGCTGCAGGGCGTTGTCGTAGGTGATCGTTCCGGAGTTGGCTGCCAGGGCTTTCACCTGGACGGTCGGCTGGTGTAGAAGCTTGTCGACGACCCGTTGGACGGTCTTCGCCACCTCACGGTGGGTCTCTGGATCGGTTTCCACGCGGTTGTCGAACCGCTCCATCTCCTTGGCCACGATCCCCGCTGCCATGCTGCGCAGTGCGGACAGGGCTGGTGCCACGTCGCGGACACGCTGGGCGGAGGTGAAGGCGTCGAGCTCCTCGCGGAGGATCCGTTTGGCGATCTCCTCCACCTCACGGGATTCCTCCTGCTCGGACTGGCGCAGGGATTCAATGTTGATGAGCGTGCCGGGGACATTCGGGTCGATGTCGCGCGGCATGGACAGATCCACGAAGACGGGGGTGTGGCCGGTGATGTCGGGGGCCTTGACGGTGTAGTCGTGGGCGCCGGTGGCCGAGACGATGATGTCCACGTCGTTGTAGGCCTTGATGCGCTCGGGGAATTCCACGGCGTGCGCGGGTACGCCTGCCTCGCGGGAGTGCTGGGCGAGCCGCTCTGCGCGATCGAAGGTGCGGTTGGCAATGACGAGCTCATCGATGCCCCGCTTACCCAGGTGTGTAGCAGCAAGCGAGCTCATTGCACCGGCGCCGAGGACGAGCGCGCGGTGCCCCTTAAACGAGTCGCTGTCAAGTGACTCCGCAACCTTGTCGAGGGCGAAAGTGACCATTGAGGCACCCGTTTCGTCGATGCCGGTCTCACTGTGGACACGTTTGCCGGTGTGGAGAGCGGCCTGGGCCAGCGCGTGCAGCGTCGGGCCGACAGTGCCGTTGTCGCTGGCAGCCTGGTAGGCGGTGCGCACCTGGCCGATGATCTGCTGCTCCCCGAGCACCATGGAATCGAGCCCGCTGGCCACGGCGAGCATGTGCTCGGCGGCGGCATCGGCGTAGCGGACGTAGAGGTGCTCGCGGAGCTCGTCGGCGTTGAGGCCGGAGGTTGCTGAGAGGACGTCGACAATCTCGTTGACACCGGAGTGAAAGCTGTTGGTGACGCTGTACACCTCCACTCGGTTACACGTGGATAGGAGCAGCACCTCGCTAAGGGACGGGCACTGCATCAGCCGTGCCGCCGTACGGTCCCTCTTATCTTCGCCCATGGAGACCTGTTCCAGGACATGAACGGGTGCCACCCGATGGGACATTCCCACCACTAGAACACTCACGTTTTAATTCACCTCACACCTTGCGGTCTACTAAGCGCCTCGACGAGATCCTCGTTGTCTACTTCCCAGCAGGCGAACTCATCACCATCGATAAGGATAACCGGTACCCGATCACCGTACTCCATAACCTTTTCCTGGTCCGAATCAACGTCGACGGTTGTCAGTGTGGCGCCGTATTTTTCGCAAACGGGACGGATCTGCCGCTCCACACGGGCGCACGAACCGCACGTAGATCGCACCATCATCGTCACGTCATGCGCCGTGTTCGTACTCACACCAACCCCACTAAATCATGCGCTATTAGTCAAATATGCCTACGATGTAACATACCTGTTACTTCGTAGAAAGGTCTAAACGTACCGCCCGTGGCATCGTCACACTCACCCAACGAGATTCTTACTGCGTGGACTATCTCCCACGGAAATCTCCGGCGTTTCTTCGAAGATACGGCGCTGCCACCGCTCGACGAGCAGGCACAGGAAGCCGCCGGCGAGGCTGCTGCCGAGGCAGCAGTGCACTCCGCCTTCGGCCTCGAGCTCGCCGCCTACTCGCGCGGGGTCGATGCCGTCAGCGGTGCCTACGAGGCCGCAGGCGCCCACCACGTGTCCGCCCCGGATCCTGATGTCCCCCAACAGGAGGGCGTGGCAGCATTCTTCGACGTGGATAACACCCTCATTCAGGGGGCATCGCTCATCATGTTCGCCATCGGGCTGGCGAAGCGCCACTATTTCTCCACCCGCGATCTCCTCCCCTTCGTATGGAAGCAGCTCAAGTTCCGCATCCGCGGCTCGGAGAGCAAGGCCGACATGGCTAAGGGGCGCGAGCAGGCGATGGAATTTATCAAAGGCCGGGATGTAGACGAGCTCGTCGCCCTATGCGAGGACATCGTGGACGAGAACATCCCCGCCAAGATCTGGCCCGAGACATCGGAGCTCGCGGCCATGCACCTGGCGGCTGGCCACCAGGTGTGGCTTGTTACCGCAACTCCCGTGCAGCTCGCGCAGATTATTGCCAGGCGCTACGGCATGACCGGTGCCCTCGGGACGGTGGCAGAGGTGAAAGACGGCACATTCACCGGCAGGCTCGTCGGCGATATCCTCCACGGGCCCGGTAAGTCGCACGCCGTGGCAGCCTTGTCGACGATTGAGGGGCTCGACCTCAGTCGCTGCACCGCCTACTCCGATTCCATCAATGACATCCCCATGCTCTCCATGACGGGCACCGCCGTGGCCATCAACCCCGATGTGGCGCTGCGCCGCGAGGCGAAGCGTCGTGGCTGGGAGGTGCGGGATTACCGCTCCATTCGTAAGCTCGCGCTCCGCGTCGGCCTGCCCGCAGTCGTCGTCGCGCTCGTGGCCGGGGCGGGCTGGTCCGTGCAAGCAAAAAGCCACCGGAAATAATCCGGCGGCTCCATGCAAGTGAGCTGAAAGCCCACGTTCCAAGTTTTTACTTGCCGAGCTTCCTGCGCTGGACGCGGGTACGGCGGAGCATCTTGCGGTGCTTCTTCTTGGACATGCGCTTACGACGCTTCTTGATTACGGAACCCATAGGGCTTTCAACCTCACTTATTTTTACTTGGCTTGTTGTAGCTTTCTAGTGCCTCACGCAGTCGCATGCGCCTTCTCGGGCCGAACTGCGTCACAAAATGTGTAAGACACGAACGGCAACATCATAGCGCCTGCAACAGGAGTTCACCAAAATCGGGGACTATCCGACTTCGTATGTGGATGCCTCCAGGTAGTCAGAGACAGCCTTCTCGTTCACTCGGAACGAACGTCCCACGCGCACGGCCGGCAGCTCGCCTGCGTGGACGAGACGGTACACAGTCATCTTAGAAACGCGCATGATCTCCGCAACTTCCGCCACGGTGAGGAACGCTCCCTTATCTTCTTGTGCCATTTTTATTTAACCCTTCGTCGCATTTGCGCGCCGCAGGCTTCCCCTCCTGCAGATGATCGTCACGCAAGTGCTTAGTTAAGCTTACCGTGAATAATGTTACTCATGCGACTCAAATGGAGAAAAATTTTTGTTTCCCAGGTCAGTCGGTTTTTCCAAGCTCGCGATTTCGTTCTGCACAGGCGTCTACTGCAGAAAATACAGCACTTCTTAAGCCACCGTCTTCCAGCGCACGCAGTGCCGCAGCAGTCGTCCCACCGGGTGAGGTGACATCGTAGCGCAGCTGCGTCGGAGCTTTGGTTCCCGCCAGCATCTCACCGGCGCCGCGGATGGATTGAATAGCCAGCTTCGAGGCGACGGTGCGAGACAGACCACGGGCGACCCCGGCGTCGACAAGCGCCTCAGCAAACAGATAGACGTAGGCGGGTGAGGAACCAGACAACGCCGTGACCGCGTCCATATCCTTTTCCTCAACGACAACCGTCTCCCCCACCGCCTGCAGCAGCTCCTCCACCGCAGCGGTATCCACCCCCGGGGCCGGCGCGATCGCACACATCCCCATGCGCGCAAGCATCGGCGTGTTCGGCATGACACGGATCACCTGCACACCCGGCGCGGCCCCTGCCAGCTGCGCAAGCGTCACCCCAGCAGCCAAAGACACCACCATGGCACCCTCTGCCAGGTGTGGTGCAAGCCCACGGAGGACCCCCGTCACCGCGTACGGCTTCACGGCAATGAACACGATATCCGCCGCCCCATCCGCAGGCTCCTCCGAGGAGCGCACGCCGTACGTCTCGCGGAAATACGCGGACCGCTCCGCGCGTCGGTTGATCACCGTCACATCCGTGTGGCCCGCAGCGACCAGCCCTGCGGTCAGCGCCTCACCGATCGTGCCACCGCCGTACACCGCAATCATCGTCACAGGCCCGTAATCAACGCCGGGCCGAACGTGAGAACCAAGCCCGTCACCGTGGCCAAAACGGTGGTCAGCGTGTCCTTGCCCGTCTTGAGCGAGTGCACGGCCACACCGATCGCCACCGTCACCACCAGGGCTGCGACGATGACGATGAGCGGCATGAGCGAGGAGGCCCACAGCGACATGAACGCGTAGAACACGAGCACACCGACAATGAACGCGACGATGGCCGTCACAACGATGCTGGCGATGGAAGGCTTCTCGTCCTCCTCAGCCACCTCGTCGTCATAGTACGCATCGTCGGCATCATCGAAGCCCTCGATATCTTCGTCATCCTCCGGGAAAAAGTCATCTTCCTCCGCGTTATCTGCGGGCTCGTCCTCGTCCTCCACCACGACTTTGGGCAGGACGGAGGTTGCCTCCCCTTCCCGGGAGGGGGTGTGCGACTCAGACTTTTGCGCTGCCTGCTGCGGGACTGCCAGGAACGAGCCGGTGGTCAGCGGCGCGGACTCACCATCGGTGAACACCCGGAGAACCATCGTGTCATCGTCGCGGGACTCCCGCTTAGGCTTCGTGGCCTCGGGTTGTTTAACCTGGGGTTTTGCGGCTTCCGGCTGCGTAACCTTGGGCGTAGCGGGTTTTGTGGCCGCGGGCTTCGTGGCTTCTTGCTGGGGCTCCTGCTCGGCCTTGTCCGCGGTGGAATCGATCGGCGAGGTGGTATGGCGGGCATCTTCCGGCTTCTCCGTCACGCGCGGGATCGACCCGGTGAACTCAGCAACGGAAATGCCACCCTCTTCCAGGCTGCGACGGCGACGCCGGCGGGAGCCCGATCCTGAAGACGATTTCCCGGACCTGGCTAGCAGCTCAGCTACTGTCAGTTGTTCTTCGCTCATTTCTCTTCTTCCGCTTTCAGTCCGCTGTCGATTCTTCGGAGAATAACACCTTCTCGCAACGCCCAGGGACAAATTTCCATCTGCTCTAATCCTAAAGCACGCATTGAGGCTTCTGCCACGAGCGCACCGGCAACGATCTGATGCGACCGGTCAGAGGAGATCCCCTCCAGCTCCGCACGATCCGCCGCAGTCATTCGCGAAATGAACGCGATGACCTGGCGCAATCCAGCTGCGGTCAGCGTCCTTTTCACCCGCGGACCAGCCGACGATGGAGCCGCGCCGGTAAGCCGAGCAAGACTGCGGAAGGTCTTCGATGTCGCCACCGCAAGATCAACCTCGCCGCACGCCCGCAGCTTTCGCGCCGGCTCAGCCAGTTCGGCATCGATGTAATCGCGGAGGATCCCGATCTTTTTTTGGGACGGCGGATCCGTCTCAAACCACGTGTGCGTCAGACGGCCCGCGCCAAGATCCAGGGAGAACGCCAGGTCAGGCTCCTCGTCGGTGCCGGTAGTCAGCTCGAGGGAGCCACCACCGATGTCAAGGTTTGTAATGCGACCCGCGGACCAGCCGTACCAGCGCCGAACCGCCAGAAACGTCAGTCGAGCCTC
Organism: Corynebacterium sp. HMSC073D01; assembly: GCF_001815555.1. Classification (NCBI taxonomy): domain Bacteria; kingdom Bacillati; phylum Actinomycetota; class Actinomycetes; order Mycobacteriales; family Corynebacteriaceae; genus Corynebacterium; species Corynebacterium sp. HMSC073D01. The sequence continues at coordinate 55,836 of NZ_KV821086.1, read as the reverse complement.
GTCCACGCCGGAGAGGATCTGCAGCCGGATACCTGTCTCCTTTTCCACCTCGTCAAGAATCTTCTCGGAGTTGGTGGCGCTGCGAATCGCCGACGTAGCAATAGGCAGAAGCTCGTCGCAGCCCAACTGCTCCGCCAGCTCCTTCGCCTCGTTCACGCCCCTGAGCAGCTTGTTTACACCCTTGGCGTTGATGGCACCGTCCTTATCCAGGTACTCCACCAACTTCATCGTGGCTTTCCAGTCGCTCATGGGCGTCGGATGCCCGCCCACCCTGGCATCAATAGCCACAAGGTGGACTGTGTTACTTCCGACATCTAAAACACCTAATCGCACACCACTAAGGGTAGACGGTCTATGGTGGCAGCGTGAACAACACCACGGTTTTTTTGGGTTATCCGGACGGAACGAACGCCGCTACGTCAATCGAAAACGGCACCGAGTTGAACCCCGACTTCCCACGCGAATGGTTCGAGGTCTACAACCCCGACGACCCTTTTCACCTGTTCACCTTCGACGTCACCTGGCTCGCCTCCTACTACCAATGTGGCTACGGCACCACCTGCCAAGGCATCGATGACACTCCGTCCCACGGTTGCTGCCCCCACGGAGCCTTTCTTGTCGACGCCGCCGAGCGCCGCAACCTAACCGCCCTTGTCCCACAGCTCACCCGCTCCGAGTGGGAGAAATACACCGATGAGCCTGAGGGCTGGATGGAATGGGACGAAATCGACGACGAGCCCAACCCCAAAACCGCCGTCGTCGACGGCATGTGCATCTTCGCCAACTCCGCCTCCTTCCCCGGCGGCGCCGGCTGCGCCCTCCACCTCCACGCCCTCAACAACGGCCTCGACCCTGTCCAGGTCAAACCCGAAGTCTGCTGGCAGCTCCCCCTGCGCCGACTCGAGGACTACGAGGACCGCGCCGACGGCTCTGAGATCCTCCACACCACCATCACCGAGTACATCCGCCGCGGCTGGGGCGACGGCGGCGAGGACTTCACCTGGTACTGCACCACGAACCCTGCCTGCCACAACGCCGCCGAGCCCCTGTGGAAGACCGCCAAGAGCGAGCTCATCGCCATGTGTGGTGAAAAGGTCTACGCCCTCCTCGCCGACTTCATGAAATCCCGCGGCACCCCCACCGCCGTCCACCCCGCAAGCGCCAACCGGGTTCCGAGGCGTGAATCCGGGGAACGCTAACTGCACAATTACCCCGAAATCAGCACCAATTACGCAGTTAGGGGGTCCGGCCCGACATACACCCGGCACCACACCAAACCCCGGGGAACGCTAACCCAACAAATACCCCCAAAACTGGACCAATTATGCAGTTACGGGGTCCGGCCCGACATACACCCG
>NZ_KV821086.1:0-54378 GCF_001815555.1 Corynebacterium sp. HMSC073D01 | reverse complement strand
ATACCCCCAAAACAGCACCAATTACGCAGTTAAGGGACCCGGCCCGGGCCTCACAGCCGGAGAGGCCTCCTAGGCCTCGAACTTGTAGCCCAGGCCGCGAACGGTTACCAGCTGGGTGGGGTGGCTGGGCTCGGCCTCAATCTTGGAGCGGAGGCGCTTGACGTGAACATCGAGGGTCTTGGTGTCGCCAACATAGTCGGCACCCCAGACGCGGTCGATGAGTTGGCCACGGGTGAGGACGCGGCCCGCGTTGCGGAGGAGGTACTCGAGAAGGTCGAATTCCTTGAGTGGCATGGCGACCTGCTGGCCGTCGACGGTGACGATGTGGCGCTCAACGTCGAGGGAGACGCGTCCACCTTCGAGGATTTGGTCGGCGACGGCACCGTCGGAATCACCGCCGCGGCGGAGGACGGCGCGGATGCGGGCGATGAGTTCGCGGGAGGAGTAGGGCTTGGTCACGTAGTCGTCTGCACCGAGCTCGAGCCCCAGAACCTTGTCTAGTTCAGTGTCGCGGGCGGTCACCATGATGACAGGGACGGTAGAGACCTGGCGGAGTCGGCGGCAGACATCGGTGCCGCTCATGCCGGGGAGCATGAGATCGAGAAGGACGAGGTCGATGTCGTTTTTGTTGAATTCAACGAGTGCGGTCCGCCCATCGGTGGCGATGATCGCGTCGAAACCCTCTTTTTTGAGGAGGAAGGCGAGAGGCTCAGCGAGCGATAATTCGTCCTCTACGATGAGCACTGTTGCCATAATCTTTCCTACTGCTTCCTTACTTTGTCGTCGCTTCCACGTAGCCCGCGGGAATCGATAGTCCTGTTCACATCCTGTTTCCTGGCGGGATGTGGAAGCTCTTCCTTCTCCTCGCCGGGACGGTAGATGGGCAGTTCAATGGTAAAGGTCGACCCCGTGGAGGGCCTAGACCATAGTTTAACCGTTCCCCCATGATTTGCTGCAACATGCTTAACAATCGCTAAGCCTAAACCTGTGCCGCCGGTGGAGCGGGAGCGGGCTTTGTCCACGCGGAAGAAGCGCTCAAACACGCGTTGCTGATCCTCAGTAGAGATGCCGATTCCGCGGTCGGTGACGCGGATATGAATAATGTCAGCGGAGACCACCTTCTGCGTGACGGTAACCGGTGTTTCTGCAGGTGAATAGTTAATTGCGTTGGCGATGAGGTTGGTCACGGCGGTGGCGAGAAGGTTGAAATCGCCGAGGACGTAGACGCCGGTGCGCACGCCACGGTTGAGCCGGATGCTGGCGTTTTCGGCTTGGACGCTCGTTCGGTTGATGGCTTCGTCGACAACGTCGTCGACGAGAACGGGGGTAAGGTCGGGCAGTGCCTCTGCCCCCTGCAGCTTAGAAAGTGAAATAAGTTCGGTGATCATATCGCCGAGCCGGCGTGATTCGCCGTAGAGTTTTTCGCCAAAGTAATCGACGGATTCGGGGTCGTCGATGGATTCCAGGAGCGCTTCTGCCAGCAAGGCGATGCCGCCGACGGGGGTCTTCAGCTCATGCGAAACGTTGGCCACGAAATCGCGCCGGGCGTGCTCCATGCGCACGGCCTCGGACTGATCGGTGGCGTAGACGATGACGAAGCGGTCGTCGGTGAGCGTCAGTGGCGCGACAACGACGCGAATATCGGTGACACGGCTCTTCCCTGCTCTGCGCGGCGCGCGCAGATCAAGACTGTGCTCTTCTTTGTCCGCGAGGACATCTTGGGCAAGGTCCCAAATTTCCTGGGCCACGCGGCGTTCATGGATGAGTCCCATGGTGTGGGCGGAGGCGTTGGAGAGGACAACTTCGCGGTTGGCGTCCACAATGGCCACGCCCACGGGCGCACCCTGGATCGCGAGGTGCAGCACCTGGCTCACGGTGGTGACTCGCGGTTCACTGAGCGTCCGGGCGATTCGCGTCCGGCGCGCAATGGCCTCACCTGCCCGGTATACCGCCAGCCCGATGAGGGTGACGATAATACCGGCGATGAAGGTGAAGATGTAGGACAAGATTTACTTGTTGCCCTGGTTGGCGACTGCCTTTGCGCCAGCTTCGGCAGCCTCGGGGTCGAGGTAGGTGCCGCCGGGGTTGGCAACGGAGCCGTCCTCGTTGAGCTCGTAGACCAGCGGGATACCAGTCGGGATGTTGAGTCCAGCGATGTCCTCGTCGGAGATGTTATCGAGGTACTTCACCAGCGCACGCAGGGAGTTGCCGTGTGCAGCAATGAGCACGTTCTTGCCGGCGAGAGCCTGCGGGAGGATCTCCTCCTTGAAGTACGGGATGAAGCGGGCCACAACGTCCTTCAGGCACTCCGTACGCGGAACCTCGTCAAGGTTTGCGTAGCGCGGGTCGTGCGCCTGCGAGTACTCGTTGTTATCGTCGAGCTCTGGCGGCGGGGTGCCGTAGGAGCGGCGCCACGTCATGAACTTCTCGTCGCCGTACTTCTCCTTGGTGTCGGCCTTGTTCAGGCCCTGGAGGGCACCGTAGTGGCGCTCGTTGAGGCGCCAGTCACGGGTGACGGGGATCCACAGGCGGTCGGCCTCGTCGAGTGCGATGTTCGCCGTCTGGATGGCGCGACGCAGGAGGGAGGTGTAGAGGACATCGGGGAGGATGTCCTTTTCCTTGAGAAGCTCGCCGCCGCGCTTAGCCTCGGCGCGGCCCTTTTCGGTCAGGGCCACGTCGACCCAACCGGTGAACTGGTTGGATGCATTCCATTCGCTCTGCCCGTGGCGGAGCAAGATCAATTTTCCTTGAGTCATACTCCTCAGTTTGCCATGACTTTTATCGCTTGTCGACGCTCGGTTCCCCGGTCGCATCTCGGCTCACGCACTGTTCGATGTCCCGTCCGACGTATTCCTCATACAGCGCAAGGAGCCTCTCGGCCGTCTTTGACCAGGAGTATTGAGATGCATGGGCGACAGCCTGTTGACCCATGCTGATGCGCGACTCATCGTCGACAAGCAACGAATCAATGGCCCTGGCCCACTCAGCGGGGTCGTGCGAGCCGACCAGAACCCCCGAGTAACCATCGGCGACGGCGATCGGCAAACCACCGACCTGAGCTGCGACGACGGGGGTTCCGGCGGCCTGCGCCTCGAGAGCAACGAGGCCGAAAGACTCGTTGTAACTGGGAACCGCAACGATATCGGCGGCCTGATAGATGCGGACGAGATCCTCCGGCGGGCGCGGGGGCGTGAACCGAACATAGCGGGAAATCCCGAGGTCAGCCACGAGAGACTCGTACTCCCGCGGGTTTGCGTTCTGGCCGGACGGGCCACCGCACAAAACGGCGCGGAGCGTGTAATCAGGATCACGCTTAATGATCTCCGCCAATGCCCGAATCAGGACATCCGGACCCTTAAATTTCTGCAACCGGCCAACAAACGCGACTACCTTCGCCTGCAGCGGCAGGCCCAGCTCGCGGCGCGCCTTTTCCGTCGCCCGACCAGTCCCCGGCGTAAACAGTTCTGTATCCGCGCCCGGATTGACTACCACAACCTTATCCATGTCCGCGTCGTAGTGGGCGACGAGATCAGCCCGCTCCTCCACCGTATTCGCGGTAATGACCTCGGCATTATCGATGATCTGCTGTTCACAGATGCGACGCGCCTCCGACTCCTTCGTATCGTCGAGCGTGCGGTGCGCGTTCTTCACTGCGGCGAGCGTGTGCGCGGTAAAGACGAGCGGCACGCGCCACAGATCCCGCAGCAACCACCCCACCTGGCCGGACAGCCAATAGTGCGCGTGAATGATGTCGTAGCTGATGTTGTTGCAGCGCGTGAAGCTCAAGATCCCCCCGGCGAAGGCCGCCAACTGCGTCGGCAGATCCTCTTTCTCCAGCCCTTCATAGGGACCCGCCACCACGTTAATCACCCGCAGATTCTCCTGCACACACACAATTTCACCCTGACTGGGGCTCGTCGCGCGGGTGAAAATATCCACCGTCACGCCATGGGCAGCCAGCTTCTTCGCCGTGGACATAACGTAGACGTTCAACCCGCCTGCGTCACCCGTTCCCGGCTGCATCAGGGGGGACGTGTGCATGGAAATCATGGCAATACGCATACCCCCCATTGTACGGACACTAATGTTTTGCCTTAAAAAGTTCTTATCATAGGGTGTACTCTACTAAGCCGTAACATATCTTTAAGCCAGCGGAAGGAAGCATCCCGTGTCTCAGGCATACGAAACGAAGGCGTGGCTCAAGCATTACGCCCCCTGGACTCCACATGAGCTCGACTACGGTGATACCACCATCGCGTCGCTCTACCAGGACAACCTCAAGCGCAACGCCGACAAGCCGGCCACCTATTTCTTCGGCCGCACCATGACCTTCGCCGAACTGGACAAGCAGGTCCGCCGCGCAGCCGCCGGCCTCCGCGCCTTCGGCGTCCGCCCGGGCGACCGCGTTGCCCTGTGCATGCCGAACTGCCCCCAGCACATCATCGCCTTCCACGCTGTGCTGCAGCTCGGCGCCACCGTCGTTGAACACAACCCGCTCTACACTGCCCACGAGCTCGAGGAGCCCTTCAAAGACCACGGCGCGCGCATCGCCATCAGCTTTGACAAGACCAGCTCAACATTGGAGAAGCTGCGTGAGACCACCCCCTTGGAGACGATCATCTCCGTCAACATGATCAACACCATGCCTCGCTACATGCAGCTCGCGCTGCGCATCCCGCTGCCCCCGCTGAGCAAGACCCGTGAGCGCATGACCGGCTCCGCCCCCAACACGGTTCCTTGGGAGGCCCTGTGCTCCTCCGCTATCGGCGGCGACGGCGCCGACCTCGAATTCCCCGAGGTGAAGAAAGACGATGCCGCCCTCATCCTCTACACCTCCGGCACCACTGGCGTGCCCAAGGGCGCACAGCTCACCCACGGAAACCTGTACTCGAACGTGCTCATGGGTGCCGCCTGGGTTCCCGGGTTCCCCCACGAGGACGAGCGCATCCTCGCCGCTCTGCCGCTCTTCCACGCCTACGGCATGACCTTCGCAGCCACCCTCCCCTTCTATGGTGGCTCTGAAATGGTGCTCCTGCCCACCCCGGATCTCAAGCTCATCATGCAGGTGATGAAGAAGCACAAGCCGACCTTCGTCCCCGGCGTCCCCACCCTCTACGAGAAAATCCTGCAGGCCGCTGAGCAGACCGGCACGGACATTTCCGGTGTCGCCAACGCCTTCTCCGGCGCTTCCACCCTGCCCGTCTCCCTCGTTGAACGGTGGGAAAAGGCCACCGGCGGCCGCCTCGTCGAAGGCTACGGCCTCACCGAGTGCTCCCCCATCCTCACCGGCAACACCATGGACGGCAACCGTCGCCCCGGTTGGATCGGCATCCCCTTCCCCGACACACTCATCCGCATCTGCGACACCGAGGATCCATCCCGCGTTCTCCCTGACGGCGAGGAAGGCGAAATCCAGGCCAAGGGCCCCCAGGTGTTCAAGGGCTACCTCAACAAGCCAGACGCCACCGAGGCCAGCTTTGTCGACGGCTGGTACCGCACCGGCGACATCGGCGTCATGGACGACGAGGGCTACATCAAGATCGTCTCTCGCCTCAAGGAGGTCATCATCACCGGTGGCTTCAACGTCTACCCGGTTGAGGTCGAAGAAGTCCTCCGCAACCACCCCGATATCGACGATGTCGCCGTCGTGGGCCTGCCCCGCAGCGATGGTTCGGAGATCGTCACCGCCGCCATCACCCTCAACGAGGGTGCCGCCCTCGACCCCGAAGGCCTCAAGGAATACTGCCGCACCCAGCTCACCCGCTACAAGGTGCCGCGCAAGTTCTTCCACTTCGAGGACATGCCCCGTGACATGATGGGCAAGATCCGCCGCCGCGACGTCCGCGACCAGATCATCGAGCGCCACAACCTGTAGTTCTCGCGCTTGGCTTCGCGGCCCCCCTATATGCGGCCCCCTATATGCGGCCCACCTGTTTGGTGGGCCGCATTTTGTTTGCTCGCCGGGCGTGCTGGTTCCTTCTGCGGCCCGTTGCCTTCCGAGTTCTCGAGCATCGGGGACGACCGGGCCACACAAAGGAACCCGTAGATTCCAAACACGGCCCAACCCCAACCACCCACCCGAACATCGGGAGCAGTCGGGCCGCGGAAGGGACACGTAGATACCAAACACGGCCCAACCCCAACCACCCACCCGAGCATCGGGAACAGTCGGGCCGCGGAAGGGACAACGGTGCTCACCCTGCGGGATTTGTGGGGGTAAAACGCGGCGGGAAGGACACCCGAGGCGTAAAGATAAGGTATGGCAAATACGAAACATGGACCACGGTTGGTAATTATCGGACTCGGGCACGTCGGCTCGCAGGTGTTGACGGAGGCGGTGCGCGCGGGGATTTTCGCGGAGATCGTCACCATCGACAAGAAGGAGGGGGTGGCGTTCGGCGAGGCGCTGGATCACCACCAGGCCTCGGCGCTGCCAGGTAACCCCGGTGTGAAGCTGCGCAGCGGGGATTACGAGGACTGCAAGGACGCGGATGTCATCATCTGTGCTGCGGGACCGTCAATGGTTCCCGACGGGACGGGTTCGCAGCCGGACCGCACGGAGCTGACTAGCGTGAACGCGAAGGAAATCCGCCAGGTGATGACGGATCTGACGGCCGTTACCCGCGATCCGGCCCTCATTTTCATCACGAATCCGCTGGACACGATGGTTTTCTTGGCAGAAAACGAGTTTGACTACCCGCGTTGCTTCGGCACGGGCACGATGCTCGATTCGTCGCGTCTGCGGCGCATCGTCGCTGATAGGTTGGGGATTTCACCGGAGACCGTGTCGGGCTACATGATGGGCGAGCACGGCATGTCCGCGTTCCCTGTGCTGTCGCGGCTGACCGCATGTGGGATTCGCGCCGACGAGTTCAAGGAGCACTTCGGCGTGAAGCTTGATCCAGAGGAGATCGGGCAGTCCGTGGTGTCGGCTGCTTACGACGTGTTTAACGCTAAGGGATGGACCAATGCGGCGATCGCCCGGTCTGCTGTACTCCTGGCGCGTGCCGTGCTTTTCGACGAGAAGGCGCTGTGGCCCGTGTGCTCCACGCTCCGCGGTGAGTATGGGTTCAACGGCGATGTGGCGCTGTCTATCCCGTCGGTGATTGGTGCGGAGGGCGTCGAGAAGCGGTTTGCGGTGTCTCTCAACGAGTGGGAGCAGGAGGCGCTGGCCAAGACGGCCGCCAGCATCCAGCAGACCATCAAGGATGCGCAGGTTACATACTAAGGCCGACCCAGACGGGCTCGGGGTGAAGCTCGATGCCCGTCTTGGAGAACACGCCGTCGCGGATGGTGCGCGCAAGGTCGACGATGTCTGCGGCGGTGGCGTTCCCGCGGTTGGTGAGCGCCAGCGTGTGCTTGGTGGATAGCCGGGCAACGGCGTCTTCCCCGGGGAACCCCTTGTTAAAGCCCGCGACCTTGTCGATGAGCCAGGCTGCCGAGAGCTTCACCTGGCCGTCGTCAGCGGGGTAGCGGGGGGCATCGTCGGGAAGCCGGTCGGCGACGGCGCTGGTGACGATGGGGTTGGTGAAGAAGCTGCCGGCGCTCCACGTGTCGTGGTCGGCGGGGTCGTAGACCATGCCCTTGCTGCGGCGCAGCTCGAGGACGGCCTCGCGCACCTCGGCGGCGGGGCGGCGCTCGCCGCCGTGGGAGGCGCCGAGCTTCTTAGCCAGCTGGCCAAAGCGCAGGGGGTGGGACAGGCCGTCGGCAAACAGTTCCAGTTCGATTTCCAGGACGACGGCGCGGCCGGTGAATTTCAGGTTGGAGTAGCGGTAGGCGAGGTCGAGGGATTCCGCGTCCACCCAGGAGACCTCACCGGAGCGGCGGTCAAAAAGTTTCACCCGGCGCAGGACATCGGCGATTTCCGCCCCGTAGGCGCCGACGTTTTGCACGGGGGTGGCCCCGGCGGAACCGGGGATCCCGCTCAGGCACTCGATTCCACCGAGCCCTGCTGCGACGGTGGTGGCCACCACGTCGTCCCAGCGGGCACCCGCCTCCGCGCGGACGGTGGATCCGTCGATGGTGACGCGGTCTATCCCCATGATGACGGCGGTGAGGTCGAGGGGGCCGTCGGCGACGAGGAGGTTGCTGCCACCACCGACGATGAGGGCATCGGGGTGGGCCTCCACCGCTTCCACCACGGCATTTTGGGTGGTGCACCGGAAGGCTGCACGCGGGGAACCACCAACGTGGAGGGTGGTTAGGTCCGCGAAGGTGACGTCGATTTGCTCGGTGCCGGCAGTCTGCGTGGAATCAAACACACCTTTAACGGTAGTCTTAGGCTTATGACTGCACGAAATGAAGTAACCGTAACTATCCCCCACTCCAAGGAAAAGGTGCTCCAGGCATGGCGCACCCAAGAGTTCTGGGATTTTGACACCAAGAACCTGTCCACCGAGCCCGGTGAGGTACACGAGTTCAACGAGGCGGACGGCAAGGTCGATGTGGCCCTCTACGAGGTCATGCCAATGACGCTGCTGCCGGAGGCTGTTCAGGGCATGATCAGCCAGGATCTGAAGATCAAGCGCACCTTCCACCTGGAGGACGAGAACACCGCCAGCTACCACAGCGATGTCAAGGGCACCCCGGTTGATTTCGGTGCGGATATCGCCGTTTCCGGCGAGGGTGACACGACGACGCTGACCTACTCCAACACCGTCGACGTGAAGATCCCGTTCATGGGTGCTGCTATCGAGCCGAAGGTGGCCGAGGCGCTGGAGCAGACCACGCAGGCTGAGGCCGATCTGCTCGGACAGTGGATTTCTGACAACCTGTAATGAAGTCACTGGGTAAGGCTCTGGTGGGTCTCCTCGTCATGGTTGTCATTCTGGCGGCTGCGGCGGAGTTTGGCCTGCGTTGGTACATCGGCAATCAACTGGAGACGTCCGTGAAGGCGCAGAGTCCAGTAGCGGTGCAGGAGAATCCATCGATCAAGTTCGGTGCCACTCCCCTACTGTTCAGTCTGGTGACCAAGACGGTTCCCAATGTCGATGTGTCGGTGCCATCGACGCTGCAGATCAGCTCCGGGGCGGATGCGCCGGTGATTAGTGGCGCACCGGCTGCCGATGTGTCGCTGACGGATCTGGATATCTCCGATCCGCAGGTGCTGCGTGCAGCGCACATGGTGGCCCACGTGGAGCTTCCCGACGAGTTCCTGCTGGCCACAATTCAGCGCCAGATGGCGGACAACCCGCCGTCAACAGGCAGCTCCATCGGCGATGCTCTCGCCCAGCGGTTCCTGCACATCAGTGGGGTGACGAGCCGGGCTGCAACACAGGCGGTGGACATTGAGTTCGCCGACGGCATCGCCACCCTCACCCTCGAGCCGCGGGCCGCCGACGGCAATCTCTCGTTTACGGCCACGAACGCCGAGTTGCTCGGCTTCGAGGTGCCGCAGGAGATCGTTGACGCGATCTCGGAGTCACTGGCCTCGGCGGCACAGGATGCGGCTGGTCAGATGAGCGTCGACAAGCTAGAAGTGAAAGATGGCCTGATAGACCTAACGGTGAGCAGCGACAACCCGAGTGTCGCTACGCAACAGTGACCCACGCGGCGGGCAACGTGCGTGCCGCCGCCTCATCCCCCTGCGCGATACGAACGCCCAGGGGGATTTCCTCGCTTACCGCCTCCTTGATCGCGATGAACTCGCTGAGGAGTGCGGACTCGTCGGTAAGGTAGTCGCGGCGGGGGACGTACTCGATCTCCGTCGCCCCCATCGCCACCGCCAACCGCGCCTCAGCGGCCTTGACAAGCGTCTGGGAGGCCCCCAGGGGGTAGCCCACGACGCAGCGCACCGTCGGCGCCTCCAGTGGCAGGTGGGTGGGCAAAACGGCGACGGGTTCGTCGGTGGCAGGCTGGGCAAGCGGGTCTAAAAATTCACGCATGGCACAATAGTAGAATGAGCACCCGATCGGAGACCATTAAGCGACTGCACGAAGCCACCCGCCGCATGATCATCCGCCAGGGAATCGGCGGCTGCCGGATCGACCGCATCACCACGGAGGCGGGGCTATCCCGGGGGGCGTTTTACTCCAATTTCACAAGCCTCGACGAGCTCCTGTCCGCCACCCTCACAGAGCACCTCACCGGGCTCACCGACCGTGCACTCGCCCTCGACAACCGCTGGATCGAATCAATCTCCCGGTTTACTCCCAGTTTCTCTCTGCTTTCCGACGCCGACAAGCTTGCCACCCTGTTGCGCAACGCTGCGGCGGCCACCGGGCTGGATGGTGACGCACAGATCATCAACCTGGAGATGATCGCTGCCGTCGCCCGTGGCCAGTTCACTGACCTGCCACTGGACGCGATGGAAGAGGCCCTCTACCACGTAGCCACCGTCGTGCTGCGCGCTATCGGCCGTGTTCCCGTCTCAACCGATTCCCCGCTTGGTCTCGCCCTTTTCAAACTCGCCCCACGCGACGAGGTCACCGCATGCTTCGCCACCATCGTCCTCATGTCACTGTCGCGTAGCGCCTAGTTTTTCTTTAGTCGCCTGGTCGGTAAAAAAGAGCGAATCGACCGTTTGGTACGAGGAGAAACCTGTCCCCTGCATAAGCTCTGGCGGAATCTTCCACGGGCCTACTCGTTTTGTTGGATCGGCGAGGTTAACAGCGGCCACGTACTGCCCGGCGCCGACATCTTCTCCACCATAGAAGACAGAGGAAAGGATCCCCCCGACCATCGTCATCGAAACTTGGGGGCCGGAAACAAGGTCAGTTAGTGTGGTGTACTGAAGCTTAGGATCTGTGGTCTTTTCAGTGGGAAAGTCGAATGCTAGATAGCCTGGCTCCGTAGAGATCATGTAGATGCGGCTATTCCGAGAAAACCAGCGGGCTATGTATCCGTGCTTTTGGCGATCATAGTCCCAGCCCTCTTGCTCATTAACCTGCTTCCATCCGTCGCCTCCATGGCGATACACATTCCAGCCGACGTTATCTTCTGTAAACCACAGCAAAAAGAGCTCCGGCTCGCCTGCATGAGTGGAAAATACGGGGATGCTTATCTTTTTCCCTTCAGTTAGCTGGATACAATCGTGATTTAGATCTGAGGAGAGAGAAAACGAATAAATTCACAGCGTATCCTCGTTATCTTCGCTAACTCTAAAAGCTCCTAGAGCTGTTCCGTCCACGGTGACCGCCGATGCTTGTCTCAGCCCCGGGAGAAGTTCCGTTCTCACATGAGTGCCAACCGTAAGTGTGAAGCTGTCCCATGCAGCACGCGGATACCCGATCAGCAGCGACCACGCACCATCATCCGATGTCATTCCACGCTGCATGCCACTTGTAACCATACCGGCATCACGTTTACTCACTGCTCCTGAGTCAGAGTCAACGATAACTAGCTTGTCGCCACTCAACAAACCAAATTGGCTCATTCCGATCCTGGTAAAAACAGGATTGTAGATGCGCTCCTCAAATCACAGTTTGACCAGTTCAGCCCGGCACGTCCCGCATGGACGGGAAGTACCGGTAAGTACCTGGAATGTCCCTCGCAATACGGCCGCTACTTGCCTTAGTAACTAAGAACGTCCTTGATGCTCGGGCGGACATCGAACCAGTAGATGCCGATAGCAACCATGCCGATCCAGCCGATGAAGGGGATCTGGTACAGAAACTGGGCGAGGGTAGAACCGGCAAGGATCGCTACCCACGTCATCTTCGGCTTCCTGTCTGCTGCAGGGAACGCGTCCTCGCGGGTGGTAAAGCACTGCAGGACGCCAAGGGCCCCGGCCAGCGCTACCGCGTAAAAGAGCCCCCTGATGACGTAGTGGAAGATAGTGAAAGCGGTTGCCATAGAGTCTAGTTATCCTTCTTCTTTAGGTTCGACCAGTCGGTATCCTGGGAAGCCTGCTTGATGTCCTCAATGAGCTGCGTGCGGGAGTCGCGAGTGCGCACGTTCAGGTTGCTGACGAACTGCTTGAGTGTCTCAATAATCGAATTCACATTCATGGTCTAGCCTCCAAATAGGACGTAGGAAACAGTGTAGATGGCAAGTCCTGCCAGGGCGCCAACAATGGTGCCGTTAAGACGAATATACTGCAAATCCTTGCCCACCATGAGCTCAATCTTGTCACTGGCTTCCTCCGCGTCCCAGCGCTGAACCGTCTCGGAGATGATGGCGGTGATTTCGGGCGCGTAGTTATCAGCAAGGAAGCGGGCCGCCTTCTGGATCTTCTCGTCCAGCTGAGCGCGGCGCTCGGCATCGTCGAGAAGGTTCTCGCCCTGGCGCTGCACGAACTCAGCGAAGCGGACACGGAGGATGGACTTCTCGTCAGTAAGGGCGCTCGTGAGAGCCTCCACGGCGTGCTCCCACAGGGCGACAGGAATCTCCTTGACCGCTGTGGAACCGAGGATTCCCTCCTTCAGATCCTCGATACGCGCCATTGTCTTCTCGTCACTTTGTAGGTCCACGGCAAATTGGGTGATGACGCGACGCACCGCGTCGCGGGCGGGGTGGAACCGATCGCGCGCCACATCGGCCGTCCATTTGACCGCCTCGCGGTAGACCTTGTCGCCAACCAGACGGTTAGCGAAGTCGGGTGCCCAGGCAGGAGCCCGATCGTCGATAAGCGTTGTGATGAGTGACTCGGACTCCAACGTCTTGCGATGCAACCACTGAGCCACCTCCTCGATGATCGGCTCCGTTTTGCCGTCGTCGATGAGCTGCTGCAGGACGCGGCCCATGGGCGGCGCCCACTGCGGTTCGGCGGCACGATCAATGACGAGCGTGCGGATGAGCTCCTGCGCGTCCTCCCTAGGCACCTCGCGCAGCACCTTCGCGCCGAGCGTTCCGGCCTCGCGGGAAACGGCGCGGGCATGGGCCGGATCCGCCAGCCACTGGCCAATCCGGTTGGGGATGCCCGCCTCGCGGACCTTCGCCACGATGAGCTCAGCGTTGAGGAAGTTCTCCCCCACGAACTGGCTAAGCGCCCCACCCAGCTGATCCTTCTTGTTCTTCACAATCGCCGTGTGCGGAATCTTCAGCCCCAGCGGGTGACGGAAGAGGGCCGTGACGGCGAACCAGTCAGCGAGCCCACCGATCATGCCCGCCTCCGCCGCAGCCCGGACGAAGCCGATCCACTCGGGCGCGTCCGCAGCAGTGCGGACCTGGACGTACCGGCACACGAGATAAATCACAGTGGCGACGAGCAGCAAACCGGTGGCAAGAGCCTTGTGACCGCGCAGCGCGCGGCGACGTTCGGCCTCCACCTCCGGCGAGGGGCCAGGGACAGGAAGTTTCGACATATAGGCCATTGTAGACATGAAAAAACCAGCCTCCCGCAACCGCCGGAGGTGCCGAAGCGGTTATGGGGGCTGGCTTGGCTAGTGAGCCCAGGAGACTAGTGCTTGTAGCCCGTAGCCTTAGAGAACTTCTTCCAATCGCGGCGACCGTAGAATACGAGGCCGAAACCGCTGACCAGCAGTACAACGGTGATGATGATACCCGCAGTAAAAATCGTGGAGTTCATCGTCGGTGCGCCACCTGCGGCGGCGAATACGAGGGTACCGATGCCGGCCAGGGTAGCCAGGATGAGACCCATGCCAATCCACGTGGAGGTCTTCAGCAGCGAGGAGTGCGGTGCAACGAAAGACACCGGCTGGTAGCCGTCAACGTAGCGATCTACGTCGAGGGAGCCAATCTCCCGCTTCTCAGTTGCTACCTCGCCGTGGGCACCGGACACGGCGGTTGCCGTGCTGGCATCGCCTCGCAGAGCGTGGTTCTCGGTCATCGCATTCTGCCTTTCTTATCAGAAAATTCTCAAGTTACGTTTCAACTTTAGTCGTCTTTACCACGAAGAGCAGCTCGCGCGCGTTCTTTCGTCACAATGGATACCGCCGTTAGGGGGATACCCGCGGGGCAGACATCAGCGCACTCGCCGTACAGCGAGCACGGCCCAAAGTTGGTTTCTAGCTCATCAATCATCCTGCGAGCGCGACGACCGCGCTCGTGCTCACCCATGGGGGTCAGACGCAGGTGCTGGAGCTTTGCGCCAGTGAACAGGTGGGCCGCACCGTTCGGGCACGCCGCGACGCACGCGCCACAGCCAATGCAGGCTGCAAAGTCGAGAGCCTTCTCGGCGTTCTCGTGGCTGGTAGCCAGCGTGTCCGCGTCCGGTGCGGTACCGGCGTTCACGGAGACGTAGCCACCCTGTTCCATGACACGATCCAGAGCGGAGCGGTCAACCACCAGGTCACGGATGACCGGGTAGGCGGCGGAGCGGAACGGTTCAATCTTCAGGGTGTCGCCGTCGTTGTGGATGCCGGCCAGGCGCTGCTGGCAGGCAGGCTTGTTTTTGTCCAGGCCGTGCGGGCGACCATTGACCTGCAGGCCACAGGTGCCACAAATACCTTCGCGGCAGTCAGAGGCGAAGGCGAACGGCTCCTTGCCTTCCTCGATGAGCTTAAGGTTTACGTGGTCCAGAAGCTCGAGGATGGACATCTGCGGTACGGCGTCCTCAACAGCGATGGCCTCGAAGTGTCCCTCGGAGTTCGAGTCGGCCTGACGCCAGATTTCAAGATTCAGTTTCATTACTTGTAATTCCTTGTCATCAGCGGGATCTCTTCGAAGTACAGGGGCTCTGCGTGGCGGATGAAGTGGTTACCTTCGCCGCGCTCCCACGCAGACACGAAGCACCAGTTCTCATCGTCGCGCTCGGCTTCGCCGTCTTCACTGAGGTGATCCGAACGGTAGTGTGCGCCACAGGACTCATCGCGATCGAGGGCATCGATGCACATGAGCTCACCGAGCTCGAAGTAGTCAGCAACGCGGTTAGCAAGCTCGAGGGTCTGGTTCATCTCGTTGGCAGCACCGGGGATGAACAGATCGGACCAGAACTCGTCGCGCAGCTTGCGGAGCTCCGGCAGAGCCTGGGAGAGAGCCTCGGTGTTACGATCCACGCCACACTTGTCGTAGAGGATCTTGCCCAGCTTCTCGTGGAAGTAGTCCGGACCGTGGTTGCCCTTGATGTTCATGAGGCGCTCAATGCGATCGTGCGCACGCTTGAGGGCTGCCTGAGCTGCCGGGCAGTCTGCCGGTGGGAGCTCCTCGCCCAGGTGCTGGCCGAGGTAGTTCGGTACGGAGAACGGGAGGGTAAACCAGCCGTCCACAGATGCGGACAGCAGCGAGTTCGCGCCGAGGCGGTTAGCTCCGTGGTAGGTCCAGGAGCACTCACCGGCGGCGAACAGGCCGTCGATAGCTGTCATCTCATCAAAGTCCGTCCACAGACCACCCATGGTGAAGTGGCAGGTCGGGGCGATACGCATCGGCGTGGTGTAAGGATCCTCACCGATCGTCTCCTCGTACATGTCGAACAGGTTGCCGTAGCGCTCAGCCACGGTGTCCTTGCCGAGACGCTCGATGGCATCGCGGAAGTCGAGGTACGCGGAGTTGTGGTTCGGGCCGACACCGTAGCCCTCAACGAGCTGCTTGGTGATGGCACGGGAAGCGACGTCGCGGGGCACAAGGTTACCGAATGCCGGGTAACGGCGCTCGAGGAAGTAGTCGCGCTCCTCATCCGGAATCGTGTTCGGGTCGCGGTCGTCGCCCTTCTGCTTCGGGCACCAAATGCGGCCATCGTTACGCAGAGACTCAGACATGAGGATGGTCTTGGACTGCCAGTCGGCGTTCTTCGGCAGACCCGTCGGGTGGAACTGAATGAACGACGGGCTGGCCATGAAGGCACCTTGATCGTAGGCGCGCATCATGGCAGATGCGTTCGAGTTCTTAGCCAGCGTGGTCTTGTGGAAGACGTTGCCGTAGCCACCGGTAGCAAGGATCACAGCGTGACCCATGTGGGCGGTGAGCTCACCGGTGATGAGGTTACGCATAACCACACCGGAGCAGTGCTTCTTGCCGTCCTTTTCGTCCACAATGATGTCGAAGAGATCATTGTGAGTGAACATCTCGACGGTGCCCTCGTTGATCTGGCGCTGCAGCGCGGAAGCGGATGCAAGCTGCAGCTGCTGACCCGTCTGACCGCGGGTGTAGTACGTACGGGACACCTGCACACCACCGAAGGAGCGGGTGGCCAGCGTGCCGCCGTACTCACGAGCGAACGGTGCACCGATGGCATTCATGTGGTCAATAACGCGGACCGACTCAGCGGCGAGACGCCAGCAGTCAGCCTCACGGCAGCGGTAGTCGCCGCCCTTCACCGTGTCTTTCACGTGGCGGTAGGTGGAGTCGTTGTCCACTTTCTTGCCACGAGCGGAGTTCACGCCACCCTGTGCAGCAATGGAGTGTGCACGACGCGGGGCATCGTGGTAGGTGAACACCTTCAGGTTGTAGCCCAGCTCGCCGAGAGCAGCAGCTGCGGCAGCACCGGCCAGGCCGGTGCCGACAACGATGATGGTGAACTTGCGACGGTTCAGCGGGGAGACCAGCGTCATGTGCGCCTTGTGATACTCCCAGGCCTCCTTCAGCGGAACACCCTCAGGCAGACCTGCCTCGAGGATGTTGCCCAGCTCAACTTCGCTCACGGACGAGGCCGGGGCGGTAAATTCCTGCCCATTGGGCATGGTGTAGGTTTCCGTGCTCTTCGCGGGCGCGGCGAAACCTTCGATCTTGGATGAAGTACTCATAGTTATCTCTGCCCCTTTCTAAACAAGCCAACCGGCGAGAACGGCGATCGGGATGAGTGCGTTACCCACCAGCACAGCGGCGGGGATGAGGTAAGACACGAACAGCAGGACTGCGCGCCAGCGCTTACCCGTGATGCCCAGGTCGCTCACTGCTGTCCAGAGCCCGTGGCTCAGGTGGAAGAACAGGATGACCATCGCGAGGATGTAGAAGATGGCAACGATCGGGCGGCTGAAGCTGGCGAGCACGTTTGCGTATGCTTCACCGTGCTCGAATGCTGCCGTTGCAGCCGGCTGTGCGCCGATCGTCAGATCCAGCAGGTGGAAGATGATGAACAGAAGCAGCACGATACCCGTGACGAGCATGGTTCGTGCGGAGAAACTGTTCAGACCCCCCATAAGGCCAGAGCGGCGGAACTTGCCGCGGGACTTCTGGCCACGCCCGTGGAGCGCGAAGGCAGAGTAAATGTGTGCGATCAGGCACACGAGGAGAACAATTCGGAATGCCCACAGGAAGGAACCGTAGGGCAACATTGGTTCACCGAACTCACGCAGGAACGCCGCGTACTCATTCAGATGGTTAACCCCGTCGGTATCCGGAAGGAAGATCTTCAGGTTTCCGATCATGTGGACAAAGACGAACAGGCCGAAAATAATGCCCGTAATCGCCATAATGAGCTTCAACGCCCATGAGGGCGCGCTCGGCCGCTCACGCAGCGGCTTTGTAGTGATTTTACCGTGAGCAATGGCCTCACGGTCATCATATTTAACAGTCATGGCACCTCCAGTGTCCCTTTTACCTTACGGCCTAGCAGAAAAAATCTCCCACTTTCCGTATCTTGACGTGCTTAACGTCACACATCGAGCGCAGGGCCTTACTAGCCCGTGAGTAACAGTGCTCAGCAATAACTTAGTTTTCACGGTCACGAAATATTCGCGATAGCACGTATTACGCCCTCGAACGTGGTAATTCTTTTTAATTATTACTGGCACCGCGTGACCGATTTTCGCCCTTTTTGCGGGCAATCATCTCACGACGCAGCTCCATCAACTCCGGATCATCGCGAACCAGAGCAACCAGCTGACAGTCCTGCGGCCCGGTCGCTCCCGGCACACAAAGCGAGCACGGATCTCCATAGCGAATCGGGCACTTCGGCTCTACTGGCATAACCTAAAGGTAACATGTAACGAGCATTTTTCTGGCATTTTCCCCCGCTCAACCCCCTATTTTGCACCTTTATATATATGCGCAATTTGTTGCGTAATTCGGGCGCATCGCCGTTGACCTGGCCCACAATAAAAATGCGTCACGCACAGCTCGTGTACGTGACGCACAATGTTTTCCACCCTAAAAGGTGGGGTTAGACACTTACAGGTTGATCATATGGCCAGCAATGCCGTGCGCAGCTTCCTTCATCGCCTCCGACATCGTCGGGTGGATGTGGACGTTGCGGGCAATTTCTTCTGCGGTGAGGTCGAAGCGCTGGGCCAGCGTCAGCTCCGGAATCATCTCGGAGACGTTGGAGCCCACCATGTGTGCACCGAGCAGCTCGCCATGGCGACCATCGGCAATGATCTTGACAAAGCCCTGAGACTCGCCAAGGCCCTGTGCCTTGCCGTTTGCGGAGAACGGGAAGGAGGCGACCTTGATCTCTGCGTCCGGGAACTTTTCCTTGGCCTTCTCTTCTGTGTAACCGAAGGATGCGACCTGCGGGTTGCAGAACGTGGCGCGCGGCATCATCATGTAATCGCCGAGCTCCAGGGTCTCTGCCCCAGCGATCGTCTCGGCTGCGACGATACCCTGCGCCTCAGCGACGTGGGCGAGCTGCAGCTTGGCCGTCACGTCGCCGATAGCGTAGATGTGCTCGACGCTCGTGCGCATGCGCTCATCGATGTCGATGGCGCCACGCTCGGTGAGCTTCACGCCGGTGTTCTCCAGGCCGTAGCCCTCGGTGCGCGGTGCAAAGCCGACAGATACGAGGACGCGATCAACGGTGAGCGTCTCGCTCTTTGCCCCGTCCTTAGACTCGATGTCCACCTCGACGGAGTCACCGTTGTCACGCACAGCCTTGGTGGCGTGAGCGGTGAGAAGTTTAACGCCTAGCTTCTTGTATTCGCGGGCAATCGCCTTAGACACCTCGGGATCCTCGTTCGGCAGAACGCGATCCATGAACTCGACGATGGTAATCTTCACACCGAAGTTAGCCAGTACGTACGCGAACTCCATGCCGATAGCACCCGCGCCCACGATAACCATGGACTCCGGAAGCTTCTCGTTGAGGATCTGCTCCTCGTAGGAGACGACGTTCTCCGAAAGCTCGACACCGGGGAGGCTCTTCACAACGGAACCCGTGGCGATGATGCAATCGTCGAAGGTGATTTCCTTGCCCTTGTCATCGCCGTCGGTGATCTCCAGGGTCTTCGCATCCTTGAAAGAGCCGAGGCCGTTAATCTCGGTGATCTCGTTCTTCTTCATGAGGAAGTGGACGCCCTTGACAATGTTGCCCGAGACCTTGCGGGAGCGCTTGTGCGCCGCCTCGAAGCTCATGGTGACGTCGCCCTCAATACCGAAGGTCTTCTTTTCCTTGGTCAGGACGTGAGCAAGCTCCGCGTTCTTGATGAGCGCCTTCGACGGGATACACCCGACGTTGAGGCACACGCCGCCCCAGTACTGCTTTTCCACGACCGCCACTTTTTTACCCAGTTGGGCTGCGCGAATGGCAGCAACATAGCCGCCAGGGCCCGCACCGAGTACAACTACATCAAAATGTTCACTCATACTGTCTAAGTGTACGGATACACAGGGTTCCCCGCTTGCGGTTTGAAAACATTTTCCATGCATGAATAGCAAAAAGGCGAGGTTGGAACTAAATTCCACCCTCACCTAGGCGCATAAAATCCCCCACCGACCAGCCCCCAAATTTAGGTAGTACTAAAAGAGCAGGCCCCCGCCAGGTGCCCGCTTCGCGGTACATCCGCCACGTTCTACCCGCTGATGCGGATTAGATCATCCCCATCTCTGCGCTGGTGATCGCCAGCGAGGAGGATCCGTTGTGCAGCAGCATGCCGAGGAACTCGTTAATGGCAATAAGGATCTGCTCGAGGGGCTCGAGGGGGAAGAACTGCATGTTCAGCCTTTCTTTGCAGGTGTTTGACAAACTTTCGCCGACAACCTGTGACACGCATTCACGCGAAGTGGAGATTCAACACGTCTGGCGCCAGGTTCGCTAGCGATTCTATAAGCTCTATTCATATTGTGTGCCCATTACGTTACACCAGAGGTACCGCAGGGTTACGCGTGTTAACGTAACAGGATAGTATTTCGATATAGCATGTGATCCCCCTGTGGGGGATGGATAAGAACTAAAGAAATACTAGCCATTACTTCTTAACTGTGAGGATGTTTCGATGAGCCATCTACGTTCCGCCTCGTCGCGCGCACGTCGTTTCGCTGCAAGCACCATTGCCGTCGCCACGATGGTCGCCGGCCTGCCCGCCATTGCCACTGCCCAGGAAGCCGCCGTCGCAACGGCTAACACGACGGATCCGGCCGACGTTGCTGCCACCCCGGCGGCAGAGACCACGGAAAACAGCGACGGCCTAGCCACCCTCACCAAGGAGAATAACGACGGCGAAGCCCTGCAAAAGTGGCGTTCGCGAATCGGTGGCGAGAAGCGCGGCATACTCAAGGACGAGAAGGGCGAGCCAATCAAGGATGCGAATGGCAACCCCAAGATGGGCTACGTTTATCGGGAAAACAGCGCCGGCGAGAAGTTCTACGTGTACAACACCGGCTCCAACGATCCGCAGGTCAGCGTCTACCAGGCCACGTCCCCGTCGATGAACGGCCGATCCATTCCGCTCGTCGTCATCCACGCGAAGGACCCGGGTCGCCCGACGCTGTACGTACTCAACGGCGGTGACGGTGGCGAGGGTTCCGCCAACTGGATCATGCAGACGAAGATGATCGATTTCTACAAGGATAAGAACATCAACGTCGTCGTCCCCATGGAGGGCAAGTTCTCCTACTACTCCGACTGGGTCAACGAAAAGAAGAACCTTGGTGGCAAGCAGATGTGGGAAACTTTCCTCACTAAGGAACTCCCGCCCGTGATTGAGAAGGAACTGCAGGCCAACGACAAGCGCGCCATCACCGGCATGTCCATGTCCGCCACCACGGTGCTCCTGTACGCACAGCACCACCCGGGCTTCTACGATGCGATCGGCAGCTTCTCCGGTTGCGCCCAGACCAACGACTCCATGGGCCGCATCGCGATCGATCTCACGCTTGAGCGCGCAAGCTCCAACGTGAACGAAATGTGGGGCAATGGCGAGGCATTCCAGCCGGGATTCCTGGACAAGCCAGTGGACAACTACCTGCAGTACAACGACGCACTCGTGAATGCAGAGAAGCTCCGTGGCCAGACGATGTACATCTCTAACGCCTCCGGTCTCTCCGGCCGCTGGGATTACTGGTCCAGCCCGCGTACCAAGGGCAACTCCGCCGCGATGGCCGAGGTTGAGGTCGTCGGTGGCGTGATTGAGGGCGCTACCAACTTCTGCACCCACCAGCTCAAGGCGAAGCTGGACAAGGCGGGCATCCCCGCCGAGTGGAACTTCCGCCCGACGGGCACCCACCAGTGGGGCTACTGGGAGGATGACATGCACCTCTCCTGGCCGACGCTGGCCAAGGGCCTGGGCATCGAAAACGAGCTCAACAGCTAACCCACACTCTTTCCCCTCACCTCACGGTGGGGGGATTTTTTTTGCTTTTCGACGCTCCACTCCCGCCGCTTGCCCCAACGCGGCCCAGCCTCGCCAGAACACTCGCACTTCAGCACTACCTGGGCCGCACTCGGTTCAGCGCGCTCAGGGCCAGATCCCTTAACTGCCTAATTAGTCCGTATTTCGAGGGAATTGTTGAGTTTGCGTTCCGCACCCCTGTCCCCAACGCGGCCCAACCTCGCCACTGCACTCACACATCCTCCCCGCCTGGGCCACACTCGGTACAGTCTGTCCCCAACGCAGCCCAGCCCCAGCCAGCCACTCGCACATCTGCCTCACTTGGGCCGCAGTCGGTACGGCAGGTGACCAACCGGGTGCGACGAGGCCGCTGTGTAGGATTCTCCCTATGAAGGCGATGAGCATAGCGACGATATTTTCCGCACTATCGGGGTTTATCGTCATCTTCGTAGCCACCCTCGCCCTCGACGGCCAGGTTTTTGAGCAGTTCAACGCCTACTGGGGTCTGTTCTTCGCCGTCGCCGGCCTCATCGACGGTCTCATGCAAGAAACCACCCGCGCCGTCTCCTCCCCGCACCCGCGTGGCACTGCCCGCCCGCACGCCACGGCGCTCATCCTCGGTGGGATCATCGGCACGTTTGCCATTCTCTTCGGGCCGCTGTTCCTCCCACGGCTTGTCGACGACCACCCGGTCACCGCTTCTACCCTTCTCACCGTGGGCATCGTCTGCTACGCCTACCAGGCAGCATTGTCAGGCATCCTCTCCGGCCTGAAGCTCTGGAACCACTACGCGGTACTCCTCATCCTCGACTCGGGGATTCGCCTCGTCCTCGTGCTCATCGCACTTGCCGCGGGGTGGGGTCTCACCTCCTTCCTCATCGTCACCGTCATCGGGGCACTGAGTTGGGCGGTCATCATCGCCTGCTCACCCCGCGCCCGGCACAGCCTGCTTACCTCGCATGCCGACGTTTCCAATACCCAATTCATGCGCCGCGTCACCGCCGCCATGCTCGCCTCCGGGGCCTCCGCAGCGCTGATCACTGGCTTCCCGGCGATGATGAAGTTCACCGGGGATTCCGGGACGCTTGCCGGGCTGATGCTCGCTATCACGCTGACCCGCGCGCCGATCCTCGTCCCCCTGCAGCGTTTCCAGTCCGCCCTCATCGTGTACTTCGTGGAAAAGAAGGGGTCCCCGGTGAAGCCTATCCTGTCCGTCATCGGCGTGGGGGCGATCGGGGCGCTGGCCGCCTACCTCATTGGGCCGTGGATCCTACGCACCTTCTTCTCCCCCGATTACTTCGTCAGCGGCTGGATCCTCGCGATCCTGACCTTCGCTGCCGCATGGATGGGCGCCCTCATCATCACCGGCACGCGCACGCTGGCGGCGGAACAGCACCGTCTTTACGTCCTCGGTTGGATCGCCGCCTCGGTATCCGCTTTCGGCATCCTGCTGCTACCTCTTCCCACCACCGCTGCCGTGCTTCTGGCTCTGACAGCGGGTCCCGCCATCGGCATCGTGGTACATCTAGTCGGGTTTTCTTCCCAGCGTGACCGGGGTGTGACACATCGCGGTGGCGCGACTGCCTAGACGCGGTAGTGTTATTTTCTATGCAGACTCTTGCCGTGTTGATGTCGGTGTATCACAAGGTGGACCCAGCCGAATTCGCTGAGGCCCTCGAATCGATTTTCTCGCAGACCCGACCGGCCGATGAGGTGATCCTGGTGAAGGACGGGCCCCTTACGGACGAGCTGGATGCCATCATCGACGGCTACGGTGACAATCTGACTGTCGTTCCCCTGGAACGAAACTGTGGCCTGGGTGCCGCCCTCGCGCGTGGCCTGGAGCATGTGACTGCGGAGTTCACCGCCCGCATGGATACCGACGATGTGAGCCTGCCCCACCGGTTTGAGACTCAGCTCGCCTGGTTTGCCGAGCACCCCGAAACCGATGCTCTCGGCTCGGCGATGGTGGAATTCTCCGATGCGGGCGACCATGGCGTGCGTGCCATGCCCGAGCACGCCATAGAGATCCATTCCTATGCCACAATAAACAGCCCCATGAACCACCCGACGGTTATGTTCCGCACCCAGTCCGTCCGGGACGCGGGTGGCTACCAACCGATCAAAAACCTGGAGGACTACGACCTGTGGGCGCGGATGCTCGCCTCGGGAATGCGTCTGCACAACCTCCCCGAGCCCCTCGTCCGCTTCCGGCTCGACGATGCTGTTTTCTCCCGCCGCGCCGAGGGCATGTGGGAATCGGAAGTCCAGCTGCAACGCAACCTCGCAGCGTACGGACTCATTTCCAAGAAGCGAGGGCTGGTCAATCTCCTCGTGCGGTCGGCCTACCGGGCAATCCCGCAAGGGCTCGTTCGGCGGGTGTACGAGACTCTGTTCAACTGACACGCTATTGTTTACGGTGTTATGCAGAATCAAGACACGTGGCTTATCATTCCGTGCTTCAATGAGGGCACGGTTATTGGTGATGTGATCCGCCACGCGCGCGAAACATTCCCTAATATCGTGGCCGTCAATGACGGCTCCTCGGATAACTCTGCGGAAGAGATCCACAAGGCCGGCGCCCATCTCGTCAACCACCCGGTGAATCTGGGGCAGGGTGCCGCTATCCAGACGGGCGTGGAGTACGCGCGTTCTCAACCTGGCGCGCAGTATTTTGTCACCTTCGATGCGGATGGGCAGCACCAGGTGAAAGACGTCGTGGCGATGCTCGACCGGCTGCGCAACGAGGATGTGGATATTATCGTCGGCACGCGGTTTGGGTGCCCGCGCAAGGAAGACGACCAGGTGCCGTGGATCAAGCGCCTGGTGCTGAAAACCGTCGTTTTGCTGTCTCCCCGAACCCGCAAGCTGAGGCTCACGGACGCACACAACGGCCTGCGTGTGTTTAATAAGAAGGTAGCCGATGAGCTGAACATCCGCATGAACGGCATGAGTCATGCCTCGGAGTTTGTGGCACAGATGGATGAGCGTGGTTGGCGCGTCTCTGAGCAGCCGGTGGATATTTTGTACACCGAGTACTCGATGAGTAAGGGTCAATCGCTGATCAACGGTGTCAATATTCTTGCCGACGGCTTCATCGCAAGGAGGCTCAAATGATTCAGGTCCTACTCCTCGCCGCCACGGCGGTCCTCGCCATCTTCTTCCTCTCCAACCGCCGCAAGTCACGCGCGAAGGCCGGGGTGAAGATCGGCTTCGTACTGTTCGTCATCGCCAGCGTGTGGGCCATTTTACGGCCCGACGATCTGACGGTTGTGGCCAACTGGGTTGGTGTGGACCGAGGCACAGACCTCATGCTGTATGCGTTGGTCATTGCCTTCTTGTTTGTGACTATGTCGGCCTATATCCGCTTCCGTGAGCAGGAATTGAGGTATGCACGCCTCGCCCGCGCCGTAGCGCTCCAAAACGCTGTGACCCCGGACGACGACACGCAGCCGTAATCAGCTTCGTTATTACGACCTGTCGCGCGATAATCGGCCACATCCATACGGAAGATGAAGGAGTGCAAGAACGATCGCAGCAACGCCCTCAAGCATCTATCCAACGCTGATGGGGGCGGGTCCCCTCCTCCTTCCTCTGCACTCAACCACGGTGGTGGGGCTCTGCCATCAACCGAAGGGTCACCGATCACGGAGAAACGACCTACATTGCGGATTTCGATGCCTCCATACCATGTCCACAGGAGGCAGCTCGACGAAGGTTAATGGACTGTATTGCAGATTGGAATACATCCGCATCACCGGTGGCCAGGTGAGGTGGTTCAAGCCGGCCGCTAGGAAGAGAATATGAGCTTTCCTCCACGTCCAGCACCGGTAGGCTTGTAGGCTGGTACGAAAGCTAGGAAGGAATCGAATGAAGAAGTCACTCTACTGGGTCCTCGGCGCTATTGCGCTGGTGGCCGCCGTCCTTATTGGCTACGCCCTCGGTGGCAGTGGCAAGGACAAGGATGCGCCACCGGCTCCCGACCCCACCACCGTCTCCTCCGTCGCCCCGTCGACGCAGGCGCAGGCAGCAGTGAAGATTGAGCCCTCGGGTGAGACCGGCGCTTTCCTGTGGGGCCCCGGTAAGACCATCGCCACCAGTGAAGACATCACGCATGTCCACCGCCGCATGGCAAACGACCCGTTCGCCATCGGCAAGGTCGATGCCCCTGTGGTTATCAGTGAGTTTTCCGATTTCGAGTGCCCCTTCTGCGCCAAGTACGCCAATGAGACGTACCCCCAGGTGCTGAAAGATTACGTGGATAAGGGCCTTGTCCGCGTGGAATGGAACGACATGGCCGTCAACGGCCCAGATGCTATCAAGGCCGCCGAGGCCGGGCGCGCCGCCGCCGCTCAGGGCAAGTTCCATGAGTTCCACAACGCGCTGTACACCGCCAGCAAGGACATCCAGGGCCACCCGGAAAACGACATCGAGGACTTCGTCCGCTTCGCCACCGAGGCAGGCGTTCCCGATCTTGATCGCTTCCGCTCTGAGGTGGAAAGTGGCACATACACCCAGGCCGTCACCAGCGCCACCAAGTACGGCGCATCCATCGGCATCTCCGGTACGCCGTCCTTCATCATCGGTGACCAGTTCGTCTCCGGCGCACAGCCCTACGAGGTTTTCCAGAAGGCGATCGAGGAGCAGCTGCAGAAGAACAAGTAGCGCACACATCCCAAGCCGGCGATTTCGGTCGTCGGCTTTTTGCATGTCTGGCTTCTCCGGTCTTGCTTGCTACCGAATGTGGCCCAGCTGGAATGCAGCACCCGACATTCGGCAGCACCTGGGCCGCGCTCCGCATCACGTCACGCTCGAATACTGAACACGTCCCAGCTGGAACGCAGCACCCGAGGTTCAGCATCCCTCTGGCCGCGCTCCGCATCGCCTTGTCCCGAACGCGTCCCAACCGGGGAACGGCACCCGACATTCGGCAGCACCCGGGCCGCGCTCCGCACCATGTCACGCTGGAATACCGAATGCGGCCCAATCGATCCCAACGAGCGACACTCCTACGCAGGATGGGCCGCATTTCGGTTTTTTGGGTGCGAAGACAACAAATCCCGGCAGCATGCTGGATACTACCGGGCTAAAGAAATCAGAAGCATTACTTCACACTGCGGAAGTACTCCACCGTCTTGGCGATGCCCTCCTTCAACGTCACCTGCGGCTCCCAGCCGAGGACCTCGCGCGCACGCGTGGAATCAAGCGAGCTGCGCTCAAGATCACCAAGGCGAGCAGGAGCAAACTCCGGGTCATCGGTCGCACCAGCAGCTGCAGCAACAAGAGAATGCAGGTCACGGTCACTGGTCTCCACACCAGTACCAATATTGAACCGCATGCCACCACCCTTGTTGCCACTGGCCAAGTAGAACGCGCGAGCAACGTCGCCAACATAGACATAGTCACGGGTGTTGGAACCGGAGCCGAACACCTTCGTCGGCAAGCCGTTGAGCAGGTGCTGGCTGAAGATCGCCACCACACCGGCCTCACCATACGGATCCTGACGCGGCCCATACACGTTCGCCGGGGCGATGTGGGAGCACTCCAGGCCGTACAGGTGACGGTACGTGTTCAGGTAAATCTCACCGGAGACCTTCGATGCAGCGTACTGCGAATGCGGGTCAACCGGAGTCTCTTCTGAGACCGGGAACTGGGTGGGGGCACCGTAAATTGCGCCACCGGAGGACGTGAACACGATCTTGCGTACGTCATGACTACGGGCAGCCTCCGCCAGGCGGATCGTGGTCAGAATGTTGGTCTGGGCATCGAAGATTGGGGATGCCACGGATTTGCGCACATCGATCTGTGCGGCGAGGTGGAAGACAACCTCGGGGGCGTACTCGTCGAAAAGTTCGTCCACGTCGATCTTTAACAGGTCCGCCTCGACGAGGGGAACACCGGCAGGCACGTTTTCCCGCTTGCCGTGGGACAGGTTATCCACCACAACCGGCTCATGTCCCTCAGAAACCAACAATTCCACAAGATGGGAGCCAATAAACCCGGCTCCACCAGTTACAAGTGCGCGCATGTATCAAATTGTAGTTTATGGACATATGAGTATCATGTGCTGGTTGCAATTTTGTAGGAGGTTTGAATGGGTGAGCGAAAAAAGATTCTTGTAGTGGTACTAATCCCACTGGCTATGGCGCTTGTTGCGGTCAGTTCTATTAACGTCGCGCTGCCGTCGATTGAGCACGCGCTCGGCGCATCTGCATCGCAGCTGCAATGGATGCTGGCAGGCTACGCGCTTACTTTCGGTGTGTTCCTCGTCCCCTTCGGGCGACTCGGTGATCTCCTGGGTCGTTCGATGTTTTTCACCATCGGTCTCGCCCTATTTTGCTTGTCGACGGCCCTGTGTGGCTTCGCCAGCGACCCCGTCATTTTGAACATTTTCCGTTTCATCCAAGGGTTCGCCGCCGCCGTCTACAGTCCGCAGACCGCAGGCATCATTCAGACCTACTTCCATGGCAAGGAACGCGCCCGAGCTTTCGCTAAGTTCGGGCTGACCGTCGCCGTGGCGGTCGCAATTGGCCCGGTCATCGCAGGTACGATCATTTCCGCACTGGATCCCGCATGGGGCTGGCGTTGGTCCTTCTGGTTCATGGTTCCGGTCGGCATCATCGGCATCTTCCTTGCTCTCCGGTGGCTGCCATTTGCCGACGAGAAAGCACACCGGAAGAAGGGCAAACTCGACCTGGACCCGATCGGCATGCTGCTGCTCGCCTCCACCGTCGTCTGCATCATGTACCCCTTCATGTACCACGGCGACAACAAGCTCATGTGGTTGCTTCTCCCCCTCGCCGCCATCCTTGGATTCGCCTGGGTACAGTGGGAACGCCACTACGAAAACTGCGGAAACGCGCCGATGGTGAACCTCGGCCTGCTCAAGCTGCGCTCCTTCGGCTGGGGAACCGCCATCAGTGGCATCATGTTCGTCGGCTCCACCTCGATCTTCTCCACACTGGCCATTTACCTCCAGAATGGTCAGCACTTCACGGCCCTCAACGCTGGCCTCGTTGGCCTTGGCGGCGCGATCACTTCAGCGATCACTGCTTACCTCTCCGGTAACCATTCACTGGAGTACGGCCGCCAGATCTGCATCGCTTCTCTTGCTTCCATGGTCGTGGGCATGACAGCCGCGATTGCGATCATTTACTTCAACGGAATGCATGGCCTGAACGTGTGGTGGCTGTTCGCAGCATTCGCAATTGTCGGCCTGGGACAGGGTGCCTTCGGCTCTGCTAACCAGACCATTGCGATGCTCGATGTCCCCGGCTACGAGGGTGGCACCGCCGGCGCATTCAAGCAGACCGCAGAGCGCGTCGCTACTGCAATCGGTAACGCGATCATGACGGGCATTCTGTTCTCCGTCCTCGCCACCACCAACTGGAACCACGCGATCACCGCAGCTTTCATGGCCATCCTAGGAATTCTTCTGGTGGCCCTCGTGCTGCAGATCGTAGACCTACGCAAGGCGAAGGCGTAGCCCTCGCTACATGGGGAGAGGAAAACTGAAAGTCTCCAGCCGGAATCCGGGTGGAGACTTTTTATTTTTGGGGATTTTGCCAGCTAGTAGCCGCGCTTGATCCACTCTTCCAGGTGCGGGGCCTCGCCACCGATGGTGGTGTGCTCGCCGTGTCCCGTGTACACGAGGGTCTCGGCGGGGAGGGTGAGCAGGTGCTCGCGGATGGAGTCGATGATCACCTCGAAGGAGGAGAAGCTCCTGCCCGTGGCACCCGGGCCGCCCTGGAACAGGGTGTCGCCGGAAAACAGCACGCCTGCTTCCGGCATATACAGGCAACCACTGCCCGGGGAGTGGCCCGGGGTGGAAATGAACTCCAGGTCCGTTCCCGCGATGCCGAAGCGCTGACGGTCCTCAATCTCTTGGAAGGCGACATCGGGGTGGGTCTCGTTCCACAGCATCCGGTCGCCGGGGTGCAGGAAGATGGGAGCATCGTACTTCTGGGAAAGCTGCGGGGCGACGGTGATGTGGTCGTTGTGGCCGTGGGTGCAGATAATGCCCTTCACGGCGCGGTCGCCAACAACCTCGGCAATGGGGTCGACGGAGTGGGCGGCGTCGATGATGTAGACCTCTGTATCGTCGCCAACAACCCAAATGTTGTTGTCTACTTCCCACTCGCCGCCGTCGAGCTTAAACAGGCCGGAGGTCTCCGCATGCTCAATAGTGAAGGCCATTAGAGCACCACCACGCTGCGCAGGACCTTGCCGGACTTCATCGTTTCAAAAGCCTCGTTGACCTTGTCCAGGCCAATGCGCTCATTGACGAACTTGTCCAGTGGGAAGCGACCCTGCAGGTAGAGGTCTGTGTACATGGGGAAGTCGCGCTCCGGGAGGCAGTCGCCGTACCACGCGGACTTGAGTGCGCCGCCGTGGCTGAAGATGTCTGCGGCCTCGATCTCGACCGCCTGGCCCGGCGCGGGCACGCCGACGAGGACGACGGTGCCGCCGAGGTCGCGGGCGTAGAAGGCCTGCTTCCAGGTGGCGGGGATGCCCACGGCATCGATGGCGACGTCGACACCGAACTCGGTGATCTCTTGGATGTCTTCAACGACAGATTCGGAGCTCACGAGGGTGTGGGTGGCGCCGAACTCCTTGGCGAGCTCAAGCTTGGACTCGTCGGTGTCGACGGCAATGATCGTGGTTGCACCCGCAAGGTGGGCTCCGGCGATGGCTGCCATGCCCACGCCACCGCAGCCGATGACGGCGACGGATTGACCGCGGGTAACCTTGCCCGTGTTAACGGCGGCGCCGAGGCCGGCCATGACACCACAGCCGAGGAGGCCAGCAGCGGCCGGATCAGCATCGGGGTTCACCTTGGTGCACTGACCCTCGTGGATGAGGGTCTTCTCGGCGAAGGCACCGATGCCGAGGGCGGGGGTGAGCTCCGTGCCATCCTCGAGGGTCATTTTCTTGGAGGCGTTGAAAGTGGCGAAGCAGTATTGCGGTTCGCCACGCTTGCAGGCGCGACATTCGCCGCACACGGCGCGCCAGTTCAAAACGACGAAGTCGCCGGGGGCGACGTGGGTGACGCGGTCACCGACGGTTTCTACCACTCCGGCGGCCTCGTGGCCGAGGAGGAAGGGGAACGCGTCTTCCACGTCACCCTGCTGGTAGGCGAGGTCGGTGTGACATACGCCGCACGCCTGGATCCTCACGACGACGTCGTTCGGGCCAGGCTCGGGGACGACGATGGTGGTGAGCTCGACGGGCTCACCCTTGTGGCGGGAAATGACTGCTTGTACCTTATCCATGCCCGCCACTGTAACGGGAAACCGCTTGTTAGAAACGGTTTCCAGCTAGAGGCCGAAGCCGTAGGCGTAGCGGTTGCCCACCGAATCGACGTAGGCGTAGTCGTCGCCTAGGTACTTGCCCGGCACGTCGCGCGGGGATGCCTTCACGGTCTCCATGGATGCCGGCACGGCGAACGGGAGGTGGCCCTTCGCCTCACCCCCTACGAGCGAGTCGAGGAGATTGTCGGGGGTAATTTCGAAGCTGCCGACGAGGCTGTCGGCGCCCGGCTCGAGGTGTTCAAGGATCCACGGGTTGGTGAAGTTCACCACGACAATCGTCGGCACCTGCTCCTGAATCCGCTTGACTTCCTCGAGGTCAACACCGCAATCCTCCGGGTTGATGGAGAGGGTCACGCCCTCCTGGTCGTCCTCGAAAAGTTCGATCTCAGGGCGAGCCCACACGATGGCGATGTCTGCATCGTCCAGGTCAGCTCGCGTAAATCGCTTGTCGACGGCTTTGTCCAGCTTTTCCTGCACCTCACCGATGGACGTGCGACCGGTGGCAAAGGTGTACACTTTCTTGGACGTATCCAGCGGCAGGGCCTCGCCCTTCTTGAGGATGACGACGGACTCGCGCTGCTTTTGCTCACCCAGCGCCTGCGTTTCGGTGTTGCCGATGACCTTTTCAGCCTCGGCGGGGTCGACGTAGGGGTTCTCAAAGAGACCGAGGGAGAAAATCTCCGTGAGGAGACGGGTGGCCGACCCCGTGAGATCGTCACTTGTGAGCAGACCGTCAGCCACGGCGTCGACAAGCTTCTGGGGATTGGACATATCGGAGAAGATGTCCGTGCCAGCCTTGACTGCCTTGGCAAAGCGCTCCTTCTCGGTGAGCTCCTCGACACCCCAGACCATGGCATCGATGACACCGGAGTCGGAGTTAATGTAGCCGGTGAAGCCCATCTTGTCGCGCAGCAGGTCGCCGATGATCGTCTTGTTATACGCGAAGGCAACCTCGTCGAACTGCGTGCTCGGGCTTAGCCACAGCTCCTCGTCGAGCTGCTTTGCCGAGGTGTTCACAGGCTTGGCGTAGTACGGCATGATCGACGTGCAGCCCGCATCGACGGCGGCCTGGAACGGCGGGAGGTGGTACTTCGCCAGCGCCCCCTCGGTGGGGTACTCGTTGGTCTGACCCCACGGGAAGTGCGGGTCGTGACCGTCGATGCGCACGCCACCGCCCGGGAAGTGCTTGATGGTGGTGGCCACGCCACCCTCCTCCATCCCGGTGACAACCTCGCGGATGTAATCGGCGACAAGCTGCGTATCCTCGCCAAACGTGCCGTTGAACCGGGACCAGCGGGGCTCGGAGGCAACATCGGCCATGTAGCCGTACAGCTTGTGGATGCCACCGGCGCGCCACTCGCGGGCGATGAGCTTGCCAAACTCGCGCATGAGCTCCGCATCATCGAGGGCGGCGAGGCCCAGCTCGCTCGGCCACTCACTGAACACACCTGCGGACTCGTTGACACCGAAGCGGGCAACGAGGGAGACATGGTTGCGGGGGTTCGACGCGAACACGGCCGGAATGGCGAAGCGCGTCTCCTCGGCCAACTCCTGGATGGCGTTCGTCCACTCCGCCAGGCGGCGCGGCTTCAGGTTATCGCGCACAATAAAGTAGCGCTGGTGCCGCTCCTTCACCGCCTTCTCGCTGGCGGCGGCGGTGAGCACCGGCTCGGGAAAGGGAATCCCGGTGATCGGGTGCTTATCCTTCCACACATCCTCATCGTTGAGGAGCTTGCCCTCAACGGGGTTGGGGAGGAACGAGGAATCGCCCGGGTAGTGGGAGCCAATGATCATCAGCCCCGCCTTTTCTTCTACGCTCAGGCGACGGGCAAGGTCTGCCGCGCGCTCCGCTGGGGTCAGCCGCCAATCCTCAAAGGGGCTGAGCACCCCGTCGCGGTCGAGGTCGCGGAATGTCTCTCCGCCGACTGTGATCGTGGGAACTACGTGGGAAACAATCTTCATACCTGTGAATTTAATGAAATTGTGGGGCTTACGCCCGTCGTTGCCAGAATTTGCCTCGCGGTCGTATTCTGGGGGCTATGAGAAAGATCCTCGCAGCAGCATTCGGTGCCATGGGCGTCCTCCACTTTGCCAAGCCGGAGCCCTTCAACAACCTCATCCCGGAGGCACTCCCCGGCACCCCCACCCAGTGGACCTACTTCTCCGGCGTGTGGGAACTCGGCACCGCCGCCCTGCTCCTGGCCAAGCCCGCCTGGGGTGGGCTCGCTACCGTGGGCACCTCCTTGGCCGTGTGGCCCGGCAACTTCAAGATGGCGTGGGACTGGCGCCATGAGCCAGCAAAGAAACAAATTATCTCCGTCGGCCGTTTACCCTTACAGATACCGCTCATTATGGCGGGTTGGAAGATTTACACCGACAACAAGTAGAGGCAGTTCATGGGCGGATTCCTAGAGGCTCTCATCGAGTTGTTCCTGCACTCGTCGCTGTTCTATCCCATCCTCGGGATGTTCGTCATCGGCGACTGCATCTTCCCCCTCTTGCCCAGCGAAACCATTGTCAACATTGCCGCCGCCTGGTCCGGCTCCACGGGTCGGCCCTGGGTCTGGGGTATTTTCCTGGCCTCCTGGGCCTACTCCATTATCGGCGACAACACCACGTACCTTGTCGGTCGCTTCTACGCCGGCAAGTATCACCTCAAACCCAATTCCAAGCGTGCCCGCGCCTCGGATTGGGTGCGCAACTCGGTTGAGCGCAACGAGGCCGTCACCATCATTACCGCCCGCTTCATCCCCTGGGCGCGCTGGTTCCTCACCATTTTCTTGGGTTCTGTGAAATACCCCTGGTGGCGTTTCTTCGTTGTGGACACCGTCGGTTCCTTTATCTGGGCGACGCAGGCCACCCTCATCGGCTACCTCGGTGGCTGGATTTTCCAGGAGTACCCGCTCATCGGCGTTATCATCGGCGTGACCGCAGGCCTCATGTCCGGCGTCATCATCCAGCACATCCAGAAGTCGCGCGTGGCGCAGGCCTAGGGGGCGACATCTTCGACGCTGTGAGAGCGTCATTTACTTTTTGCGGCAGATTCCCTTCGAAGGGCTCCGTTAGCAGGGAATTGGGCCGGATCTGCTGCAAAAAGTCAAACCGTAGTCTAGTCGAATCCGCCCGGCACACGCTCCAAACCATCTGCGGTCAGCCGGTGTCGCTGCCCCGACCCCATGTCCTTCCTGGACCAGGACCGCACCTGGAACGCGTCGACCTCATCGGCATCTTTGTCGGTTCCGACCCTGTCGGAACCCCAGCGCGTGATCTCGAAGCCACCGCGCATCCCCGGCACCGGCAACCAAATCGCCTCCGGTGCCTGCGGATCCGTGAGAATCCCCAGATCCACCGCCTCCCACGCGGGAAGCGTCAACCCGAACTCCTCCGCCCGCTTTTCAACAAGCCGCGTCAGCTGTTCCGAATGCAGCCCGAACGTTTCGGCGCGAAGCGTGGTAAACGCTCCCTGGGCCACAAAAAAGTCCACGGGCCCACCGAGCTCCTCCACAATCTGCACCGGGTACGCCATCGACGGGTCCGCCGGATCCCAATCATTGATCCCCGGATCCCACGGCATCGCCTGCGCAAAAACCTCCAGTGCCGCAGCGAACTCCCCCGCCCGCAGCTGCCCATGCACATCCGTCGCCTGCTTCTTGAAAGCCGCCGTCTGCTCGAATGCCCGCCACTCGTACACGTTATCCATAGGGTCCATAGCGCCATATTAGCTGGCTGCCGAGACACAAACTCCATCTAGCACAGATACCGAAACATGGCAGCAAATCAGGAAGAGTTATTTTCACACAACAGATTGAAAACGGTTGCAGAATCACAACGAAAGCCTTGCAGAATCACGATGAGTATATTGCAGAATCACGGTGAACATATTGCAGAATCACAACGTCGCAGGTAGGATGATTTTATGTCGTATGATCTTTTACACCGAAATACGAAATCGATTGCCGAGGAAATCTTGTCCGACACCCCGGTTCTTTCGGTGTCAGGAGCGAGGCAAGTTGGCAAAAGCACGCTTGCAAGCCAACTCTTATTGGATCGTCCATCACGGTTTGTTAATTTGGACGAAACCTCACATCTCACTTCCGCACGCGAAGATCCTGACGGATTTGTCCGCATGTTTCCGGAGGGCACTCTAGCCATCGACGAGATTCAACGCGCACCGGAACTGTTTAGGGCTATCAAAGGTGCGCTTGAAGAAGATCGTCGCCCCGGGCGTTTCATTATCACGGGTTCATCAAACCTCCTTATGGGACGAAAACGGCAAAGAACGCACCAAAACGTTCCGAACAGAAGACGCAGCCCGCGACTCGTGCTCCCAAGCCGAAGCCGGCCAAGCCGAGGGAACATGGATCACCAAAGACAAGCGTGACATTACCGTCGAAGACCTGTGGGGCCCCTGGATAGCTACCAAAGAGGCCAAGTGCGCACCAAAAACCATCGCCGGGTACAAATCCGCCTGGCAGCACCTCGCGCCAGTATGGGGAGCCACACCCGTGTGTGAAGTCGACGGTGGCGCATTCACACTGTGGGTCGATGGGCTCAAAACCCGTAGGCCCCACGCCAAACACGATCCCCAACCACTGGGCAGTGGCCAAAAACGGAAGATCGGCATCATCATGGGAGCACTCATGAAACAGGCCGTCAAACAGAAAATCATTCCTGCCAGCCCCCTAGAATCAGGCGACATCGTTAAGCAGACCAAAGGCAGCCACCACTATTTGAGGGTCTCCGAACTCGACGCGCTCATCAACGCCGCACCCACCGACGAAGCCCAACTTCTTATCAGAGTCCTGGCAATGACAGCAATCAGGCCAGGAGAAGCAAAAGGACTCAAAGTAGGTGACCTCGACTACTACCGTGGGCGTCTCACCATCCGGCGCAGTGTTGACGCGCTTGGCCACGAGGGCCCCCACCAAGAACAGACTCACCCGAGACGTTCCCGTCGGCGGTGATCTGCTCATCGACCTTGACCTCGCGGCAGACGGCAAAGCAGACGATGATTGGCTGCTCCCCGACGAGGTTGGCCACGTGTGGACCGATGCCCGCTGGCGGCGCGTATGGCGCACCACATGCACCGCTGCAGGGCTTACAGGCGTGGACACCTACACGCTCAAGCACACCGCCGTATCCATGGCCATCGCCTCCGGTGCTGACGTGTACGTCATCCAGGAAAGTGTGGCCACGCCTCAGCCGCCACCACACTCGACATTTACGGCCACCTATGGGACGAGGGCCTAGACCAATTTCCCGGCGCGCTGGAGGAGCATATGCGGCGTGAGAGGGAAAGGGAGCGGTTGCGTAGGGAACGCCGTGCGGAGCGGGCGACAGGCGGGCGTGGTCGACTGCGGAGCATCTAGCCCCACAGGGTTGTTATTCTCCGTCGCTCATTTTTGTTCGCCCGAAGACGAATCCCAGGGCTGTTGTTGTTATCAGCTTCAGAACGTCAATGGTGGATTGCAGAATGGAGCCATTTGCGCAGTTGAATGCGGAAATTAGTGTTAGAGCAACGATGAGGAAAATACACCAGCCGATTAGCTGTTGACCGAAACGCAGCTTGGATAATCCAACGAACTCGGGGAGGTTCTTCGGCTCATAATTCGGCGCATGCTTGAGCGAGGAGCTAGTAGCGGATTGTGTGGCGCTGGGTGTCCCTGTTTCCTCGGGGGAAAGAGCGTAGTCTTCTTCTCCTTCGATTTCCGGCGCCGGTTTCCTCTTGACTGGTTCACTGCCGGCGTCAGTGGGCATTTGCCAATCCTAGTTCGTCTACATAGGTTCGGTCTTGTTTCACGTCTTCCCAGCTCAAAGTGTCTTCCCCTCTTTGATACGCTTTATCCCAGGCAGAGGACTCTTTGTGGGTGATTTTGGATAGGTCGACTGCGCCCCGGTACTTGGTTGCTTCCCAAACTTCAGACAGGGATTCCGCCAGCGCTCGATCTTCGTTCTCATCGACAATGTAGGATTGCCCCGCAGCATCGCGGGCGTATCGTTTGATGCCGTTCTTGGAGAACGGACGAAACTCGTCATACACGGTATACACCACCGGACCGTAGGCCCACGTTAGGAACGGGGATTCGAGTAGAGGGTGGCCGGTCTTCTTGATGTACTGGCTGGAGACGAAGTAGAGGATCTTTTGGAGCTTCATCGGGGTGGGATATAGCTTCTCTTTGAACGCGCGGGCCAGTATGTTATTCGCCACAACGGTAGGACTATAGGGCATGATTGTCACCTCCGCGCATGTCTCCTTGTGATTGCCCTTTCTAGTTTCCATCCTATCCAAGGGGTGAATTCGGTACCGAACGGTCTATTTCCCGGTGTGGTGTGGGTAGCCTGGCTTGTCTTTCTTTTGTGGTGTGGCCTGTCTAGTTTTTGGGCTGGACCGTCCATGGTCGGTCTATGGTCGGTCAACGGTCGGGAATAATTAAGACTTCTTGGGCTTTCTTGAGCTTCTTGTGTATTCTTAGAAATAGGTGAAACCCCAGCCAGAACCAGTGTCTAGCTGGGGATTTGGTGGAGCCGCCTGTGAGAATCGAACTCACGACCTTCTCATTACGAGTGAGACGCTCTACCGACTGAGCTAAGGCGGCACGATCAGCCCAGCGTATCGCTGAATGACCAAGTGGTAGTGTACATGACTCCCTCACCAGGGAAGAAACTACCTGCTTATGAGCCGTATTTCCCCGATCATCGCGAAGAGGGCGGTGCGGGGGGTGACGTTGCGGGTGATGCGCTCGCGGGCGCGGCCGATGGTGTCGATGGTGGCGATGAGCTGGGCGTCGGAAAGCCGGGCAGCGAGGTCCTGGGAGTCGCCGGCGAAGTCGGTGTGGAGGAGCGGGGCGCCGGCACGCTGGGCGATGGCGTCGCGGAAGAGGGCGATGAAGTCCATGAGGAGCTGATCGATGGTATCGCGAAGTTCGCGGGTCTGCTGCTTCTTGTACTTTTGCTCGACCTTCTTCAGGATGTCGGCGGTTCCACGCATGACGCCACCGGTGCCTTTGCCGGAGCCGCCGGCGCCGAGGGTGAGGCGGGTGCGCTCCAGGTCGGCGTCGAGAAGCTCTTTGATGCGAGCCTTGACGTCGGACTCGACGTCGGAAAGCAAAGAGGTGACCTCGAGGTAGGCATCCGAACCCGAAAAAAGAAGCTCAGCCAGGTGCAACATGCGCGCGCGACGGCGCTGGGTGGTGGGATCCTGGGCGAGGTGGCGGGCGCGACCGATGTGCCCGGCGGTGGCGTGGGCGGCGAGGAGCGCCTGGTCGTGGGGGACGCCGGAGGCCTCGACCGTGGCGGCGACCTCCTCGAAGCTGGGGGTGGGGATGTAGACGTGGCGGCAGCGGGAGACGAGGGTCTGGAGCATGTCCTCCGGGTCCGTCGATGGCGCGCAGAGGATGATGACGGTGCGCTCCGGGGGCTCCTCCACCGTCTTGAGCAGCGAGTTGCCGGCGGCGGGGGTGAGACGGTCCGCATCCTCGATGATGACCACCCGAAACGCGCCGACCGTGGGCGTGCGGGACGCCCCGCGGATGACTGCGCGCATGTCTTCGACACTGATGGACAACTCCGTCGGGTGCACGACCGTCAGATCGGGGTGACTCCCGTTCAGCGCCTGCCGGCAGCCCTCGCACTGACCGCAGGGGGTTCCGTCGCAAGCTCCGGAACCGTCGGCATCGTCGCGGACTCCGGAACCGCCGACATCGTCGCGGACTCCGGAACCGCCGACTACGTCTGCGGTGCATAAAAGCGCAGCGGCGAAGTAGCGAGCCATCGTCGAGCGACCAGAGCCGGGCGGGCCGGTAATGAGCCAGGCGTGGGTCATGGCGGAGCCAGACTCGCCAGTGCGGGCGGCGTGGGCTGCGTGTAGGAGGTCGGGGGATAACTGCACGCATACAAGCGTAGTTGATTTAGAGTAGAACTCATGTGGCTGTTGAAAACTTCCTGGCCCCGCTACGCCCTCGCGATCGCTGCGGTGAACACAGCGGGCGCGGCCGCGATCGCGCTCATCATCTCGCTCGTCGCGCCCGTGCCTGCCACACTCGCCGTCGCCGGCCTCGCCGTCGGTGTGGTGGCCGTGGCTCTCGGCGTGGCCTCCACGTTCTTCCTCTTCCGGCCAGTCCTGGCCTGGCGGAAGGATCCCGATGCCTTCGACAGGGCCATGATCCGGCAAACGGTTATGCGGATTCCGCGCCTGCAAACGATCGTCGGCATCGTTGTGTGGGCCATCGCCACCGGCGTTTTCTACGCCATCTCCCGCTCACGTGCAATCGTTGTGTGCATGGCCGTCGGCCTCGCACTGGTCGCGGTCCTCACCTTTCTTACAGCCAAAATCCTGATCCGCCCCGCCGCCAACCGCGTTTTCTCCGGCCAGGTTGAAAGCCACCGCCGGGAAACCGGCCCTGCCACCCGCATCATCCTGACATGGGTGGCGACCACCTGCGTCCCGATGGTGGCGCTCGTCGCATTCATGCAGCCAAGCATGCCCGTCATTGTCGGCGTGGTGACCGTTCTCGTGTTCGGTGCCGTCGCCACGGTGCTCGTCTCAGCTACCGTCGCCGATCCGATCCGGGATGTCTGTCACGCGGTGGAGTCCACCCGTCGCGGTGAGCTCGGGGTCAGGGTTCCGCTTTACGACGGAGGAGACATCGGAACGATGCAGGCCGGTTTCAACGAGATGATTCGCGGCCTCCGCGAGGGCAAACGCACGAAGCGGATGCTCGAAACCTATGTGGGCAAGTCCGTTGCCAACCGCGCACTGCGCGAGACCCCGCAGCTCGGCGGCGAATCACGCAAGGTCGCCGTCCTGTTTGTCGATGTCGTGGGCTCCACCACCTACGCCACCCGCCACACCCCGCAGGAAGTGGTCATCGCCCTCAACGAGTTCTTTGAGCACGTGGTGGAAGTCGTGCACGAGTACCACGGCTCCATCAACAAGTTCCAGGGCGATGCCGCGTTGGCCATCTTCGGCGCCCCCAACACCCTTCCCGACTCCACCGGCAACGCCCTGGCCGCCGCCAGGGAGTTGCACGCACGGCTGCAGAACGTCGAGCTCGACGCGGGTATCGGCGTGGCGACCGGCACCGTCGTCGCCGGCCACATCGGCGCCCGCGAGCGCTACGAGTACACGGTCATCGGCGACGCGGTGAACTCCGCCTCGCGCCTGACAGACCTGGCCAAGAACACCCCCGGTGGTGTGCTCACCACCGCCGCGACCTTGCGCGATGCCGGCGAGGCCGAGCAGGCCCGCTGGACGCTCATGAAGTCCGTGGAGCTCCGCGGCCGTTCCACGCTAACTCGTCTCGCTCGCCCGATCCGGCCGACGCTGGCGGACCGGTCGTAGCGCCGACGTGAACCTGGCCGAGATTTTGTTCACCGCGTTTGCCCCTCCTCAGGAACACTGATGCTAGTCAGCAGGAAATCCTCTGCACTGCAATATGGGGTTAGTTTGATTGTTGAAAATGCGTACAACAGCCGTAACAAATGGAGAATCTATGAGAACAATCTGTCAGAAGATTATTTTCCTTTTCAAATCGGCTTAGCTAGTGCACCGGGCCTTGCAGGGGAGAACAGAATTTTTTCGCAATAGAGCTGCACGTATTTCCTAGGGATCGGAGAGCACCATAAATCCCGATAATCCGCGCAAAGTAATTATCGGTTTCGCAACTGTTTTAGCCGGAGTGTGGGCTTACTGTCTACTCCTCGCCCCGCTACTATCTGACCAGCCGTATGGCG
This sequence comes from Corynebacterium sp. HMSC073D01, assembly GCF_001815555.1. Lineage (NCBI taxonomy): Bacteria > Bacillati > Actinomycetota > Actinomycetes > Mycobacteriales > Corynebacteriaceae > Corynebacterium > Corynebacterium sp. HMSC073D01. The sequence continues at coordinate 14,015 of NZ_KV821086.1, read as the reverse complement.
ACGTTGTTGCCGACAAGGCCAGCAGCATTGGCCTTGGCTGGACGGTTGCCGTGGTCATTGTTGGCGCGATTTTCACGGTGTACGCGACACGAAAGTCAGCCTCCACATAACTCTGTGAATGAGAGCGCAGAAGGCCTCGTTCTGCCAGGCACGTGGCATCTGCTTCCCGATGAGGAAGCGCTCCCTTTCCGGGGCGCGTGACGTGTTGTTGCCCGGCAAGGCGCAAAACGGCGGCAGCGCATCGCGTGCACTGCCGCCGTTCGTGTTCTCTAACTAACGGGACCGGCGGGCTTTCACCACGCGCTTGGTCGTCTGCTTCGGCTTCGTTGCCTTCTTGCGGGTTGCCTTCTTCCGCGTCGTCTTCTTCTTCCCCACCTCGCCGGCGGCCTCACGGGCGCGGCGCTCGGAAAGGAGCTCGCAGGCGCGGGCGTCGGTCAGGGTCTCCGGCGTATCGCCTCGCTTGAGGGAGGCGTTGGTGTCACCGTCGGTGACATACGGGCCGAAGCGACCGTCCTTGACCACCATCGGCTTGCCGGATACGTCGTTGTTACCCAACGTCTTCAGCGGCGGCTTGGCGGCTTGGCGGCCCCGGCGCTTCGGCTCCCTGTAAATGGCCTTAGCCTGGTCGAGAGTGATGGTGAAGATGAGGTCCTCGGAAGCCAGCGAACGGGAATCGCTGCCCTTCTTCAGGTACGGGCCATAGCGGCCGTTCTGGGCGGTGATGATCTCACCATCGTCATCGGCACCGAGTTCACGCGGAAGCGACAGCAGCTTCAGTGCCTCCTCGAGGGTGACCGCTGCCGGATCCATGGAGGAGAACAGGCTCGCGGTGCCGGGCTTCAACTTCTCCTGGATGAACTCGTCGATCCGCTTCTGTTTCTGCTTCTCTGCGGTCTTGGTTTCCCAGTTCTTCTTCCGCTTGCCCTCGGCCTTGCGCTGCGCGTCTTCTTCCTCGCGCTCCTTCTGCACAACCTCAAGGGCTTGCTTTTCGACGACCGACCGTTCGTCGTCACGGACGAGCTCGGTAACGTACGGCCCGTAGCGACCCTCCTTGGCCACAACGGTGCGCCCGTTATCCGGGTTCGTTCCCAGCTCCCGGCCGGACTGCGGGGTGGCAAACAGCTTCTCTGCAAACTCGAGGGTGAGCTCATCTGGGGTGGTTGCTTCCGGCAGGTTGGCGCGCTGGAATTCCGGCTCGCCGTCGTCGGTAAGCCCAACGACGCGCTCCAAGTACGGACCGTAACGGCCGACGCGCACGACGATGTCGCGGCCTTCCTTATCCGCGAAGAGGCGCAGCGAGTTCACCTCGCGGGCATCGATGTTCTCCAAGTTCTGGCCGACGATCGCCTTGAGACCACCCTGGTAGGGGACGGATTCCTCGGGCGCGTTGGCATCACCGAAGTAGAAGCCTGTCAGCCAATTGGTGCGGTCCGTGTTGCCGGTGGCGATGGAGTCCAGCTGATCCTCCAGCTCGGAGGTGAAATCGTAATCCACCAGCGACCCGAAGTTCTGCTCCATGAGCCCCACGACGGCGAACGCCACCCAGCTGGGGACGAGCGCGTTACCGCGGGAGAAGACGTAGCCGCGATCCTGAATCGTCTTGATGATGGATGCGTACGTGGACGGACGACCGATGCCCAGGTCCTCCATCTTCTTCACCAGCGATGCCTCGGTGTAGCGGGCCGGCGGGTTCGTGGAGTGCCCCTCGGGGGTGGCATCCTCGGCGTGAACCGTCTGCCCCTCCGTGAGAACCGGGAGGTGAGACTCAGCGTTGTCCGCCACTTTCCTGCCGTCGGAAAGCTCACTCGTCTCCACATAAGCCTTGAGGAAGCCAGGGAACGTGATGGAACGACCCGTGGCGGACAACGTGAGGTTATCGGCGGAGAGGGTGACCTTCATCGACGTTCCGTGGGCGTTAGCCATCTGGGAGGCGACGGTGCGCTGCCAGATGAGCTCGTAGAGGCGGAACTCCTCAGCATCGAGACGCCCGTGCAGCTCACCGGGGGTGGCGAACCGATCACCGGCGGGACGAATAGCCTCGTGGGCCTCCTGGGAGTTCTTCACCTTGCGCGTGTACTGGCGCGGAGAATCGGCGACATACTTCTCGCCGTACAGCTCAATCGCCTGGTTGCGGGCGGCCTGCAGGCCAGACTGGGACAGCGTGGTCGAATCGGTACGCATATAGGTAATGTGACCGTTCTCGTACAGGCGCTGGGCGATACGCATCGTGCGATCGGAGGTGTAGTGCAGCTTGCGCCCGGCCTCCTGCTGCAGCGTGGAGGTCATAAATGGCGGGTACGGCTTGCGTGTGTAGGGCTTCTCCTCCACCGCATCGACGCGTACCTCGGCTCCCTTCAACGACGTGGCGTACGCGGTCGCCTGATCCTTGTCCAGGACAACGAGCGTATCGTCCTTCAGCTCACCGCGATCGGAGAAATCCCGCCCCTGCGCCACGCGCTTGCCATCGACGGCGGTGAGGCGGGCGTTGAAGACGCTGTTCAGTTCGTTCTTTTTGGTATCCAGCTCAGCGGTGAGATCCCAGTAATCGGCGGAGATGAACGCCATGCGCTCGCGCTCGCGCTCGACGATGACGCGCGTGGCCACGGATTGCACGCGACCGGCGGACAGGCGCGGCATGACCTTCTTCCACAGCACGGGGCTCACCTCGTAGCCATAGAGGCGGTCGACGATGCGGCGGGCTTCCTGCGCGGAAACGAGATCCTCGTCCAGCTCACGGGTGTTTTGGGCGGCGGCGATAATCGCCGGCTTGGTGATCTCGTTGAACACCATGCGGCGCACGGGCACCTTCGGCTTAAGCACCTCCAACAGGTGCCAGGCGATGGCTTCTCCCTCGCGGTCGGGGTCTGTGGCGAGGTAGAGCTCGTCTACCTCTTTCAGCTTCTTCTTGAGGTCCGCGACCTTCTTCTTCTTTTCGCTACTGACCAGGTACAGCGGCTGGAAGTCATGCTCCGTATCCACGCCGAGGCGCGCCCACGGCTCCTTCTTGTATTTCGCCGGGATCTCAGCGGCCGAACGGGGGAGGTCGCGGATGTGCCCCACCGATGCCTCAACTATGTAGTCCGGACCGAGGTAGGGAGCGATTTTATTGGCTTTTGTTTGTGACTCGACAATCACCAGGCGCTTTACCACAGGAAACCTCTTACTTTCCTTCTTCTTACAAAACGAAGAACATCAAAACTACACAGTAATATATATCCCTACCACGCAACCCGTGCAGCCCGAACATTCCGGGGGTAACAACACCGGGGTACGCCCACCGCGCGCCGGTGGAAGCAGAGACTATACCGTCCGCACACGGGAGGCGTGTGCCCCCTTCGGCCCTTCCATCACGAAATAGTCCACGCGCTGATTTTCCTGCAACGTGCGAAAGCCCGCCCCCTCAATATCGGAATAACGGACGAAAAGATCCTGACCAGACTCGTCATCAATGATGAAGCCGTAGCCACTTTCTGGGTTGAACCACCGAACTGTGCCTTGTGCCATGTGTGTAGATTGTAAGTCATGGAGGACATGCAGTGAGGTTTGGCGAAGAAATCGCAGCACAATTGACCAACGCTCTCGGCAAGGAGCACGTCGAGCACCTCCGCATCACACCGGCCCGCGCCGCCACCTTCGCCCCCTACCCCGCCTGGGTCGACCCAGGACTGCGAGAGTTCCTCACCGAGCGCGGCATCACCAGCCTCTTCTCCCACCAGGCGGATGCCGCCACGGCTGCGCACGACGGGGAAAATGTGGTCATCTCCACCGGCACCAGCTCCGGCAAATCGCTCGCCTACCTGCTGCCCATCCTGACACGGATGGCCAAGCAGGAGGGTGCGACGGCGCTCTACCTCACACCGACGAAGGCACTGGCCACCGACCAGATCCGCAACGTCAACGCGATCATCCGCGGGGCGGGCATCAGCGGTGTGAACCCCAACGCCTACGACGGCGACACGCCACAGGAGGTGCGTCGGGCCGTGCGGGAGATGAGCCGCTTCATCTTCACCAACCCGGACATGCTGCACCAGGCGATCCTCCCCGACCACGCACGCTGGTCCCGGTTCCTGCGCCGCCTCGCCTTCGTCGTCATCGACGAGTGCCACTCCTACCGGGGCGTGTTCGGCGCACACATGTCGCAGGTGATGTGGCGGTTCCAGCGGCTCCTCGCCCACTACGGGGCAACACCGGTGTTCATCGCCGCCTCCGCCACCGCCGCCGACCCCGGCGCGCATGCCGCCCGCCTCCTCGGTGTCCCGGTTCGTGCGATCACCCGCGATGGCGCGCCCCGCGGGGAGCGCACCACGATTCTATGGACCCCGGGGGAGGAAACATCCGCCACAACGGAGGCCGCACACATCATGTCCGTTCTGCTCTCCGAGGGTCTGAGAACGCTGACCTTTGTGCGCTCCCGGCGCGCCGCCGAAACCGTCGCCATGCAGTGCGGGGAGGAGCTCCTTCGGAGCGGTAGAACGGAAGAAGCCAAGCGGGTGGCGGCGTACCGGGCGGGGTATCTGGCCGAGGATCGACGCCGTCTGGAGCGCCAGCTCGACACCGGGGAGATCATCGGCCTGGCCACCACGAATGCCCTGGAATTGGGGATCGACGTGGGCGGGTTGGATGCGGTTATTACGACGGGTTTCCCGGGGACGATCGCCTCCTTCACGCAGCAGGCGGGTCGCGCGGGGCGGCGTGGGCAGGGTGCGCTGTCCGTGTTTGTTGCCCGCGATGAGCCCATGGATCAGTACCTTGTGCACCACCCGGAGGCGCTGCTGGATAAGCCGATTGAGCGGTTCGCTTTCAACCCGGCGAACCCGTACGTGGTGGAACCCCACCTCGCGTGCGCTGCCGCGGAGAAACCGCTCACCGCCGAGGAGATCGGCGATTTCTCCCCGGCAGGATTGGTGCGCCGCGGTAACGGGCTCTACTACCCGGAGCCAGGCCTCCACCCGCATCAGGATGTGCATCTGCGCGGCGGTGGCAACCAGGTGACCATCGTCGATGCTCAGGACGGCCGCCTGCTGGGGACGATCGACGAGTCGCGCGCGAAAAGTGAGCTCCACCCCGGTGCCATCTACCTGCATCAGGGACGCCCATATGTGAGCGAGGAGCTTGTCGACGACATCGCACTCGTCTCCCCCACCCACGCCGATTTTTCCACCATGACGCTTTCGGAGACGGATATTGAGATCCTGCGCACGGTGGAGGAGCGCCGCCGGCCGGGCATCTCGGTTCAGCTCAACGAGGTGGAGGTCACCGAGCAGGTCACCGGGTTTATCCGCCGCCACCGCAGCGGGGAAATCCTCGGCCAGGAGTCGCTGCACCTGCCGCCGGATGTGCTCACCACGCGGGCCGTGACGTACACCATCGATCCGGTCCTCCTTGAGGCGGTGGGGTTGACTCCCGCCGATTGGCCGGGCGCGCTGCACGCTGCGGAGCACGCCGCCATCGGGATTCTCCCCCTCATCGCCACGTGCGACCGCTGGGATTTGGGCGGGTTGTCCACCGCCGATCACCCGGACACGATGCTGCCCACCGTTTTTGTTTACGACGGTTATCCCGGCGGTGCTGGCTTTGCGGACTGTGGTTTTGAGCTTTTCGACGACTGGATCACCGCCACCTACGACACCATTGATTCCTGTGGCTGCGAGTCCGGCTGCCCCTCGTGCATCATCTCACCCAAGTGTGGCAACGCCAACGAGCCTCTGTCCAAGGAGGGCGCCCTGCGGCTGCTGAGCATCCTGCGCACGCAGGACGAAGGCTAGCCGCGAAAAAAGGGGCACCGCCCCGGTACAACCGGTGTGCGATGCCCCACGTGAGCGCCTGCGGATCAATCCAGGCGAGCGCCCGCCGTTGTCTTATTACTTCTCGTCTTCCTCACCGTCTGCGGCACTTTCGCCACCGTCGATCATTGTCGGGGTGCTGGAGCCACCGGTGATTTCGATCTTGCGCTTGGATGCGCTGACCTGCGGGGTAGGAACGGTGACGGTAAGGACGCCGTCGTTCAGCTCGGCGGTAATCGCGTCCGTATCGACGCCCTCGGGGAGGGTGACGCGGCGCTGGAAGCTCGACGAGGATTCGCGGATGACGTACTTGCGGTCCTTGTCCTCCTCGCGGGAGTGGCGCGATGCGCTAATCGTCAGCACGCGACCGTCGATGTCGAGGTCGATATCGTCCTTAGAGAAGTTCGGGAGGTGCGCCTCTACGACGACGTTGTCTCCAGAGGTGTAAACGTCCGTCGTCGGGCTATCAATGCCGCGGCGGGAACCGGGGAATTCGTCCCGGCCGAAGCCTGGCCAGTCCTCACCGAAGAATGCGCGCTGCAGCGGTGCAAGTTCTGCGAATGGGTTCCAGCGGGAAATGTCTGCCATGATGTGTCTCCTTTTGTCTATGCAGTTGGTGTGAAGCGGGGGTAGAAAACCTGCGAAACCATCCTTTCGAATGTCCGGTTATCACCTTTTCGCTACCCCCAACTTTAATCCCGATTTGACTTTTGTCAACGTTTTTTAACCGTGTTTACTACTAGCGAACGAGGGAATTATTTACCCACCACACAACGTTATAAGAGCACGGTTGGACCCGCCGTCGAGACGGCCGTACGAGAGCCCACGCGGACAATAATGGTCAGATCATCACCCCTGACTATGCATTCAGTCACAGCACCCCCGTTGCGGGCCACGATGTCGGCTGCCACATCGCATCCTTCCCGCCCAAGATAGACCTCCCGGGCACCCGCCACCGCTGCGAGATCGGCAGCCCGCTGCGCCACGTGAGCATCGTGAATGAGGCTCACACAGTACAGCAGGGTGCCGAGCAGAGCGACGAGTGCAAGGAGGATCCCTGCGGCGAGAACGGTGGCATAACCACGGTCATCGCGCACGGTTTCTCCCCTCAACAAGGCAGACGGCGGTGGACGTCATCTCCCCCAGCGGGGAGGGAATCCGTGCCGTCGCTGTGACAAGCCCGGCGCTTTCTGTCACCTCAACAGTTCCACGCGGCGGCGCGTAGTCCACGCCGACGGCATAGGCGCGGGCAGCGGCACCGGCGGTGTCCACGGCGAGGAGACTGGCGACAAGGGATGCCATCCCCGCCACGATGCCTGCGGTGACCACGATGATGCTGGTCAACGCCAGCGCCGCCTCGACGGTGACGGCTCCCTCATCACCCTCGAGCATTAGGGACGGTTGTGAAGTGCGTCCGTGAACATGCCCTCGAGCGCGCTCGTCACACTGTCGCCGGTGACGATGGTATACAGCACGCCGGCAAGGGCTGCGGCAGCCATTGTGCCCAGCGCGTATTCCACGCTGGACATGCCCAGATCGTCGACGAACAGGTGGCGGATTCGGTTAACAAACATGGTGTTCTCCTTTTCAGATGGATGTGATGTGGTGTGTTAGAAGTAGTCCGCTCCCAGCGAGACCAGCACGGGCACGAGCCCGAGGAGGAAAAACGCTGGAAGGAAACACATGGTGAGAGGTAATGCAATGAGGACACCGGCGCGTTCTGTTGCGGCGGTAGCCTCGTCGGCTGCCCGGGTGGCGAGTTTGTCCGCCACCCGCATGCAGCCGGCCACAATGGATGCCCCCGTGCGCGTCGCAGCGCTTGCCAGCGAGGCGATGTCGGCGCAGCCAGGAAGGGCGCGGACGGGTGCCCACGCGGTATCCGGGTCGAGCCCTACGGCCAGCAGCGATGCTGTCGTCAGCCAGGCGCTGTCTCCCCCGCACATGCCGACGGCGTGCGCCGCCTGTGCGTGCGAAAGCCCGGCTTCCAAGCAGGCACTGAATAGTTCAACGTCGCTGACTGTGTCTTTGACTGTGGGACCGTCACGCGGGGCGCCGCCACAGCGCAACCGGGAAAGGATCGTCGGGCCCGTGGCCGGTTCCAGCCGCGCCCCCGGCGGTCGGGACACGATGAGGAGGGCGAGGGCGAGCAGGACCGCAGGGCCGATCATGACATCGCCCCCGTGATGATCCGCGCGGACCAGAGGACGCCGGCGGCGATGCAGCCGGTGCCAGCGACAAGGACGATCCCGCCTGTCCCCCCACCGAGCAGGTAGGTAACGGAATCCGCGCCGATGGCGGCCCCCATGATGATGCCGATAACCGGTAACGCCGTCAGGATACCCGCCGTCGTGATTGGCCCCTGGAGCTGCGCCACCGTCTGCTTGTCGTGCTGCAGCTGGCGGTCCATTGTAGCCTGCACGCTTTCTAGCAGGCCAGCGAGAGGAATACCGTAGGTTTCAGCAACGGAGCCGAGTGCGCGCACCTGCGGGGAATCGGGGGCCTTCTCCGGCTGGTAGAGGGCACCCGTGCGCAATGTGGCTGCAAGCTGCCCCACGTCGCGGGCGAGGGCCTCGGCCGCAGCGGTTTTCCGCCTGTAACCGCGCAGGGTAGCCCCCACGCGCACGGCCGTCGCAGCGAGGATGACGAGCGCAACGACAACCGTCACCTGACCGATGACCGCGCACCCAAGCACGAACGCGATGGCGCATACCAGCGGCAGATGGGTGAATTCACCCCGTTCCTCTTCGCCGAGTCGCCTTCGCGGTGGCACGCCGACGATGACTAACGCCAAGGCTAGAGCGAGCATACAAGCTCCTCCCACCCGGGTTGTGGCGTGCCGTTTTCCCACAGCACCCGCGTCCGCACCGGCTGTCCGCGCCGGGCGATAAGCACTCCAATCTGGTGGATAACACGTCCGCCAGGAGTGCGCACCATGTGGATGATGATGTCGATGGCGGCGGCAAGCTGCGCGTGCAACGCCTCCTGCCCGAGCCCACCGAGGGCAGCCAGCGCCTCCATCCGGGCGGGCACCTCGTCGAGGCTGTTGGCGTGGACGGTGCCGGCACCGCCGTCGTGGCCGGTGTTGAGGGCGGCGAGGAGGTCGACAACCTCCTTACCCCGGATCTCCCCCACGACGATTCTGTCCGGCCGCATGCGCAGCGCCTGGGTGAGCAGGTCGCTCATAGTGATCGCGCCGCGACCTTCGGCGTTGGCGCCCCGGGTGGTAAGGCTCACCACGTGCGGGTGCGGCGGGTGCAGCTCGGCGGTGTCCTCGATGCAGATGATGCGCTCGTGTGCGGGGACCTCGGCAAGAAGGGCGGACAGCATCGTTGTCTTGCCGGTGCCGGTGCCCCCGACAACGAGGATGGAGCGCCGCGCCCGCACGAGACCGCGCAGCACTCGCACGAGCCCCGGCGGAATCCCCAGTCGGTCAAGGGTGGCGGTCGCGCCCCGCAGCATGCGCAGGCTGAGGAGGGTGCCCGGTGCCGCCGGTGGGGATAAGACTGCGTGGAGGCGGATGGTCTGCCCGTCCGGCCGCTGGATGTGGCCACCGGCGAACGGGACAGCGTCGTCGAGGCGCTGGCCCGCCGCGTGCATGAGCCGGGTAGCGAGCTGACGCACCTCGGCATCGGACTCGAAGCGGACGGAGTCGACCTTTTCCATGCCGTTCCCCCGGTCGACCCAGATGCTCTCCGGGCCGTTGACAACAACGTCTGTGACCCCCGGCGCGATGAGCCCCTCCAATACCCCGATGCCGTGGACGCGGTTGTTCACCTTCTGCAGAAGCATCAGCATCTGTTGGTCGGAGACGATGCCCACCTCCCCGCGCGCGATCCGCGCAAGCTCCGCTGGGGTCAGCCCCGGGTTGCTCGCCAGCGCTTCCTGCAGCTTGTCGACGACGCTACCCACGCTCCACCCCCAGGAGGTACTCCGCGGCTCGCCGTAACTGTTGGGGAAGATGCGTCAGGCCGCGCGTTTCTACTTGTTTGGCAAGCCCCCGCACATGCGGGATCTCGGCTTCGACAGGCAGGGAGATAAGGCGACCCACCTCGCGGGAGCTGAGCCCCGACCATTCCCGGTAGCGCACGGCGATCGCCAGCTCCGTGCGAATCGTCCTGGTGATACCCGCCGCCGCTGCAACGGCACGCACCTCGGCGGGGACGACGAGGATGAGCCTGTCCAGGGCGCTAAGGATCCCCGCCACGGGCTCCGACCAGGCGGGCAGGTCGACGATGGTGCGGGCGCCGGCGGGGTCACCCCGGTGGCACTCAATGACGGCGATAACCTCCTCGGTGGTGGGCGGCGCGCTCACCGCTCCCCGGTCGCAGGTAAGAAGCGCCGTGTCCCCCACCTGAGGCAGTGCCCCACGAAGTTCGGCGGCGGGGACGTGGCCGTCGAGGTGGACATCTGGCCAGCGCTTGCCCTCCATCTCCTCCGCGCCGAGGACGAGATCGAGGCCACCGGAGTACGGGCAGGCGTCGACAAGCAAGGACGGACGGGAGGAGCTCAGCGCAAGGGCGCAGGCAAGGGTGGAGGAACCCGCGCCGCCGCAGACCCCCATCACACCGATGACCTCGCCACCACCGGCGATGCGTGCAGGCTCACGACTCAGCGCCTCGACGATGTCATAGGACATGCTGGGTACGGTGCAGGCAAGCTCGGCGTGGATCGCCATAGCGCACTCGTAGTCGGGCGGACCGGGATCGGGGGTGACGAGGAATACGCGGGACCGGCGGGGTAGGTCGCGGGTGGCGGCCGCACACGTGGCATCGATGAGCACAGCGAAGGCCCGCCGGAACAGTCGCCGGATTTCGACGGGGTCGGTGGCCTCGACCACTTCTCTGCCCGTGGCGGCGGCGATATGGAGGATGTCTGCGCGGACGGGGTCGTCCGCGGCGATGAGAATGTAGGACTCGTGCATGCGTGTTTCGTTCATGGCCCCATCTTCACGCCACAACCGCGTGCCCACAACGGTTGCACCCAATTCTGTGGATAACCTCCGGATCGTGCGGAAAGTTCCACACAATGCGCTGGTCAGAAGAGTGTTGCACCCAACGAGCTGTGGAGGTCCACCACGCCACGCAAGCGACACATGGTGGCGCTTACCCACGACACTTGCCGGGATGCGTCTGGCTGAAGATATAGGACGGCCCGCATCTCGGGGGGGATGGATGCGGGCCGTCAGAGTAACCCGGTCTCGGGGGGCGAACCGGGGCCGGCCGCACTGTATATCGGGGCCGTGCAATACGAAGTATGACACACTTTTTTTCTCACGGCAACACCTAACCCAAAAAAATTTCTACCCCCATTTCCACGGGTATATACACTTAGTCATTATGAGCACACCTGCGGCCTTTTTTGACCTGGACAAAACGGTAATCGCCACGTCATCGGCGCTTGCCTACGGTCGCCAGTTCTTCAAGAACGGGCTCATCACTGCCTCCCAGGCACTTGCGCTGAGCTACGCCCAAACAGCCTTCCTCTTACAGGGCTGGTCAGGTGGCCAGATGGATTCCACACGGGACAAGCTCCTGGAAATGGTCGCAGGCTGGGACGTGGCGAAAGTGGCAGAAATCGCGCAGACCACGCTGCACGAGGTGGTTACCCCCGCCATCTACGAGGAGGCGCGCGAACTCATCGCCTGGCACAAACGACAAGGCCACGACGTGGTCATTGTGTCAGCTTCCGTGCGTGACCTCGTCGCCCCCATTGCCACCGAACTTGGAGTCGACCGGATTCTTACCTCTGAGCTGGAAGTTCGTGACGGGAAGTACACCGGAAAGCTGCTCACCTACAACAAGGGTGTGAGAAAAATCACTCGCGTCACGGAGATGGGCTACGCCCTGGGGCAAAGCTACGCCTACTCCGACTCGGAGACGGACATTCCCCTACTCGCAGCGGTGGGACACCCCGTCGCAGTCAACCCCGATAAGAACCTGGCGCAGTGGGCCGCGGACAACGGGGTCCCCATTCGGCGGTTCTCCAACCCCATGCCCCTGTTCCCTCACCCCAATCCGTGGGTGACAGCCGGCGCAGCAATTGTTCTGATTGGCGCCCTCATCGCTATTTTCTGGCGATCCCCGCTGCTTCCCGGGCACCGGCGTACATAGCTTCTTCGTAGAGACCATACAGCTCCTGCGCATCACCTGCGTACGACGAGAGTGCCTGGAAAAACCGTGCACGGTGGCGGTTGTAGAAGACCTCCGGCACACACAGTCCCTTCGGGTCGAGGCCGCTGGCCATCGCCGCCAGCCGGGACACAATGAGCCCGACGGCGAGCCCGTTGTCGAGCGCCCCGTGCGTGAGCCCCAGCACGTCGGCCCCGATCCCCGTCGGAGGAGTGTGTGTGAGCATCCCCGCGAGCGTGACAAGCTGGTCAGGTTCACGGGGCACTCCCGACCCGCCAAGCACCACGTCCAGCTTTGCGACGACCTGGAGAGGCTGGCGGGTGAGGGTAGGCAGCGGCGGATCCAGCAGCAGCGACGCCGCCGATGCCACCACCTCCCTGTCGAGACCCGCGATGTCCGCTATGAGCACCGCACCGCGCGCCACCGACTCCGCGTTGGTGAGGCGTGGGGCGATCCGGTGGACGCGGGCAACCTCCGCGACGAGCTGGGCATCAGCGAGTAACATGTGTGCCAGATTAGTCGGTGACGGCTACACTGTAGGATTGATATACCGAAGAACGAATTTAGACGTACACGAGAAGGAACCCACGTGAGCAACAACGACGGACTGTACACCGACCCAAACGAGCCTGTAGCGACACGCGTTAACTCGATTCCGCTCCACGACGTGGACACCCGCCCCGCCGGTACCGGATCCATCGGCGATCTCGTGTCTGACGCCACGAGCCAGATCTCCACGCTCGTCCGCTCGGAAATCGAACTAGCCAAGGCTGAGATCGCTGGCGAAGCAAAGAAGGCCGGCCTCGGTGGCGGCCTCCTCGGCGCTGCTGGCGTCATCGCCCTGTTCTCGCTTTTCTTCTTCTTCGTGTTTGCGGCTGAGCTCCTCACCCTGTGGGTTGCCCGCTGGGCAGCATGGCTCATCATCTTCATCCTCATGCTTGTCATCGCCGCTGTTCTTGCACTTGTCGGCCTGAAGAAGGTCAAGACCATCAAGGCACCGAAGAAGACGGTCGCCTCCGTGCAGGAGATGAAGAAGCTCGTCCCCGGCAAGGCCACCAAGCAGCTGGAGGACCAGAACAGGGGCATGTACTCCTAAGGTGTACCTATACCAACGAGGCATCCGCTTACACTACGAAAGCGGGTGCCTTTCGCACGTCTATCTCTCCCTTGAGGAGCCCCACCCGACCGCGACGACGCTGACCTTGCGTGGCTTTGGCAAATCCGATCAACCCCCGCGTGGCTACAGCATCAACACGTTCGCCGCCGACGTCGCCCACGCTATCCCGCAGATCGCCGAGCCGCCGGTCACGCTCCTCGTCCCCAACCGCAATGTGGAGAACATCGCCCGGATGGTGCAGTCCAAGCACCCCAACCTCGTCCAGGATGTGGTCAACGAACACCCCGGTGCTGTCTTCCTCGATGTCCGCTCCCCCGCCGCCCGGGTGCTCACCGCGGCCCTGGCGAAGAAGACGCGGTAGGCAGCGTTAGTTGCGGGGGCTGCTGGGGCTGCAGGGTCTGCTCGCTGGTGCGCCGGTTCGCAATGCGGACCACCTGGAGCCAAGGTTTCGAGCTTTGCACGGCGATGGGCCACCTTCGGGATGCTGCCGTACACGACACGGCCCAGCCGGAGCCAAAGCCCGAGAACTCAAACGGGGTCGGGCCACATTCGGTCGCGCGGGTACCTTCTGCAGCCCAGCCGCCCCCAAGGCCTCGAGCTTTGACCGGAGAAGGGCCGCCTCCGGGACGCTGCCGTACACAACACGGCCCAGCCGGAACCGAAGCCCGAGAACTCAAACGGGGTCGGGCCGCATTCGGTCGCGCGGGTACCTTCTGCAGCCCAGCCGCCCCCAAGGCCTCGAGCTTTGACCGGAGAAGGGCCGCCTCCGGGACGCTGCCGTACACAACACGGCCCAGCCGGAACCGAAGCCCGAGAACTCAAACGGGGTCGGGCCGCATTCGGTCGCGCGGGTACCTTCTGCGGCCCAGCTGCCCCAAGGCCTCGAGCTTCAAACAAGGAAGGGCTGCCTTCAGAACGCTGCCGTACACAACACGGCCCAGCTGGAACCAAAACACGAGAACTCAAACGGGGTCGGGCCGCATTCGG
>NZ_KV821085.1:85040-95291 GCF_001815555.1 Corynebacterium sp. HMSC073D01 | reverse complement strand
GCCTCACGGATCGTCCACGCATGCTTCTTCGGAAGCTTCGCCACAAACCGCTCAATAGCTTGAAGGGAGGCGAAGGAACAACCAGCGTCGGTTGCTTTCTCCCGGGAGCGTTCCTGTTTGCGTGGGGCGCCACAGCGGCCGTAGTAGATGCCCGCAAGTTTGTGGATGGTATGGGCGGTTGTCTTATCGTAGCCTGTCCGGACGAGTGCTTTTTTGGACATGCCAAACGCCTCCCCGGCGATCACCATCGCCTGCGAGAGGAACACAGCACAATCCGTTAAAGCGGTCATGCCACACACAATAAAGCGCGGAAGGGCGGTTGCAAACGCAATGACCCAAACCTGTGGATAACTCAGGCCGGGCCAGAAAAGTTATCCACAGAACTCCAGGCTCTGCTCGTAGATGGTGCGGGCGATGTTGGTGTCGCGGGCGTGGCCGCGGACGAAGTGGCCGCGGACGCGGGTGACGTAGAAGGAACCGTCGAGGGTGATGTCGCCGGAAAGGAGTTCGGCAAGGCGGGAGCCACCGAGGTCGGGGGTGGCCAGGACCTTCTTGGCAAGCGGGAGGGCGTAGAGGTCCCTCACCTGGTTGTCGGTGGCGAGGCCGAAGTTGGAGCTGATCACGCCTGGGTGGAAGCTGGCGGCACGCAAGCCCCGGCGGGCGGATTCGCGGGCGATGAGGGCGCAGCCACGCTTGCACTGGGCGTAGACGTCAAAGTCTTTGGTGCCGGTGCGGTCGCCGTGGACCTCTTCGGGGACGATGGCGGGGCCGCCGTACTGGGCGATGGAGCTCGTCCAGATGACGGGGCCTTGGGGTGCGAGGGTTTCCTGCAGGAGGAGGTTGGCAAGCACGTTGGTCTGCCAGGCGGGGTCGAAGCCGTCGTCGGTAAGGCCGCCGGCGGGGAGGATGCCGCCGGCGTTGCAGGCCATGGCGTCGATGCCGGAAAGCTCGGAGGCCAACGAGCGGACGGCACCAAGATCGGTGAAATCGCAGCTGTAGTAGTTCGGGTCGTCGATCTCCCTGCGGCCGACGCCTATGATCTCGTGGCCTTGCGCGCGCAGCTTTTCTGCGGCGGACTTTCCAATTCCTGAGCTTGCTCCGGTGATGAGGATACGCATTAGTTGTTCTCGATCATTTCTTCGCGAAGGATGTTCATCGGGATGGAGCCGAAAGCGAGCGCGCGGGAGTGGAACTCCTTGGGGCTCATGCCGTCGGCGGTGATGTCGTGGCGCAGTTCCCGCCAGGCGCGCTGCCCGAGGGCGTAGGAGGGGGCCTGGCCGGGCCAGCCGAGGTAGCGGTTCAGCTCGAAGCGGACGTTGGCGTCGGCCATGGCCGTGTTGTCCTGCAGGAAGGAGCGGGCGTAGGAGGCATCCCACGTGTTGCCTTCGGGGGTCTTGAAGCCGAGGTGGACGCCGATGTCGAGGACGACGCGGGCGGCGCGGAGGCGCTGGGAGTCGAGGTAGCCCATGACGTAGCCCGGGTCGTCGAGGTAGCCGAGCTCTTCCATGAGGGATTCGCCGTAGAGGGCCCAGCCTTCGCCGTGGCCGGAGTTCCAGCAGGCGAGGCGTCGCCACGCGTTGAGGTTTTCGTTGGCGATCTGGGTGCCGAGCTGCATGTGGTGGCCGGGAACGCCCTCGTGGAAGACGGTCGTCTTCTCCTGCCACGTGTGGAACGTCTCCTGCCCCTCTGGCACCGCCCACCACATGCGTCCCGGCCGGGAGAAGTCGTCAGTGGGTGCGGTGTAGTAGATGCCGCCGGTGCCCGACGGGTCGATGAGGCACTGGATGCTTGCCATTTCCTCGGGGATGTCGAACTCGACATCCCTGAGCTGGGCGATGGCCTGGTTCGCCGTCTTCTGCATCCACTTTTTCAGCTCGCCGGTGCCGTGCAGCTGGTAGCGCGGGTCTTCCTCGAGGTTCTCTAGCGCCCTTTCGACGCTCGTCCCCTCACCGTAGAGCTCTTCGGCCACCTTCTTTTGCTTTTCGACGATCTCCTGCAGCGCGTCGATTCCCCAGTTGTAGGCTTCCTCGAAGTCGATGTCGAAGCCGACGAAGAGCTTGGAGAAGCGTTCGTAGCGCTCCAGCCCGCAGGCATCCTCCTGTGGCGCGTGCGGGGCGAGGGTGTCCGTCAGCCACTCCCGCATCGAGCCGAAGGCGGCCTTTGCCACGTCGATCTCGGCCTCGGGGGCGAGGCAGGTTTCCAGCAGCGAGCCGGGCTCGGCAAGCTCGTCGCACTGCTTTTTCACTTCCTCGATCTGGCGGATCGGGGCGACGCGCCCCTGGACTGCGGCCTCGGACAGGGAACGCTGGTAGCCCTGGAGGGCGGCCGGCACCTTGGACAGGCGGGAGCGCATGGCATCCTCGTCGGCAGGCATGTTCTGGAAGGACATGCGGATTTCCTGCACCGGGGAGTCGATGTTGTTCAGGTTGCCGAGGTCCTCGTACTCGTGGTGCAGGTCCAGTTCCAGGCGCAGCCGGTCGCGGAGGACGGCGGCGGTGACGCGGTCGACATCGTCGAAAACGTCGGCATCGTCCTCGGTGTCCGTCTCATCCTCGAAGGCGTCGACATCGGCGAGCAGCTCGCGGGCGCGATCGGCAACGGCGGAGTAGTACTCGGGGCTGAAATCCTGTAGGTCGCCCTCCATGCCGGGAATACCCCAGTCGGTGGCAGCCGTAGGCATGAGCTCCGCCAGACTATAGATATAGTCGTCGCAGCTGCTATCTAGAAGTGACTGTTCACGAGACTCGGTCATAAAAGCTAAGTGTACCTATCGCCATTTCTCCCCGGGTGCGCGCCACGACTCCAGCTTCTCCACCAGCTCGGCGACGGTTTCCACGACGATGAGCGCGTCGACGTATTTCTTCTGGGTAAAGCCCTCCGAGATCGTGTTCTCCAGCAGGGTGACCAGCGGGTTCCAATACCCTTCGACGTTAAAGAGGATGACGGGTTTTTGATGGGAGCCAATTTGTTGGTTCGTCAAAGCGTCGAAAAGCTCAGAAAGCGTACCGACACCGCCCGGCAGTGCCAAAAAGCCGTCGGCAAGCTCCTCCATCCGAGCAATGCGCTCGGGGATCGAATCGACGATGTCCAGCTGCGGGAGCCCCTCGTACGCCTGCTCGCGATCGGCGAGGTCACGGGCCATGACCCCGTGGACGTCCCCACCGTGGGCGAGCGCACCCGAAGCCATCTCCCCCATCAGCCCTGCCGAACCGCCGCCGTAGACCACCTTGATCCCCCGATCTGCGAGCTGTTCGCCCAGCTCACGGGCGACATCCTGGTAGAAGGTGCGGGAGCCCGGCGCCGACCCACAATAAACCGCAAGACTGCGCAACGGCGGGCGCAGATGCAGCATCATCGCATCGCCCGCGACGGACTCGAAACCCTGCCGCGCGAACGAGCGGCGCGCCGGATTATCCTCATCCATCTCCAGCATCAGCCCTGGCCAGCCGACCTTCTTGCCGTACTCCGTGAGGTGCTCCAGAATGGCCAGACCAATGCCGTGGCCGCGGAACTCCGGCAGCACCGCGTGGCGAAGAACCGGGGTGGAACCGCGAGTAAAGGACGCCCACGCAGCCGCCGCGACCTTCTCGCCCACCTTCGCCACCACACCGTGATCACCACGAGCGGGAATAAAACTGACAAAATCGCTGGCGATAACCTTGTCCTCGTCCAGCTCAGCAACCTTCTCACGCAGCGCCGTATCCGCCGCGGTCATCTCGCAGAAATCGATATGCATAGCTACTAGAGTAGTGGTCATGGGCAACATTGTGTTCTTTACCGGCGCCGGAATGAGCGCCGACTCGGGGCTCACCACCTACCGCGACAAGGAAACAGGCCTGTGGGAAAACGTCGACCCGACCGCGCTCGCCTCCATCGACGCGTGGGCGAAGGACCCGGAACCCATGTTCGCCTGGTACACGTGGCGGTCGCTGGTATCTAATTCTGTGGAGCCGAACGCCGGGCACGTTTCCATCGGCGAAGCCGGGTACCCCGTCATCACGCAAAACATTGATAACCTGCACGAACGTGGCGGCTCGGCGGAGGTTGTGCACCTGCACGGCTCGCTGTTCAAGTGGAAGTGCACGATTTGTGGAAGGCCTTATTCTTATACGCTGCCGGAGTGGTCGGAGCCTGTTGAGCGGCTGACGCCGCCGACGTGCCCCTTGTGCGGGAACTTTATCCGGCCGGAGGTCACGTGGTTCGGGGAGGCGCTGCCGGAAAAGGCCTGGAACCGGGCGGTTGAGCTGTTGCAGGCGTGCGACACTCTCGTCATTGTGGGCACCTCCGGCACCGTGCAGCCCGCCGCGAGCCTCCCGCTCGTCGCGCTGGAAAACGGCGCGCGGCTGTACGAGATCTCGCCGCAGACGACGTCTTTGACTCCGCTCGTGCACGAGTTCATCGAGGACACGGCGGCGTCCGGCGTGCCGGAGTTACTGGAGAGGCTGTAGGTTACTCCGTCGCCTTCTTGTGCTCAGCGGCGACGCGGGCGTAGCGCTCGGCGTGCTCGATGAAGGACCGGTCGATGGTTTTCTTCACCTTGCCGGGAACACCCGCGACGAGGGAATGCTCGGGGACTTCGGCGCCTTCCAGCACCACAGCACCGGCGGCGATGAGTGTGCCGGTGCCCACGTGGGAGCGGGACAGGACGGCCGACTGCATGCCGATGAGACAATTATCTTCGATCGTCGTGCCGTGGACGAGCGCCTGGTGGCCGACGGTGACGTGGTGGCCGAGGGTGCACGGGGCATCGGCGTCGACGTGGAGGACGGCGTTGTCCTGGATGTTGGTGTAATCGCCGACGGTGATGGTGTTGATGTCGCCACGGAGCACCGCGCCGTAGAACACGGAGGCGTGGGCGCCGATGGTGACATCGCCGATAATCGTCGCGTTGGGGGCGATGAAGGCGGTCTCGTGAATGGTTGGGGTCTTCCCGTTGAAGGGGATAATCATCTAAACGGCACCTCTCCTATAGTCTTGCGGAGTTTTCTGGTTCGTAGCTTTTCGACGTTCGCGGCCAGGGCTTCCATCGCCCTCACCGCGCACATCACGTGGGCTTCCTTAGAGGAAGAGTAGAAGGCTTGGGCCCCCGCCGGAAGCTTGGGCACCGCGTGCAGTGGCAGGTCCGACACGGACAGCAGCGTGCCGTAGGGGACGCGGTAGCGGTAGCCGTTGGCGGCCAGGGCGCAGGATTCCATGTCGACGGCAACGGCGGTGGAGCCGCGTAACGTCTCCCACATGGTATGCGGTGTATGCCACTCCCAGTTGCGGTCGCCGGTGGACAGCACCGTGCCCGTGCGCATGAGCTGGGATTTTTCCTCCCCGTAGACGTCGCCAACGGCCTTTTCCAGGGCGCGCTGCACTTCGGGGACGGCGGGGATGGGGATATCGGAGGAGATGCGGTCGTCGAGAATGAAATCGCGGCGCTGGTAGGCATTGCCGAGGATGAGGTCGCCGATGCGCATGCGGCCATCAAGACCTGCACAGTGGCCGATCATGACCCACACCTCGGGGCGCAGGACGGCGAGGCTGTCCGTGATGGTCTTGGCGTTGGACGGCCCCACACCGATGTTGATCATCGTGATGCCGTCGCCGGCCTCGGTAACGAGATCATAGCGCGGGAACTGGTGCGTCCCTGTCGGCGTATTCAGCCCCGTGTAACGCGTCCCCGGGCGGGTCAGTTCCTCGCGGGCCCAGCGCTCGAACTCCTTGGTGTGCATGGCGTAGTTGGTGAAGAGGATGAACTTCTGCACTCCATCGCAGCCGATGCCGGTGTAGTGCTCTATCCGCTTACAGGCGATGTCGAAACGCTGGGGCGTGAAGTGGAAGAGAGGCTTGACCTCTCCGTGGAACGCGTCCCACCGGCCGTCGATAATGCCATCATCAACATCATCCAAAGTCGGGGCCGGAAATCCAGTCAGCTCGGCCCCCTCGAGACCGTCGATATAAGCCGGCGGAATGACGATATCCGAGTAGTCGGCGCGCACGTCACAAGAATAATTTTTTGTGAGTCTGGCCAACATCTCGCGGAGATAGCCCGCAACCAGGCCCGGACGGGAAAAAACGGAGGAATAAACCCCGGCCTCCTCCACGTAACCAAACGGCTCCGTCCGATCAATCGGCTGCCACGTATCGACGGTCACCGTCAAACGCGGGTAGCGAACGCCACTATACGCGGAGCGATCACCAGCCTTAACAGCAGCATGCGCACGGTCAACGGACTCCTCGTACATCTTGATGAGTTGATCAACCACATCCATACGAGCCAGCGTACCGCGTTCCCCCAAAATGAGGGTGGCAATCAACGGGACCTGTTGCATCCTATAAGTCCGGTGGCAGAATACATTATACAAACTGCCGAATATTCCCTCGCGGGCTGACGGGCAGCTTGTCAAAGGTGGACAAAACCCTTACGGTTGTACGCCAAGACAATTAAAAACCGCTAGACTTCACTTGAATAGACCTCTCAGGGGGACTATGCTTGCAGTGAAGTTCCAAGCTTTTTAGCTTGAGCAATGAAGTTTCTACATTTTTTAAGGAGAACATAATGCGTTCTATCCGCAACGCAGCAGTTGCAGGCGTCACCGCTCTTGCTGTCTCCCTCAGCGGTGTCACGGCTTTCGCAGCCGAGACCCCCAAGGGTGAGACCACCGCAGCTTCCGAGAACACCACTCCTACCGCTGGTGACAAGGATAAGAAGGCCGAGGAGTCCAAGGGTTCCTCCGAGGGCACCGATAACAAGGGTGACAAGGCTGAATCTAAAGGCAACCTTTCCTCCAAGCTTTCCCCGGAGTACGAAGGCGAGAAGGCCGTCAGAGGCCAGGACGCTTTCGGTTCCCACAAGCTTGATTCCAAGGATCTGCCGAAGTGGTTCAACGCCTGGGAGGGCTTCACCATTGCAGGTATCGTTCTCACGATCCTGACGAACCTCATCGCGCCGGCTTACAACTACCTCAAGTTCAACGGCATCATCTAATAACCGCTGGTAACAAACAAGGCTGAAAGGAAAATATTTAAAATGCGTATTCGTAATGCAGCCGTCGCCGGCGCAACCGCTCTCGCAATCGCTTTCTCCGGCGTCGCAAACGCTGAGGAGCCCGCTAAGGTCGCTAACATCGACAACCCGGCCAACGAGCACTACATCGCTGACAAGGATCGCGTTAACCTCAACAACGATGCCCCCTCCAAGGACAACCTGAAGGTTGACAAGGAGAAGAAGGAGTCCAACCTCTCCTCCAAGATCGGTGACGGTCTGGACAAGGAGAAGTACGCTTCCGGTAACAACATCTTCGGTTCCGTTCAGGATCCGGAGCTCGCCGGCTGGGCAAAGCTCTTCTACGCTTCCGGCATCCTCGGTGCCATCGGCACCGTCATCGGCACCATCATTGCCGCTGTGAACTACGGTCTCCACGAGGGCCTCATCAAGTTCTAAGGATATCGCTGAATAAGCGTCTCAGCTGCCGCTAGCGGCAGCTTATCCAAGCACCCTCAGCGCTTTCACGCGAGGGTGCTTTCTTTCTGCCCACTTATACTTATTCCTCCACCAAAGGAGTTCTACTCCCCTGATGCGCATCCTGGTTGTCTCCCAGTATTGGTACCCAGATAATGGGATCCCTCAGCACCGCTGGGCGTGGCTTTCGCGCACCCTGACCGAAGCCGGCCACACCGTGAATGTCGTGTGTCCGCACCCGACTGCCGGTGATCGAGCCGTGGGGGATGAAGAACTGTTTTATACGCACCCGTTCAAGCCGGTAAGCGGGCTAACCAGGCGGGCACTCATACAGTTGGCATCTGGTATCGACGCGGTGCGGACGGGGATTCGGGGGCCGGAAAAACCGGACATCATCATCGGCACCGTACCGGCTATCCCCACGGCACTGTCCACGTGGGCGCTGGCGCGAGCCCGGCGCGTACCCTACATTATTGACCTGCGGGATGCCTGGCCTGACCTGCTCAACTACACCGACCGCTGGAACGAGTCGGTAGCTGTAACACCCTCGTTGAGGGAACAGATCCTGCGCGGCTTACCCACACGCATCGCCTCGGTGACGTTGAAGAACCTTATGGTAGCCGTGTTGAAGCAGGCAGCAGGAATCATTGTGACAGCCGAAACCTTGGCGCACGACCTGCACCGAAAGGGCGTCGACAAGCCATATATGGTGACTGTAAGAAACGTCTTTCCGCGGGCGAACGATTACACGTACGCGCCTCGCGCGGGGCGTAGGGAGGGGACGCTGAACGTTCTGTATGCAGGAACGTTGGGGCGAGCCCAGATGCTGTCGAATGCGATAGCAGCGCTCAAGTACACCGACGGGGTGACGTTGCGGCTTGTGGGGAGCGGTGCCGCGCGCGAGCAACTGAAACGGGAGGCCGAGGGGCTGCCCGTGGAGTTTTACAACAAGACCAAGCCCGAGGACCTCACCGAACATTACGAGTGGGCCGACGTCGCACTCGTCCACCTCGCCGATTGGGAGCCCCTCAACCGCGCCGTCCCGAGCAAAACATACGAGCTCATGGAGATGCGGATGCCCATCACCGCGGCTGTGGAAGGCGAAGCCAGCTACATCATCGAACGGATCGCCGGCGGACACGTCGTACCCACACGAAACCCGCAGAAATTAGCAGAGCTGTGGAACACACTCGCATCCCAACCCACAATCCCCGCTGCTTCCCCTGCCGGGGCTGAATGGGTTCGAAAACAGCGCACCGAAGAAGCACAGAGCGCAATAGCAGATATTCTAAACGCCGTCGCAGGTGCATAAATAGGGTATACGTAGTAGCCTTTGGAGTGGCTCTAATACAATTTTCAGAAAGGTTCGTTGTGACCACACCCAAGGTTGTAACCGTCTACGGGACGCGCCCCGAACTCATCAAGACCGCACCGGTTATTGCCGGATTGGGAATAGACGACCGATTCACCTCGGTGGCCGTCTCCACCGGCCAGCAGCGCGACCTCCTGGACCAGGTAAACCGCCTTTTCGGAATCAAACCCTCCTACGATCTCGGGATCATGAAACCCGGGCAGACCCTCAACGAGATGGTTGCCCGCATGATGACCGGCCTCGACGAGGTATTTGAAAAGGAACAACCAGACATGGTGCTCGTGCAAGGCGACACCTCCACCGCCATGGCCGGCGCGATCGTCGGCTTCCATCGCGGCGTTAAAGTCGTCCACCTCGAAGCGGGACTCCGCACCGGCAACATCGCCTCCCCCTTCCCGGAAGAAGGCTACCGATGCATGATCAGCCAAATCGCCTCGCTGCACCTCGCACCGACACCTGAGTCACGACAAAACCTCCTCGACGAGGACTTCCCCGCTGCGGATATCGCTATCACCGGCAACACCGTCATCGACGCACTCCTCCACACTGTCTCCCTGGAGACCACCTACGCCGACCCCGCGCTGCAGGAGGTCACCGCAACCGACAAGGATATTGTCCTCGTCACCACCCACCGGCGCGAAAACCTCCACGCCATGAAGGCCATCGGCGCCGCCGTACACCGGCTCGCCACGGCCTTCCCCGACACCGAATTCGTCTGCCCACTGCACCCCAACCCCCGCGTACGCGAGGTCATCATCCCGCTTATCGACGCCGATCCCAACGTCCTCGTCACCACACCACTGCCCTACAACGAGTTCTGCGCCCTCATGAACCGCGCCAAACTCGTCGTCACCGACTCCGGCGGCGTGCAGGAGGAGGCCCCAGCACTGGGCAAACCAGTCCTCGTCATGCGCGACACGACCGAGCGCCCCGAGGCCGTCAGCTACGGCACCGTCAAGCTCGTCGGCACCAACGAAGACGACATCGTCAACGAGGCGACGACGCTGCTCACCGATGACACCGCCTACGCCGCCATGGCCAATGCCGTCAACCCCTACGGCGATGGCGACGCCGTCCCCCGCGTCCTCGCCGCCATGGCGCAGCTCGCCGGCGTGGGAGAGAGGTTGGAGGATTTTCGGCCGTAGGGGTGGGCCACCGGGTGGGGCGGTGCCCCAGCTCCGACCCCTCCCACGCTCAAGCCGACTCCGGCCTCCTCTTGCCCCCGATTTCAAGTTAAAGGTAAAATAGCCCCAGGCTCCATATCCTGCCTGTTCAGGAAGCATCTGCCCCGCACCTGCGGGGATGAGCCGTGCTATACCGCCCCAACTACACCATCTATACGATCTGCCCCGCACCTGCGGGGATGAGCCCCGCCCTGCAGGCGGGTCTCCAATGCGGCCTTCATCTGCCCCGCACCTGCGGGGATGAGCCC
>NZ_KV821085.1:84731-84940 GCF_001815555.1 Corynebacterium sp. HMSC073D01 | reverse complement strand
TCTGCCCCGCACCTGCGGGGATGAGCCCCTTCATCGACGCGATCATCGCATACAACGACAATCTGCCCCGCACCTGCGGGGATGAGCCGCGTTAGACTCCAGTCGTTGGTGAAGCGATGCTATCTGCCCCGCACCTGCGGGGATGAGCCCCCTTGGTTACATTAAGCTCTTAGGTGTAAGGAAATCTGCCCCGCACCTGCGGGGATGAG
>NZ_KV821085.1:84053-84631 GCF_001815555.1 Corynebacterium sp. HMSC073D01 | reverse complement strand
TCTGCCCCGCACCTGCGGGGATGAGCCGTCCCCCAGGTGATCTGGATAAACTTACGGAACATCTGCCCCGCACCTGCGGGGATGAGCCCCCTTCGTTCACGAATTTCGGCATCCGGTATTTCATCTGCCCCGCACCTGCGGGGATGAGCCGGCCATCATCCGACGTGGCGGGCGTGGTGTTGTATCTGCCCCGCACCTGCGGGGATGAGCCCAACGATGACGAACTGTGCGTTAGACATAGGAAATCTGCCCCGCACCTGCGGGGATGAGCCCTTGGGGCCTAGGGGTGCGCTGAGGAGGAAAACATCTGCCCCGCACCTGCGGGGATGAGCCTGAGCACGCTTAATGATGTTGTGGCGAAGATCGATCTGCCCCGCACCTGCGGGGATGAGCCGGCGAGAGCACCCGACCATCGGCCAGGTGCTCCATCTGCCCCGCACCTGCGGGGATGAGCCTCCCGCGTTGATGAATTTCTGGGGTGAGGATAAATCTGCCCCGCACCTGCGGGGATGAGCCGAGCGGTGATGAGAAGGGGCACACCACCCGCGAATCTGCCCCGCACCTGCGGGGATGAGCCC
>NZ_KV821085.1:83256-83953 GCF_001815555.1 Corynebacterium sp. HMSC073D01 | reverse complement strand
CTGCCCCGCACCTGCGGGGATGAGCCGCAGGCGAATGTAGTGAACACTCTGAGCATGTCATCTGCCCCGCACCTGCGGGGATGAGCCCCCGGCTCGCGTGGGCGACTGGGGCGCTGGGCTATCTGCCCCGCACCTGCGGGGATGAGCCCAGACATGAGCGTTACTAACTCCTACTTTGATGATCTGCCCCGCACCTGCGGGGATGAGCCGCAGGCCGAAAACATCACCAACAGCCTCGCTAAATCTGCCCCGCACCTGCGGGGATGAGCCCGGCAAAACATTTGAGGTGATCCAGGCCCACACATCTGCCCCGCACCTGCGGGGATGAGCCTATCTCACCTGAACTGGGAAAACCGGAAAATGTATCTGCCCCGCACCTGCGGGGATGAGCCCATAATGGCAGGTCAAGGCATCTTTTCTAGACAATCTGCCCCGCACCTGCGGGGATGAGCCCCGTGTGGATTCATGTCACCTGCTTCGGGAAGCATCTGCCCCGCACCTGCGGGGATGAGCCCCCGTCATCGACTTTGAACCAGACCATATTTTTATCTGCCCCGCACCTGCGGGGATGAGCCGATTACGACCTGCGAACGTTGACCCATGATTGAATCTGCCCCGCACCTGCGGGGATGAGCCCCACACGACTACCAGGCCTACGCCACTGAATTCATCTGCCCCGCACCTGCGGGGATGAGCC
>NZ_KV821085.1:82763-83156 GCF_001815555.1 Corynebacterium sp. HMSC073D01 | reverse complement strand
CATCTGCCCCGCACCTGCGGGGATGAGCCCGGTATAGTCCATGAATCGCGTGGCCCATTATCATCTGCCCCGCACCTGCGGGGATGAGCCGTCGCGACGGGACTGCCAGGTCTTATTTTTCAGATCTGCCCCGCACCTGCGGGGATGAGCCGGTGGAGCTTCCCCGCCCGCCCATGTTGAGTTTATCTGCCCCGCACCTGCGGGGATGAGCCTGGCCACGGGGCCGTCGAACCTGCTGCAGGAAAATCTGCCCCGCACCTGCGGGGATGAGCCGGAATACATTCTTTCGGAATCAGAACGGAACTCATCTGCCCCGCACCTGCGGGGATGAGCCCCGCATGGTGGATGATGTGAACCCGCGTGTCACATCTGCCCCGCACCTGCGGGGATGAG
>NZ_KV821085.1:82330-82663 GCF_001815555.1 Corynebacterium sp. HMSC073D01 | reverse complement strand
TCTGCCCCGCACCTGCGGGGATGAGCCGCAATTGGCGGATGCTGAGGCTGCTTTGGAGAAATCTGCCCCGCACCTGCGGGGATGAGCCCTGAATTCCTAGAAACACCCGCAGCACGAGCAGATCTGCCCCGCACCTGCGGGGATGAGCCGAAGGCGCGTGTGCGCCGGTTGGAGAAGCGTAGATCTGCCCCGCACCTGCGGGGATGAGCCGGAGTTGCCATGGAATCGGGAAGCTTGATTTTGATCTGCCCCGCACCTGCGGGGATGAGCCCATTTCAAATTCGCGGTTCTTTCCGCGCAGCTTATCTGCCCCGCACCTGCGGGGATGAGCCC
>NZ_KV821085.1:80556-82230 GCF_001815555.1 Corynebacterium sp. HMSC073D01 | reverse complement strand
GCCCCGCACCTGCGGGGATGAGCCCGGCGTCGTTCAGTGTGACCTGGTGCCCCTTGACATCTGCCCCGCACCTGCGGGGATGAGCCGCCCGGATCTGAAGGTGGTAGCTCCGCTGGCACATCTGCCCCGCACCTGCGGGGATGAGCCAGTGTCGTGCTCATTTTGGGTTTCCTTTCAGATGATCTGCCCCGCACCTGCGGGGATGAGCCTGGCGATGAGTAGCGCGGTTTCGCGCTCGTTGCATCTGCCCCGCACCTGCGGGGATGAGCCGTCGGTATTCTACAGCCATTTGTTTCTCTTGTGATCTGCCCCGCACCTGCGGGGATGAGCCGTCAGCGTCCTCGACCATGCGGTATCCGCAGTAATCTGCCCCGCACCTGCGGGGATGAGCCCCGGCACCAGCACCGGGGCAATCAAATCCCACAATCTGCCCCGCACCTGCGGGGATGAGCCCCACCGACCCCAAGACGATCATCGACGCGGCGGATCTGCCCCGCACCTGCGGGGATGAGCCTTTAGCGGGGACGGTGTAGTCCTCGAGGGAATCATCTGCCCCGCACCTGCGGGGATGAGCCCATTCAGGACATCGAGACCACCACCGACATCGCATCTGCCCCGCACCTGCGGGGATGAGCCGCCCGAATCGAATATGCGGGTCTCGCAAGAGACATCTGCCCCGCACCTGCGGGGATGAGCCCCACCCCCATATTGGTGTAAATGATTTACTTACATCTGCCCCGCACCTGCGGGGATGAGCCTACGGTGATCCCACCGGGGAATATAGGTACGCGATCTGCCCCGCACCTGCGGGGATGAGCCCGGCCTTCTGAAGGCGTGGAATGGGATTGCGAAATCTGCCCCGCACCTGCGGGGATGAGCCTGAGCTTCTGGTCTGGGGTGGTGGGGTAGCATTATCTGCCCCGCACCTGCGGGGATGAGCCTACATCGTCTCCGAGGATGGTGCAGACCTTCCCATCTGCCCCGCACCTGCGGGGATGAGCCTCTTCCGTTTCCACAGGTCGGCGTAGTATTTGAATCTGCCCCGCACCTGCGGGGATGAGCCGTTGCCATTAGATTCCTCCTTGAATTTCTTGTTATCTGCCCCGCACCTGCGGGGATGAGCCGCTAGTCAGCGGGTCACCCGCTTCAGCAGCTGCATCTGCCCCGCACCTGCGGGGATGAGCCTTCTCCGACGGCAACTACGACGAAGCGGTCAAAATCTGCCCCGCACCTGCGGGGATGAGCCCTGGGAACGCCTCACCAAGGAGACCAATAAGTGATCTGCCCCGCACCTGCGGGGATGAGCCTTCTCCGACGGCAACTACGACGAAGCGGTCAAAATCTGCCCCGCACCTGCGGGGATGAGCCCTGCGTGGCGGTAAGATACACCTGCTTCGGTTGATCTGCCCCGCACCTGCGGGGATGAGCCCAATCACCCCAATCAACCCCACCGCGAACATACATCTGCCCCGCACCTGCGGGGATGAGCCCAAGTTCTCAAGGCGTTGGAGAGGAAGGATGTCATCTGCCCCGCACCTGCGGGGATGAGCCGCGACGGAGACGGCGACGCGATAAAGCCAGGCGATCTGCCCCGCACCTGCGGGGATGAGCCCCTTACATACATCCTCACGCCCCGCATGGGAGCATCTGCCCCGCACCTGCGGGGATGAGCCG
>NZ_KV821085.1:80001-80456 GCF_001815555.1 Corynebacterium sp. HMSC073D01 | reverse complement strand
ATCTGCCCCGCACCTGCGGGGATGAGCCGCCATCATCACAGGAGCACTATTCGCAGCCATCATCTGCCCCGCACCTGCGGGGATGAGCCGGAACCGGCATCGACGGCTTCGTCTAGTCGTGGATCTGCCCCGCACCTGCGGGGATGAGCCCATCGCCGAGGGGTGGAGAATCCGCGATTATTTATCTGCCCCGCACCTCCGGGGATGAGCCCGGCCTGGGTTCTGAAGGTGCTCAGAAGGTCTTATCTGCCCCGCACCTGCGGGGATGAGCCGAGACGCCACGAACAGCTACGTGCCCTCGGATTATCTGCCCCGCACCTGCGGGGATGAGCCGGTCGCTGATGCTGCTATCGAAGCCGGATACCCATCTGCCCCGCACCTGCGGGGATGAGCCCGAGGCACCGTGCTGGCGGTGTCGCTTGTTGCTATCTGCCCCGCACCTGCGGGGATGAGCC
>NZ_KV821085.1:79448-79901 GCF_001815555.1 Corynebacterium sp. HMSC073D01 | reverse complement strand
ATCTGCCCCGCACCTGCGGGGATGAGCCCAGCATTTGGAGCCAGCCGAAGGCGTAATCACCATCTGCCCCGCACCTGCGGGGATGAGCCCCACCGCGATTTGCAGCGTGGGGGATATTTGGGATCTGCCCCGCACCTGCGGGGATGAGCCGTAGCTGCCCAAGTTGCTGCATCGCCTGGGTGGATCTGCCCCGCACCTGCGGGGATGAGCCCGTATAAGGGGGTTTTAGAACGGGGGCTGCGCAATCTGCCCCGCACCTGCGGGGATGAGCCGCAATGGGCCTATAGCGAACTCGAAATTTATAAATCTGCCCCGCACCTGCGGGGATGAGCCTGGGCACAACAAAACGCGTTCAACAACAGAAAAATCTGCCCCGCACCTGCGGGGATGAGCCCCGTTAGGGAGTTGTCACACTCACCACCCGCCCATCTGCCCCGCACCTGCGGGGATGAG
>NZ_KV821085.1:78648-79348 GCF_001815555.1 Corynebacterium sp. HMSC073D01 | reverse complement strand
CATCTGCCCCGCACCTGCGGGGATGAGCCCTCCTCGGCCGTAGCCGTCCCAGACTCGCGAAGATCTGCCCCGCACCTGCGGGGATGAGCCCTGGAACCAGCTCAGCGATGCTATTCCGGGCGCATCTGCCCCGCACCTGCGGGGATGAGCCCTGGTGACAGATTCGATAGATTCGCGGATTACCATCTGCCCCGCACCTGCGGGGATGAGCCCCCCCGCACCCATTCGAGCAACCCAAACAATCAATCTGCCCCGCACCTGCGGGGATGAGCCCCCACTGCCTGCTGACGTTGCCGACCTGAACCGATCTGCCCCGCACCTGCGGGGATGAGCCCAATGAACCAGACATCGGGGGGGATATGGTTAAATCTGCCCCGCACCTGCGGGGATGAGCCCTCAGTAGCAATTTTTTGGGCTATTTCAAAATCATCTGCCCCGCACCTGCGGGGATGAGCCCGCACGCTCAGCGTCCCCCAAGGC
This sequence comes from Corynebacterium sp. HMSC073D01, assembly GCF_001815555.1. Lineage (NCBI taxonomy): Bacteria > Bacillati > Actinomycetota > Actinomycetes > Mycobacteriales > Corynebacteriaceae > Corynebacterium > Corynebacterium sp. HMSC073D01. Next base: position 78,868 of record NZ_KV821085.1, on the reverse strand, counting down.
CTCCAAAACATCTGCCCCGCACCTGCGGGGATGAGCCCTGTCGAAGAATAGCAACGTCGGAAACGCTTGGATCTGCCCCGCACCTGCGGGGATGAGCCGCATCGACGAAATCAACCGCGAAACCGGCAACAATCTGCCCCGCACCTGCGGGGATGAGCCGTCGACGCCACAAACAAAGATTCCTGAGAAAAAATCTGCCCCGCACCTGCGGGGATGAGCC
>NZ_KV821085.1:78337-78548 GCF_001815555.1 Corynebacterium sp. HMSC073D01 | reverse complement strand
ATCTGCCCCGCACCTGCGGGGATGAGCCCAGATAAAACGCCTGCAAGATAATGCTGAATTGATCTGCCCCGCACCTGCGGGGATGAGCCCGACAGGTGGCGAACAGAAAATGATCACCATACATCTGCCCCGCACCTGCGGGGATGAGCCGCAGCAGACGGCAAAGCAAACATGCTCGTTGTCATCTGCCCCGCACCTGCGGGGATGAGCC
>NZ_KV821085.1:78023-78237 GCF_001815555.1 Corynebacterium sp. HMSC073D01 | reverse complement strand
AAAATCTGCCCCGCACCTGCGGGGATGAGCCTCATGCTCCATACGACCCGAATACGAACGAACCATCTGCCCCGCACCTGCGGGGATGAACCGAAGCAGCTGCAGCAGCAAGCTAACAGCCTGCTATCTGCCCCGCACCTGCGGGGATGAGCCTGAGCAGGACAAACTGAACTAAACGGTCGTGTAATCTGCCCCGCACCTGCGGGGATGAGCC
>NZ_KV821085.1:77709-77923 GCF_001815555.1 Corynebacterium sp. HMSC073D01 | reverse complement strand
TCTGCCCCGCACCTGCGGGGATGAGCCCCCTCGGCTGCGCCGTCAAAAACCTTGAAGCCCATCTGCCCCGCACCTGCGGGGATGAGCCCCATGCCAGCCTTTCTAGTTCATCAGAACAGTTATCTGCCCCGCACCTGCGGGGATGAGCCCTGACCACGTCGACCCCGGCGAGGGTTTCCCAAATCTGCCCCGCACCTGCGGGGATGAGCCGAAG
>NZ_KV821085.1:77333-77609 GCF_001815555.1 Corynebacterium sp. HMSC073D01 | reverse complement strand
CACATCTGCCCCGCACCTGCGGGGATGAGCCCATCATCCGAATCCGGCAGAACATGCGCGTACGATCTGCCCCGCACCTGCGGGGATGAGCCGAAAGGGACGGGTCGGGTCGGGTCGGGTCGGGGATCTGCCCCGCACCTGCGGGGATGAGCCCTGAAAAGTGCATAGCGCCAGCAAAATACTTGCATCATCCCCGCACCTGCGGGGATGAGCCTACAGGGCAGCCGAGGAAATTTATGGCCCATATCATCTGCCCCGCACCTGCGGGGATGAGCC
>NZ_KV821085.1:76963-77233 GCF_001815555.1 Corynebacterium sp. HMSC073D01 | reverse complement strand
TCTGCCCCGCACCTGCGGGGATGAGCCCTGCTCGCCAAACTGAAAGATGCCCCCGACCAGATCTGCCCCGCACCTGCGGGGATGAGCCCCATGAGTGCGACGGAGCGGCCCCGTGTGCTGGATCTGCCCCGCACCTGCGGGGATGAGCCGGCTATGTGGAGCAGGCTGAGGCTGCTGTGGCTATCTGCCCCGCACCTGCGGGGATGAGCCCCTTCCACCACCGGGCAGTAGCCCACCAAACCGATCTGCCCCGCACCTGCGGGGATGAGC
>NZ_KV821085.1:76656-76863 GCF_001815555.1 Corynebacterium sp. HMSC073D01 | reverse complement strand
CTGCCCCGCACCTGCGGGGATGAGCCCCGGGCGGTACAGACCACGGCACTACCGAACCGATCTGCCCCGCACCTGCGGGGATGAGCCCTTACCAGATAAATTCGCAATCTGGCAGCTATCATCTGCCCCGCACCTGCGGGGATGAGCCCGCGGGCTACTCCAATTTTGAGGCGGTAGTGGAATCTGCCCCGCACCTGCGGGGATGAG
>NZ_KV821085.1:76344-76556 GCF_001815555.1 Corynebacterium sp. HMSC073D01 | reverse complement strand
ATCTGCCCCGCACCTGCGGGGATGAGCCCCCATCATCGGGTTTGATAAGAATCTGGTCGACATCTGCCCCGCACCTGCGGGGATGAGCCCTCGGAAATTGTTGGGGCAATGGGAACCACACGATCTGCCCCGCACCTGCGGGGATGAGCCCCTGCCTCCCTCAGCGCCTTTCCGACGAGGCCGATCTGCCCCGCACCTGCGGGGATGAGCCC
>NZ_KV821085.1:75911-76244 GCF_001815555.1 Corynebacterium sp. HMSC073D01 | reverse complement strand
TCTGCCCCGCACCTGCGGGGATGAGCCGTCCCACTTTTGCCCTTCGGGGCATCGGGGTCGATCTGCCCCGCACCTGCGGGGATGAGCCCCGCATCAACATGTATTTCGAGTACAACCGCCCATCTGCCCCGCACCTGCGGGGATGAGCCCAGGAATTGGTGCCGTGGATGCGGGTGGCAGGGATCTGCCCCGCACCTGCGGGGATGAGCCCGTTCGTAGGGGCCTTGGCCTTTAATTTACGAAATCTGCCCCGCAACTGCGGGGATGAGCCACCATCACCCGCATCTTCCCCTCTGTGCTCCTTATCTGCCCCGCACCTGCGGGGATGAGCCC
>NZ_KV821085.1:66023-75811 GCF_001815555.1 Corynebacterium sp. HMSC073D01 | reverse complement strand
GGCGAGAGCACCCGACCATCGGCCAGGTGCTCATTTGCCCCGCAACTGCGGGGATGAGCCGCCAGCCACCTTGCTCGAAGCCACAGAATCAACATCTGCCCCGCACCTGCGGGGATGAGCCTGAGGCTGTCGCACCGGGTGGTACAGGCTCCGAATCTGCCCCGCACCTGCGGGGATGAGCCCTGCGTTACCGTTGAACTGACTTTCATGCTTCAATCTGCCCCGCACCTGCGGGGATGAGCACACATTGCTATCTAGCTCCACTCCCCTCGCCATAAACTGGCCTGAATCAGCTTCGATTCGACCGGCCAGGGGCTTAGTGTTAGGTGTTTCCGGTTTATCACCTCAATATGTCCTGGGACTCAGAATTATCTAGTTCGGTTAGCTCGGTGGCAAAGAAAAGTCGGCAATTTTCGAAATTCTCATTAACCGTGTGCACTCGCATTTTATGATGAGAATTATGTCAAGGTTTAGCTCGGCATCCGAGAAAGTGCTCGCCAGTTTTGAGCCACAAATCCGTTCATTTTGGGCTAAGACTCCGGAAGACTCCACGGATAAGAGTGGGGATTTCTTGTCGGTACCCCAGCATCTTGTCGATGCCGCGTGCGTCGCCGATGAGCTTTGGGAGACGTGGCTAAGTAATCAAACAAGAGCGTTTCTTCGTCGGGAGACTTCAATGACTGAGCAGGCGCTGCGTAGCCTGGTCACTTTTGTCGTCGGGACGCATGACATCGGGAAAATATCATGCACTTTCCAGTCCCAGTTGGATTCGAGGGGCGATATGGGGATGTACTCGCAGCGCGTAGAAGACGCGGGATTCAGCCTCGTTGCACCGAAGACGGAGTCAGCTTTTGAGTACTACCCGCACTCCAGCGCATCCGAAGCAATCCTCTTCGATTGGCTGCTAAACCACAAAGTATCGCGTCCTGTTGGACTCAGTATCGCGTCGATCGCAGCCGCACACCATGGGGTTCCTTCGACTAAGCCTGGGGTGGCAAAGGCCGCGCGAGCTATGGCAAAGTATTCGGCAGGATGGAAGGCCGCGCATAAGGAAATCCTGGACAAGATTGCAGAGCTGACGGGGTTTAATGAGGTGCTTCAGCAAATCACGAAACCGCTAACTACGCCTGCGACTCAGATCATTACGGGGTTCGTCATCATGTGCGACTGGATTGCTTCCAACCAGATGGCGTTTCCACTCAATGACACACACTCACAAGAGGATCGTGTTCGCCGTGGCGTGGATAGCATCGAGCTTTCTTCCCCGTGGTCACCACAGGTTCGTGCACCACAAGACGCCACCTACTTTTCCTCTGCCTTTAACTGGCCTGATAGTTACAAGATTCGCCCCATTCAGCAGGCGGCGGTTGATATCGCCCGTGCTCAAAAGGAACCTACACTTCTCATCATCGAAGCTGCTACCGGCGAGGGCAAGACAGAGGCGGGGCTTGCTGCGGCTCATGTCCTAGCCGCCCATGCGGGGAGTCAAGGTATCGTGTTTGCGGCTCCCACGATGTCAACAGCCGACGGACTGTTTAACCGCGTCACTGATTGGGCGATGCGGACGACGCCTGAGTCTGAGGTCTCGACTATGTTCCTTGGACACTCGAAAAGCTCTTTGAACAGGGACTTTACGAAGCTAAGATTTGGCAGTATTGGTGATCGACACGAGTTCGGGACGGTAACTGCGACGCGGTGGTTAGCTGGAAGGAAGCGAGGAATCCTCTCCAACTTTGTGGTTTGCACCGTCGATCAAGTTCTCATGCTTGCGCTTCAAGCTCGACACCTCATGCTTCGCCACCTCGGTTTTTCCGGCAAGGTGGTAATTATCGATGAGGCACACTCGTACGACGTTTACATGAACGAATATCTAGCAGTAGCTATCCAGTGGCTCGCCCGCTACGGGTGCTCTGTCATCATCATGAGTGCCACGCTTCCGACTTCTCAGCGGCAGGCACTGGCCAGTGCATACGCCAAGGGGTTGAACATCGAGAAGCCGACCGTACGATCGAGTGCCTATCCGTTACTAACGATCGTCGACAAGCAAGGGGGACGAGAACAACCAGTAGAGACCCGACCGGAGAGCAAACACTACAGTGTGGAAAAGCTTGCCGACGACGGCGAAGCGGTCGCTGGTCTGCTGGAGGATAAGTTGCGCGAAGGGGGTGTTGCGCTTGTCGTTTGCAACACCGTTCGGCGAGCTCAGGAGGCATTTGATAAGCTCTCAGCGCGATTTCCTGGTGAGGTAGAGCTCCATCATGCGGCGTTTATGGCGTCCCATAGGGCGCGCAAGGAGGAGGAGCTCCGAAGAAAGCTGGGGCCCCATGCGCATCGCGGGAATGGGAGACCAGATCGCCTCGTCGTCGTGACGACCCAGGTTGCGGAGCAAAGCCTCGATATCGACGCTGACCTGCTCGTTACCGATATTGCGCCAATGGATCTTTTGATTCAGCGCATCGGGCGTGTGTATCGCCACAACAGACCAGCATCTGACCGGCCCGAGCCCGTCAGTAACGCGCAGGTGTACATCCGCGGTGTGGAAACGTGGGATCCTGTACCTGAATTCGAGGCTGGAACTGCGGCTGTGTACTCCCCCGCCATACTTTTCGCGACAACGGCGGTGGCTATGCAAACCCTATTTGCCCGCGGTTTTACCTCCCCCTCTGACGTTTCTGAACTTGTACAAAAGACGTATTCTCCAGCTTTAACCTGCCCCGACGGCTGGGAGGAACAGTGGAACGAAGCCGCAAAGCAACACGCTCAAGCCATCGATTTGTCCCGAGCGCGTGCAGATTCCTATCGCATACCTGAACCGCGCAGCGTCGCAAACGAGCGAAGTTTGCAACGGCTTTACGAACGCATTGGTCCCAAGGAATCCGCTGAAAATGAAGAGGCCAAGGGGCTGGCGCAGGTGCGCGACTCGACACCGACAGTAGAGGTAATTCCCATCGTTTCCACTGAATACGGCTACATTCCCCTCGCTTTGCCAGAAAGTCCGGACATCGCCGATGATGCGCAACCCGAGCGTCACACAGCTTTTGCGCTCGCTGCTAGTTCTGTTCGCCTCCCCTCACGGTTAACGCCCTACGACACTGCCTTGAATAAGGTTCTTGACCAGCTTGAAATGGATACGCCTGTCGGTTGGGTGCAGGACTATCAACTCAAGGGAGAGGTAGCGCTGCGGCTCAATGCGGAACACGAGATTGAACTCAACGGCCATCTCCTTCGCTACGACATGGATTTGGGGCTATTAGAGGTTTTTCCCGGCGAAAATTACGGCTCCTAGCTGTGGACTTAGGTTTTGTTCGAAAGATCTCAATGCGATGTGGCAACCGTTGTATACATTCATAGTCATGTACAGCACAGTGAACGGCGACATACGGATTATGGCTCTGCCCTCGATTCCCGCATGTGCGGGACGGGCTTTTCTACCAAAAGCTAAGAGGGCTCATCACTGCGGTGAAAAACTCACCGGCAGCGCACCGTATGTCGCCGGGGGTAATTATACGGAGTTTTTCCGCAACATTTTTTGATTAACTCTTACCTTTTTGTAACCGACGTGCTATACTGAAAAATGAATTATCCACCACCTAATTTTAAGAAAGGATCATCATGAGCAGCTCACCTCCACGGTTCTCACTTCTCGACGAACCGTGGATCCTCTGCGAATCTTTGGATGGGACACCCGTTGAGCTCGGACTCCTCGATGTTTTCGACGGAAAACACCCAATCAAGCGCGTCAGGGGCGATGCACCTACGCAGGACTCCGCCATCGTCGGATTGCTCCTCCCGATTTATTGGCGGGCACATACCGGAGATCTCACTGTTTCCAACGGAGACAACCTTCCATTCTCCACCTGGTTCGAAGAGCATCTCGAGCAGGCGCGATCCAGCGAAGCGGACGAGACCGTCCTAAATTACCTGGAGACGTATCGCGATCGCTTCTTCCTCGTCGGTGGTCCTGCACCGTTTATGCAGACCCCGACGCTCGAGACAAAGAATATGGAGTTTCTCCCCCTTTCGCGCCTCATTCCTGAGGCCGAAAGCGAGTACTTCTCCATGCGGGAAGAAGATGCGGCGGAGACGGTACCGCTTGGCGAAGCCGCGCGGTGGATCGTTACCACACAGGCTTATGATTACTCCGGCATCAAGCCGGGTGCGATCGGTGACGACCGGGTGAAGGGCGGACGTGGGTACCCCATCGGCGTGGGGTGGTCAGGTATGACCGGCCGCACTCTCATCGTTGGTAATACCTTCGCGGAAACGCTCGTGTACAACACCACTGCGGACTGTATTTCTTCCCCTGAAGACAAGCCGTGCTGGGAACGCCCCGTCGATACTGCTGCGGTCAGAGAGTTCCCCGCCCCGAAGGGCGCTGCGGACCTTCTCACCTGGCAGACTCGTCGCATTCGCGTGCGTTACGAGGGAGATCGAGCTACCGGAGTCATTGTCACCAACGGCGACAAGATCCCCGATGCTGGAGCGAACGTATTCGGAGATCCGCTCACGCCGTACCGCTACAGCAAGAACAAGTCCAAGAAGGGCCACACGGTTTACTACCCGCAGTGCTTCGATACCAACCGAACGATGTGGCGATCACTCGTTCCGCTTGTGGCTTTGGACAGCGACCCCCAGTTTACGGAGAAGGATCGCGCGCCTAAACGTCCCCGGAATCTGGACTCACTATCACGAGTTTTTAACGATCTCGGCATCGAAGAAACGATCCCCCTAGAACTCATTTCTGCATCGTACGGACCGAACGATTCCACGCCCTCGACCACGGTTCATGCAGTTCTCAATCTCCCGTCACCTATTCTCCAACCCGAAAACGTAGAGCTCCGTGACCAAATTGTTTCCCAAGCAACCGCAACGTCGACGGCTGCAGTGGCACTGGGGAGTTTCGCCGGACAGCTACTTCAGGCTGCAGGTGGCGACTATGAATTTCAGCCGGCACCAACAGATGGTGCTCTCGCTGAACTGGAACATCGCTTCAACGCCTGGCTCTCAACTGTTGACGAGGATCAACTTGACGAGCAAATAACACAGTGGCAGGACATCGTTTACGAAACGATCATTGACAAGGCCGAAACCCTCCTACGAGGGGCAGGCCCCAAGGCACTCGTGGGACGGCTTATTCCGCCGCGCCAAGAAGGTGGCAAGCCATGGCAGCTCACCGCCGGCACTGCATTTGCACAGCTCAGAAGGAAGCTCTTGGACACGCTCAGCGCGTGCACTGCAAGCAAGCAACGCAAAGAAAAAGGAAATAAATCATGACCACCGATGAGAAACCGGCTACCGGACCCGGTTTATCCACTTCCGTAGGGAAAACTGCGGCAAGGCTCCAGGACAGCTTTTTCGGCGCACACGGAGACAGGGCGCAGGCTCGTGCCCGCGCGACCCTCGCCGACTTGCGCCGGAATGCTGGAAAAACCGCAGCTTCTGACCCTCTCGCCATGGAAAATGTGCTCTTGGAACTGAATCCCCCACTGGGTGAAAGCCTGCTAGGCAAAGGTGACAGGCCCTCTCCGAGTGAGGATGCCGCATTTGCCGCGATCAGTTTCTTTGCCCTCCACATGCAGAGCGCCAAACGACCGATGCACGTTCCCGATGTCAGTTTCGCTCGCGCCTGCGGTCTTCTGGACCTTCGCAGCGATAGTGACTCGCTGAAGCCACGGTTCGATGCGATCCTCCTGACACAGGACCTGCAAGCTCAAGTAATCCATATCAGATCGCTGATTCAGCTGCTTCGTCGCGAAGAATTGGGATTCGACTACGGTCGCTTCGCGCTCGATCTGCGCAGCTTGCACAACCCCTTGAAACGGAATGGAGTCCTCGTCCGCTGGTCGCGGGACTTCGCCACCGCCCACTACTCAACCACCGGCACCACTGCCAACTAACTGAAAGGAATTACCCCCATGTCCATCACAGTCGATATCTCTGCCCTGCACACCCTTCCCCCGAGCCTCATCAACAGGGATGACACCGGCGCGCCGAAGAGCGCCATCTTCGGTGGTGTCCCGCGTCAGCGTGTTTCTTCTCAGGCGTGGAAGCGCGCAATCCGCAAGTATGTGGCAGAAAACCTCGACCCGGATTCCATCGGTACGCGCACCCGACTCGTCGTCGATGTCATCCTCAAGGAAATTTCTAACATTACCGGTCAGGACACCGACGCGGAAGATGTAAAGGCTGTTGAGGCATTGTTCAAGGCCGCCAAGATCTCTCTCAAGGATGCCCCTGCCAAGGCTCACGAGGATGATGATGCTCCGACCAAGAACAAGACTGCCGGCTACCTGCTGTTCCTTAGCAGCCATCAGATTCACAACGTCGCACAGGCTGTAGTGAAGTCCCGCGAAACCAGTGAGAAGATTCCAGCAAAAATAGCGAAGCAGCTGCTGAACAGCGAGCATTCCGCCGATGTCTCGATGTTCGGCCGGATGGTTGCTGACGATTCCAGCTACAACGTGGACGCAGCAGTCCAGGTTGCGCACGCCCTCGGTGTGCACGAATCCTCGCCTGAGTTCGACTACTTCACGGCCGTGGACGACTACGTTGAGAGCTCCGATGAAACAGGTGCTGGCATGATCGGCACCGTCCAGATGATGAGCTCGACGCTCTACCGCTACGCCACTATCGACATGGATTCTCTCGCAGAAAACCTGGGTAACGAGGATGCCGCCAAGACGTGCGCCCTGTACTTCGTGGAAGCATTTATCAAGTCCATGCCGACCGGCAAAATCAATACCTTTGCCAACCAAACGCTTCCGGAACTCGTGTACATCGCCATCCGCGATACTCGCCCGGTCAGCTTGGTGAACGCATTCGAAACTCCCGTAACAGCCACTGCCGATCATGGCCGCCGTGAAGCAGCAGCCGAAGCGATGTCTAAACAGGAACGCGAGATTGAAGAGCAGTACGGATTCAAGCCCAAGGCCGCTTTCGTCATCGGCCTCGGCGATCTGCGCAAGGCATTCGCAGAGCTGGCAACAGAAACGACGCTCCCCGAGCTCACCACTGTTCTCGGCGAGGCCCTGGACGAAGCGAGCAACTAACATGACCCACTCGCTTCTCCTGCTGCTGAAAGGCCCCATGCAATCATGGGGCGACAGCAGCCGATATAAATCGCGTGAGACAGCGGCTGTTCCTACCAAGTCCGGAATCGTTGGACTAATCGCGGCCGCTCAGGGTAGGCGTCGCAGCGATCCCTTGGAAGATCTCGCGCAACTGCGCCTGGCGGTCCGCGTTGACCAACCCGGAACGCTACTGCGGGACTATCAGACCGCCCAGCAATGGCAAGTAAAGGAAGGTGCTTCGGCACAGCTCGTCACCCGTTATTACCTCTCCGATGCGGCTTTCGTCGCCGCTGTCGAGTCGGAGGATCGGGAGCTCCTGGAAGCTATGGCAGAGTCGCTGCGGCGGCCACGATTCCCGCTGTTTCTCGGCCGCAGGTCATGTCCTGCCCCGCCCAATCTCGTCCTTGGAATTCGTGATACCGATGTTGTCCAGGCGCTTGTCGACGAACCGTGGCACGCGTCTCCTCATCACCGCAAGGCTCGCTCGTCGACGGTGTATCTGCCGATTCACCGCGATGCAAAGCCTGGCGAGGCAGGTATGAGCAAGTGCGACGTTCCGATTTCCTTTTCCCAAGAGCACCGGCAATACGGCTGGCGCACCGTTGTGGTCGAGGAACGGAAAGCATCCTTTGAAAACGATTCCGCGCAAAGTAAGGATAGGTTCTTTGACACCGTGATCAGCTCATGACCACTTTTACACGAGTATTTGTCAACCCACAGAAGCGCCATGGCCGTAAGGTTCTCACCAATCCCGAGGCAATGCACGCAGAGGTGCGCGGCCTGTTCCCACCAGATCTCCCCTCCGACAACGGGCGTGTTCTCTGGCGCCTTGACCAACACGATAACGAGCACATCCTCTATATCGTGGGGCCGGAACGACCCGACACTGCAGAACTTGCAGATCGACTTGGTTGGTCAACACGACCAGCCCAAACAGCCGATTATGACAAGCTTCTCAGCTCTCTTGCCAAAGGTCAGCAATGGTGCTTTGAGCTCCTTGCCAACCCTTCAATCAGCCTGAAAACTGGAGGTAAGCGAGGGAAGTCGGTTCCTCTAGCCAGAATCGACCAACAGATTGACTGGCTGCTGCAACGATCCGAAAAGAATGGTTTCAAAGTTCTCCCACAAGGTGACAGTGCTGAATCTGACCTGCGGATCGCAAACCGCAAGGTCATGAGGTTTTCCAAGAATCCTCGTGACCACAAACGGACTGTAGCCCTCACCACCGTTCGGTTTGAGGGGACTTTAGAAGTCACCGACGCCGAAGCGCTGCGGGCTACTCTAACCCAGGGAATCGGCAAAGGCCGTGCCTACGGCCTTGGCCTCATGACCCTGGCCAGGAGATAACAATGGCCACCCCACGTCAATTACCGCTGGACAGACAGGCGCTGACCCGCATGGAAGAACGCATCAGCTTCCTCTATGTGGAACGTGCAACGGTAAGCCGTGACGCTAACGCTATAACCATCACGGATGAACGTGGGGTGGTACACGTGCCCGCCACAGCATTAGCCGTGCTCATGCTGGGGCCGGGAACCTCAATCACCTATGCCGCGATGGCAATCCTCGGCGATAGTGGCGTTTCTACCTGCTGGGTAGGCGAAAAAGGTGTGCGTTACTACGCCAGTGGTCGCCCACCGGCTAAGACCGCCCGCTTCGCAGAAAAGCAGGCGATGATCGTCTCAAACCAGCGAAGCCGCCTCGCCTGCGCCCGTCGCATGTACGCCATGCGGTTTCCCGACGACAACGTGGATACCGCGACCATGCAACAGCTTCGTGGCTATGAGGGGTCGCGGATGAAGAAGATCTATCTTCGCGAATCCGCTCGCACCGGCGTGCCCTGGGAACGGCGGCAATATGATCCCGACGAATTTGAACTCGGTGATCCGATAAACAAAACTCTCACCGCTGCCAACGCCGCCCTGTACGGCATCACTCATGCCGTCATCTGTGGTCTGGGGTTCGTCCCGGCCCTCGGGGTGGTTCACATGGGAACAGATCGTGCGTTTGTTTACGACATTGCCGACCTGTATAAAGCGGAAATCACTATCCCCGCAGCTTTCGAGGCGGTTGCTGCTAATGCGATGACCGCGCCACAGGACATCCGCCACATCATTCGCGATGCCATAGTTGAAACAAAACTCCTCCCCCGAATGGTCAAAGACCTGTACTCCCTAATGGAAGTTCACGACGATGGCGATCCTCTCAATGCCGAACTATTCCTTTGGAACGAAATCTCTGCCATCCCTGCGGGAATGAATTGGTCGGAGGAACATCGATGATGGTCCTCGTCGTCACCGCCTGCCCTGCCGGTCTTCGCGGTGACCTGACTAAATGGTTGTTCCAGATTTCCCCAACCGTTTTTGTTGGGCGACCCAGTGCTCGGATCCGGGAGGCAATCTGGAAACGCACGGTGGAACTGTGCAAAGACGGATCTGCCATTTTGGTCTGGAGCTCCGATAACGAACAAGGTTTAGAGTTTCGTACCCATCGGACCGAATGGCAACCCGCCGACTACGACGGCCTCACTCTCATACGCCGCCCCGCGCGACGGCCTCCCCCACAGCGGCGCACCGGCTGGAGCAAAGCCCGCAACATGTACCGCTCCCGCAAACGGTAGCCGAAACTAGCAAAAACAAAGCTAAAGCCAAAACCCAAAATCGGCGCTCATCTCCCCTGCTCAGATAGCATCTGCCCCGCACCTGCGGGGATGAGCCG
>NZ_KV821085.1:65654-65923 GCF_001815555.1 Corynebacterium sp. HMSC073D01 | reverse complement strand
TCTGCCCCGCACCTGCGGGGATGAGCCCTCGGGGACAATCCGGTTTTCCGTTCTTTTTCCATCTGCCCCGCACCTGCGGGGATGAGCCCGCGTGCCGCGTCGTTGCTGGTCCAACGACGGTATCTGCCCCGCACCTGCGGGGATGAGCCGTTAAGTTCACCACCAAGAAAAACGAGCGCATTATCTGCCCCGCACCTGCGGGGATGAGCCCCGAAACCAGAAGAAAAGGAAAAGAGGTTTTCCATCTGCCCCGCACCTGCGGGGATGAG
>NZ_KV821085.1:65222-65554 GCF_001815555.1 Corynebacterium sp. HMSC073D01 | reverse complement strand
ATCTGCCCCGCACCTGCGGGGATGAGCCCCACGGGCAGGCCAATCGAGAAATCAACGCACCATCTGCCCCGCACCTGCGGGGATGAGCCCCATCATGTCGAGGGTTGTTTCCACCGTGGCTGATCTGCCCCGCACCTGCGGGGATGAGCCCGTCATGAAATTACCTTTCTCCGCTGCGACCATATCTGCCCCGCACCTGCGGGGATGAGCCCCGACGGTGGTCACCAGCGGATCGGCGGCGGCCATCTGCCCCGCACCTGCGGGGATGAGCCTAACCGTGGAGGCGGATTGTTTGGTCGGCGGGGATCTGCCCCGCACCTGCGGGGATGAGC
>NZ_KV821085.1:64666-65122 GCF_001815555.1 Corynebacterium sp. HMSC073D01 | reverse complement strand
ATCTGCCCCGCACCTGCGGGGATGAGCCCCAGCTCAACTCTCTGGTGAAAGAATCGCGGCAATCTGCCCCGCACCTGCGGGGATGAGCCGGGCGAGGTGCTCGTAGCGCGGGAGCTCGTGGGATCTGCCCCGCACCTGCGGGGATGAGCCCGATAAGAATCGCCAGGGCCAGTGGGTTCAAGGATCTGCCCCGCACCTGCGGGGATGAGCCCGAAATGCGCATCACAGCCCCAGCCTCAATCGCATCTGCCCCGCACCTGCGGGGATGAGCCCGGCACCGAGGTTACCGGAGCGGAGCACAGCATATCTGCCCCGCACCTGCGGGGATGAGCCTCAACGTGTACGGGGTGCCATCGTAGCCGGTGAATCTGCCCCGCACCTGCGGGGATGAGCCCCGTATTTGTACGCACTAAGGGGCACCACAACCATCTGCCCCGCACCTGCGGGGATGAGCCC
>NZ_KV821085.1:64352-64566 GCF_001815555.1 Corynebacterium sp. HMSC073D01 | reverse complement strand
GTAATCTGCCCCGCACCTGCGGGGATGAGCCCTACCCAGCCATGTTCCCGCATGCCCGCAGGAGATCTGCCCCGCACCTGCGGGGATGAGCCCCGGTCGCGCTCGACAAGTAGGGATTCCACCTCATCTGCCCCGCACCTGCGGGGATGAGCCCCGCTTGACAGCCTTGCAGCCGCGCGTCCATTCATCTGCCCCGCACCTGCGGGGATGAGCC
>NZ_KV821085.1:63491-64252 GCF_001815555.1 Corynebacterium sp. HMSC073D01 | reverse complement strand
TCTGCCCCGCACCTGCGGGGATGAGCCCCATCCCCGGCCGCCGCGCCGGGGCATTATTTTATCTGCCCCGCACCTGCGGGGATGAGCCCTTTTCGAGGAGTACCTTCCCAACGTCACTGCTATCTGCCCCGCACCTGCGGGGATGAGCCCGCGATCACTGCGCTTCGCGTAAGTTGGTATTGATCTGCCCCGCACCTGCGGGGATGAGCCCCACAGCCTTAGCCGCCGCATCCTTCGCCGCAGATCTGCCCCGCACCTGCGGGGATGAGCCCCCCTGTTCGGAGTGCGCTCCGGTGCGCAGATAATCTGCCCCGCACCTGCGGGGATGAGCCGGGCGAGGGTGAGCTCCGTGTTGTAGGTGTATGACCTGCCCCGCACCTGCGGGGATGAGCCTACACGAAACCTGTTTTCGTCTCCCCCTATCTAATCTGCCCCGCACCTGCGGGGATGAGCCGCAGATCCGGGTCAATGTCCGCCACGCCGTCATATCTGCCCCGCACCTGCGGGGATGAGCCGCGTCCACGGGGGCGGGTGCAGCGTCCAAGCAGATCTGCCCCGCACCTGCGGGGATGAGCCCATGTCACCGAGTTTGCTAACCGACTGTTGGCGATCTGCCCCGCACCTGCGGGGATGAGCCCCAGGTGTCGCCGGGGCGCTCACCACGAGTGGAATCTGCCCCGCACCTGCGGGGATGAGCCCCGGAATCGCAATCGGTTAGCTGGGTGACATCCATCTGCCCCGCACCTGCGGGGATGAGCCCT
>NZ_KV821085.1:63179-63391 GCF_001815555.1 Corynebacterium sp. HMSC073D01 | reverse complement strand
CATCTGCCCCGCACCTGCGGGGATGAGCCCTCTTTGATCGCAAGGATGGCTTGCAGAAGGAAATCTGCCCCGCACCTGCGGGGATGAGCCGCTGCTGTTCGAGTAGGCGTTTGCGGTCTGTGAATCTGCCCCGCACCTGCGGGGATGAGCCGGTCACCAAATTCGGGAATGGCAGATCCGTATCATCTGCCCCGCACCTGCGGGGATGAGCC
>NZ_KV821085.1:62806-63079 GCF_001815555.1 Corynebacterium sp. HMSC073D01 | reverse complement strand
ATCTGCCCCGCACCTGCGGGGATGAGCCCTGTTCCGCTATCTTTTCTGGTGTGATGGCACCATCTGCCCCGCACCTGCGGGGATGAGCCCCCCAGCAGGCCCTGCAGCAGGTTTTTGTGATCATCTGCCCCGCACCTGCGGGGATGAGCCCGCGCTGAGACGGCACGAAGCATTGATACGGGCATCTGCCCCGCACCTGCGGGGATGAGCCTGTAACCCAGGGGTACATGCAACCCAGGGTGACATCTGCCCCGCACCTGCGGGGATGAGCCC
>NZ_KV821085.1:62371-62706 GCF_001815555.1 Corynebacterium sp. HMSC073D01 | reverse complement strand
ATCTGCCCCGCACCTGCGGGGATGAGCCGCCACCATCCGAGCAACCTCGTCAAGTGCAGTCATCTGCCCCGCACCTGCGGGGATGAGCCCATGGCGCAGTAGGGGCACTGCGGGTCAGAATAATCTGCCCCGCACCTGCGGGGATGAGCCGTGTTACATGTAAGCAAAAAGGGAAGGGTAAAAATCTGCCCCGCACCTGCGGGGATGAGCCCCCTCATTGCCGGGGCCACGCAGCTGGGTGCGGATCTGCCCCGCACCTGCGGGGATGAGCCCCCCGACCTGGAAACCGGCGAAGCCCCAGCCAAATCTGCCCCGCACCTGCGGGGATGAGCCCC
>NZ_KV821085.1:0-62271 GCF_001815555.1 Corynebacterium sp. HMSC073D01 | reverse complement strand
AATCTGCCCCGCACCTGCGGGGATGAGCCCCTCACCAGGAACTCATGCGAATCCACATGCTCATCTGCCCCGCACCTGCGGGGATGAGCCCGCGGCCAGGTCACCTCCCGCGAATTCACCTGCATCTGCCCCGCACCTGCGGGGATGAGCCGCAACCATCCCGGCCACCCCATTCAACGCCTGCATCTGCCCCGCACCTGCGGGGATGTGCCTTTTATATGGCGTGGCGTAGTTTCTACCTCTTAATCTGCCCCGCACCTGCGGGGATAACTTGTAGTAAACTTCGCGCCACGGTGACCAATGAAGGCAGTCCAGCATTTTGTTTGCATTTGTGCCGATTCTGCCATCGGCTATCACTACTCCACTACTATGAGCGATATGACCACTCCTGATAGCGCAACTCCTGCCCGCCTTACGTACTCCGAAGATGCTCGCACAACGCTGGCCATAGCTGACGGTCGTGCGCACCTGCTCTCTGCGGATTCGCATCTCGGGGAGCTCCTCTATCTGTCCCCCGAGGCCGATTTTTCTGAGGGGGGCTCGATTCGCGGCGGGGTGCCGATCATCGCGCCGTGGTTCAATGATCTGACAGGCCAGGATCCTGCGCATGGGTGGGCGCGTCGGAAAGCGTGGGAGTGCCAGGAGGTGCCGGGAGGATTCGATTGCCGGATTCGGCACGACGAGTGGGATCTGAGGCTCGGCATTCAGACCACGCCCAAGGGCTTTGCGATAATCTTGAAGTGCAGGAATGCAGCTTCGCGCCGTCGCGATGTCCAGCTGGCCTTCCACCCATATTTCCGTGTGGAGGACGTCACTGCGGTGAAAATTGACGGCCTCACATTCGATGGTGGTGTCGTCGACGAACGCACGACGACCACCTCGCCTATTACCATCGTCGACGGTGCCCGGCGCATCACCGTCACCGGCCACGACCACGATCACACGGTCATCTGGAATCCGGGTGCCGCCGTGCCAGGCGATCTGCCTGACGATGATTGGAAAAATTTTGTCTGCGTTGAACCTGCTCTCCTCGGCGAGGATGTCACCAGGGGCGTGTCACTTGCACCATGGGAGTGGACGCAGATCGGTATGACCGTGCGGGTCGAGGAGGCCTAGGGCCCGTAGATCCACTCGTTGTTCAGGCAGAGCATGATTCTTCCCTGGTCATCCTGACCGCCGTTGACGGTGCAATAGCCGCCTTCGTGAGCGGTGCCAATGCCCAGCGGACGTGGGCCGTAAACCCAGCGGAAATCGCGACCGGCGAAAACGCACACAAGCTGCGATCCATCAGCACCACGGGCGGGCTGTAGAACCTCCTGTTCAGAGCAGAGATCGTTATACATGGGCCGTGCCGGTGGGGCAGGCGCAAACGGATTCGGAAGCAAGCCCTGTGACACGGCCCAGGCCCCGCCAGCGGCGATGAGGCCGAGCACACCGATCGTGGAGACGACGGAGACGACCGCGACCGCTCCAGGGGTGAGCGTCTCGCCGTCCTCTTCATAAAATGAGCTTGTGTTCTGAGGTGGGGTTTCTGCGTATGCGGGCGCTGCGGCGGTGACCGCGGCAACGGCAAGGGCTATCATTTTCTTTTTCACACAAAACATCATGACACACCCCAGCCACCCGCAAGAGTACCTTTTCGAACATGCCTGGTAGGAAGCGTCGACAAGCGAAAAGTTGGCCAGGAGCGGGGATGAGGGGTAGAACTAGCCAATTGGAAAAGGAGTGATTTTTGTGGAGAGCGCGCAGCACAGAATGGGCGTGGAGGCCGATGCGGTCCTGCGTCTCGGAATGCTGCTCATGGGCGCGGGGACTGGCGGCTACCGGGTGATTCGTGCGATGAAACGGGTGGCGCGAGCGCTGGGATTCGATAGGCTGGACGCGTCGATCGCGGTGACGACGATTACGTGTACGTTCCACAAGGGGGATGATTTCCGCACGATTGTGGCCACGCAGGACAGTCCGGGGGTGGATGCGTCGCGGATTGAGGCGTTGGAGAACCTGACGCACGGGATTCGGCAGCAGATCACGGCGGAGTGGCTGAATGAGCAGCTCGACGAGATCGAAAAGATGGTGGTCAAACGGTGGTCGCTGCCGGTCCTCGTGGTGGCTGCGGGGCTCGCGTGCGCGAGCTTTGCGGTGCTCAACCATTTCACGCTTGTCGACGCCCTGATGGTCACCGTCGCCGCTGCGAGCGGGCAGTTCATGCGCGGAATGTTGGCGAAGAAGCACGCCCGGCAGCTGGCGTCGGTGGCGGCGGGGGCCGTTACCGCGTGCCTTATGTATTGGGTGATCATTGAGCTTTTCGGGCTGACGCAGGCGGCGGCACCGGGGTTTGTGGCGTCTGTCCTGTTCGTTGTGCCGGGGTTCCCGCTGTTCTCGGCGATTATTGACCTGTCGCGGTTCGACTTCGCGGCGGGGATTTCCCGGCTCGCGTATGCGGTGACGCTTATCGCAACGGCGACGCTGTCGGTAGCGCTGGTCAGTTGGATGACGGGGATGGAGCCGCCGGCGCACGTGCCGCAGGTGGCTGACCCGCACTTTTTCATCCGGGCAGCGGTGGCGAGCTTCGTCGGCGTGGCGGGGTTTGCTTTCCTGTTCAATTCGTCGCGACGCATGGTGGGCATCGCGGCGGTGACCGGGACGGTGGGCAACCTGATCCGGTTGGGGCTCGTGTATGCAGGCGCGACGATGTATGCGGGGGCGTTTGTCGGCGGGCTGGCGATCGGGCTGATTGGCTGGGTGGCGTCGAAAAAGGCGCACATTCCGCGCACCACGACGACGGTGCCGGCAGCGGTGATTATGATCCCGGGACCCTCGATGTTCGCCTCGATTTATGCCCTCAACCTGGGCGATATGCAGATGGGGGTGACCGCGGCGGCGACGGCGGCGCTGACCGTGCTGGCGATCGGGATCGGGATGGTGACCGCGCGGATGCTGACGGATCGCGCGTGGCTCTTCGGTCGGCACATTGATCTGGACTCGCCACTGCCTCGGTAGGTAGCAGCTCACACCTTTTAGGGGAGGGTGGTCTTGTTCTAAAACGTGCCTTAGGGTAGCCTTACCTTTGCCTGGGCGGTCATGGCGCTCAGGCAGCTTTTGATTACCGAACCGGAAAGACACACCGTTGTTCCTCGCCAACTTTCTTATTGCCCTGCGAGAGGGCGTAGAAGCCTCACTCGTTGTCGGCATCCTCGTGGCAACCCTGGTGAAAACGAATCGTCGCGACGTTCTCCCCCGCCTCTGGCTGGGGGTCATACTCGCGGCGGTCGTTCCGCTGACTGCGGGCGCCATCATGACATGGGGACCCTACACCCTCACCTTCCAGGCACAGGAAGTGCTCGGTGGAACGCTATCCATCGTGGCGATGGGCATGCTCACGTGGATGATCTTCTGGATGGCCACGCACGCCCGGAAGATGACCTCCAACCTGCGGGAGCAAGCGCTCGACGCATTAAAGTCAGGCAGCGGCTGGTCACTGGTTTGGATCGCAATCATTAGCGTCGGACGAGAGGGCGTGGAAACGGCCATCTTCGTGTGGGCAACAGTCAAGGCCACGTCGCAAGGCGGGTTCTGGCAGCCCACCGCCGGCGTGATCACGGGACTCATCGTAGCCATCATCATCGGCTGGCTCGTGTACCGCGGCACCGCCAAGATCAACCTCTCCACGTTCTTCTTCGCCACAGGCTTACTCCTCATTGTCGTTGCTGCGGGCATCGTCTCCTACGGCATCGGCGACCTCCAGGAAGCGGGAGTGCTGCCGGGGTGGGGCGTGACCATTTATGACATCTCCAGTTACTTCGATGGTCACATCCCCTTCCTGGACGCCACAAGCTGGTGGTTCGTCCTCCTGGAAGCCATGTTTAACGTCAATCTCGCCCCCACATACCTCCAGTTCTTCGGGTGGGCTTTGTACCTCATCATCGTGCTTCCACTGTTTATCCGTCATACTCACCCGAAAGTCTCATGAAAAACATCCGATTTCTTTCCTTACTCGTGCTGCCCCTCACCCTCACCGGCTGTGTAGCCAACGCACCTAGTGGCGGGGACACCGCCGCAGACGGTAACGCCCCGATTGAGGTCACCATCACCGACGACACGTGCGAGGTGTCCACCTCCGAGGTGCCGTCCGGTCGCGTGAACTTCAGGCTCACCAACGAGGGCACCGTGCGCAACGAGTTCGAGATCCTCGCCCCCGACAAGCTGCGGATTGTGGGCGAGCGCGAAAACCTCGGCCCCGGCACGACGACCGATTACACCGTCCTGCTTGAGCCCGGCGAGTACGTCACCGCCTGCAAGAAGAACATGGTCGGGTCACTCGTCGGCGATAAACCGTTCACGGTTACCCAGGGCGAGGCCGTCGATGTCAGCGCCGACGAGCAGCAGGCCATCGACGATGCTGTGACGAACTACACCGCCTATGTCAAGGATCAGACCGGCCAGCTGCTCGAGGCCACGAAGGAATTCGCGGCGGCATACGCTGCCGGGGATACCGAGAAGGCCAAGGCCCTGTACGCGCCGTCGCGCATGTTCTACGAGCGCATCGAGCCCACCGCCGAGGCGTTCGGCGATATCGACCCCGCCCTCGACGAGCGCGAGGCCGACTACCAGAAGTCCGACGACACCGAGGGCCGCGAGTGGACCGGCTGGCACAAGGCCGAGAAGGACTTGTGGGACACGCCGCTTACCGCCGAGGAGCGCAAGAAGACGGCTGACCAGCTCGTCGCCGACACGCAGAAGCTGTACGACCTCGTCTACTCCGACGAGTTCTCCATCAACATCGACGACATCTCCAACGGCGCCATCAGCCTGCTGGAGGAGGTCGCCACGACTAAGATCACCGGCGAGGAAGAGGCATTTAGCCACACCGACCTGTACGATTTCCAGGCCAACCTGGAGGGCGCGAAGGTGGCCTACGGCAACGTCGAATCGCTGGCGAAGAAGAAGGACCCGGAGCTCGCCGAGACCATTTCTGCCCGCATCGATGCGCTGCAGCAGAACCTGGACAAGCACAAGTCCGGTAACGGCTACGTGTCCTACACCGACCTCGATGACGCGCAGCGCCGCGAGCTGTCTGATCTCGTCGATGCCCTGCGCGTCCCGCTGGCAAAGCTGACGGAGGCCATCGTCTCATGACTTTCGAACTGTCACGCCGCTCAATGCTTCTTGGGATGGGCGGCGCCGGCGCGGCTCTGGGCCTGAGCGGATGCAGTTCCGCTTCGCCTGAGGCAAGCGCCGAAGTCGTGCCGTTCCGCGGCGAGCACCAGTCCGGCATCCTCACGCCGGCGCAGCAGCAGATGATTATGGTTGCCTTCGACATGGTGGCCACCCGCAAAGAGGACCTCGTCACACTGCTCACCGACTGGACACTCGCCGCCGAGCGGATGCAGGCCGGCGACCAGGTCAACGACCCGAAGGTGCGCGACGACGTGCCGCCGGACGATACCGGCGAGACACTCGGGCTCGGCCCCGGCGCGCTGTCGATAACCTTTGGGTTCGGGTCGTCGCTGTTTGAGAAGTTCAAGCTCGAGCACAAGCGTCCGCGCGTGCTGGAGCGGGGCATCCCGCGGATGGCGGCGGAGAAGCTGGATCCCGCGAAGGGGTCCACGGACCTGGTCATTCAGATTTGCGGCGAGGACCCGATGGTGGTGCTCCACGCGATGCACCAGTTCAAGCGCATCGCGTTTGGTCTCGCCTCCGTGCGGTGGATGCAGCTCGGCTACGGTCGCACGTCCTCTACATCGGAGGATCAGCAGACGCCGCGTAACTTCTTCGGGTTCAAGGACGGCACGAGCAATATTAAGGCCGAGGATTCGAAGGAGGAGCTGAATAAGCACCTGTGGATCCAGCCGGAGGACGAGGGCGGCGAGTGGGCCGCCGGAGGCACGTACCTGTGCATCCGCAAGATCCACATGATGATGGAGGTGTGGGACGAGCTCATCCTCAGCGAGCAGGAGAAGACCATCGGCCGCAACAAGGTTGAGGGTGCCCCGCTATCCGGCGGGGAGGAGTTCACCGACCCCGACTTCACTGCTCTGGATGAGGATGGGCAGCCGCTCATCGATATCGATTCGCATGTGGCGATCGTCCACCCGGATCATAACGGCGGGCACCGCATCCTGCGGCGCGGCTACAACTACACCGAGGGCCTTACAGACCTGGGCCGTCTCGACGCGGGCTTGTTCTTCATTGCCTACGTGCGGGACCCCTCCCAATCGTTCATCCCGATTTTGCAGCGGATGGCGACAGATCAGATGACCGAGTACCTCCAGCACGTCGCGTCATCGATGTATATCGTTCCACCGGGGATTCGCGACGGCGATTCCTATGTGGGGCAGCGGTTGCTCGACGCGTAAGCGCGGGCACGTGCACATTTTCACAGGCGCGGCACCAGGGTTTTCCCCTGGTGCCGCGTTCATTATGAGGTGGCGACGGCGGCGATGAAGGGGCCCGCCCAGGTGCCGACGAGCCAACCGATGGCGGTGGCGGGGGCGACGAGGAGGACAAGCTCGAGGGCGGTCGTCGACAAGCTGCTGGTGAGACCGAGGGTGGTGAGGAGGCGACGGTCGGCGGCGCGCTCGCGCCAGGAGAGGAGGACCGTGCCGGCTATGCCGACGGCGGCGATGGCGAGCGCGACGAGGCTCATGAGGCGGGTGATGGACAGGAGGCGCTCGACCATGCGGACAATGTCGCTGCGGCGGTTGAAGGATTCCGCCATGGTCACCGGGGTGGGGCTGGTGGCGGCGACGGCGCGCACGGGGTCGAGGGCGGTTTCTGGCTGGATCGGGCCACCTTCGAGGCGAATGAGGGCGGTGGTTGTTCGCCCTGGCTTGTCGACGATCGATGCGTCCACAAGCGGAAAGATGTTATTCGTGCGCACGACGGGGAGGTCGGTCGTGGTCTTCGCGCCGCGCGGGAGGCTCACGTGTCCCGGCGCGATGGGGGTGCGCAGGACCGGCGAGTGGGGGTCGACGGCGAACCCCTCGGCCACCTTCGGTGGGGCGTCGACGGCGGCGACGCCCGGCGCGGCGCGGAGGTCCTCCACCAGCTGCGGGTCGATGTCGCCGGTCAGGGAGGTGATGCCGACATCGATGGTGCCCTGGGAACTCGCCACATCGGTGAAGTGGCTCCGCAGCGCTGCGGAGCCTGTGGTCACCGCGCCGACGAGCGCGACGGCGACGGTGACGATGCCGATGACCGCCGCCGAGCGGGTCCACTGCCGGGAGGCGTAGCCAAGCGCCAGGCCAAGGCGCGGCAGCGGCACGCGGATGCGGAGGATAAGAGGGATGACAAGGGCTGCAGCGCCCGCTGCGGCAAGCGTGGCGAAACCGCCGACGGCGACGGCGCGGATAACACCCGTGGGCTGGATGAACCAGGCGGCGGCCGCGCAGGCGATGGCCACGAGGGCGCAGAGGACCGGCAGGGTGCGGCCCGCTGCGCCGGAGATGCTGTCCAACGCGCTGCGGCGGGTGGCGCTCAGCGCTGCGGGCAGGCACGAGGCGACGGTCACGGCGACGGCGGCGAGGCCGATTGCGGCTAGCCAGGCGGGTGGGACGCTGATGTCGGTTAGCGGCACGCGGATCCCGAGGTCGGCGGCGAGGCCCGCCGCGTAGTGGGCGAGGACGCGGCCAAGGGGCAGGCCGAGGGCAACGCCGATGATGCCGAGGACGAGCGCCTCCACCGTGAACGATCCGACAATCCCCACCGACGAGGCACCGATCGCGCGGACGAGGCCGGACTCGCGGATGCGGGCGCCCGCAATGACGGACATGGCCGAGTAGATGGTCAGCGCCGCCACGATCGCGACGACGACGGAAAACGCGCCGAGGAGGAGGAAGTATTTGTTGCGCGAGGAGAAGTACTCGGCGGTTACCTTTTTGATGTGCTCTGCGGCGCTCACGCCCTCGTTGAGGGGGACGGAGGAGCGAAGCTCGCCCGTGGAGTGGGGTGCCCACGTGGCGATCGCGTCGTTGGTGGCGACGAGCCCGCCTGCGCCGAGGAGCTGTTCCGTCGCACTCGGTGTGACAGCACCGACGACGGTTGCGGTGACGGTGTCCGTGCCGATGAGGAGCGTCACTTCCGATCCGATCGGTGGCGTCGCACCGGTGGTCGCCACCTCGTTCGGTGCTTCCGGAAGTCGGCCACCGATGACGTCGCGCCACTGCAGGGGGCCGTCGGTGATGCCGGTGATGGTCACCGTGGTGTAGAGGTTGCCCTCTTCCAGCAGGTGGGCGGTGGTGACGCGGTCGAGGACGGCGCCGGGTACGGGCTCGGTCGCGTCCTCCACGACGGAGGCGACGCCCGCGTACGGGGCGGCGAACGTGCGGTTGACGGAGTCCGTGATGCTCAGGCCGATCGCCGCCGAGGCGACGGTGAGCGCAACCGCGGCGACGACGGCGAGCAGCAGGGCGAGGTAGCGCAGCGGGCGGTGCCACAGTTGGGCGAGGGCGAGGCGAATCACGCGGTGAGCCTCCCGTCCTGCATGTGGAGGGTGTTCTCCCCGTACTCGGCGGCGGACGCATCGTGAGTGATCATGAAAAGCGTTTGCCCCAGATCGTCGACAAGCGAACGAAACATGGAGAGGACGCTCCGGGAGGTTTTCGAATCGAGGTTCCCCGTGGGCTCGTCGGCGAGGATGAGGCGCGGGCGGGTGAGGACCGCGCGCCCCACAGCGACGCGCTGGCGCTGGCCGCCGGAGAGCTCGCGGGGCAGGTGACGGAGGCGGTCGCCGAGGCCCAGGGTGGCGACGACATGCTCGAACCAGTCCTTGTCCACACGGTGTGCGAGGCGACTGGGCAGGAGGAGGTTGTCTTTGACGTTGAGGACCGGGACGAGGTTGAACTCCTGGAAGACGACGCCGATGTCCGTGCGGCGCAGGCGCGCGCGGGCATTTTCCGACAGGCGTGTGATGTCGCGGTCACCGAGGAACACCTGGCCGCTCGTGGGGACGGTCAGCCCCGCCAACACGTGCAACAGTGTGGACTTGCCGCTGCCGGAGGCACCCATGACCGTGGTCCACTGGCCGCCGGGGATGGCGATGGTTACGTTATCCAGGGCGGTGACGGCGTTCTCACCGGTTCCGTACCGCATAGTCACAGCCTCTGCACGGGCAACTGTGTTACGCATGTGACTATTGTTGTTTATACTCTGCACCATGCATACGAAACTACGCGCTGGAATTGTCAGCTGCACACTCGCCGCGACGCTCGTGGCCCCGGCAGCACACGCCGACATGATCGACAACGCGCTGCACGCCATCCCCAACGGGCAGATCTCGTGCGCGCAGGCCTCCAAGTACTGGACCAACACCGCCGACTATAACAACAAGGTCGCCCAGGCGCGCGCCGTCGCCGCCTTCGACGCGCGCGGCGGGCAGATCATCGCCGCGCTCGGCCGCATCGACGAGGCCGCCAACAGGTGTGGGTTGAAGGATGGGTCGGCGGCGCGGACGACGGAGCCCGCGCAACCCGCTGCGCCCGCTGCGCCTGCCGCGCCTGCACAACCTGCTCAGCCTACGCAGCCCGCTGCGCCTGCTGCACCCGCAACCGTTGAGGCGGCCGGCCTGCAGCCCGCCCCTGCACCGGAAGGCACGGCCGTGACGAGCTCCGGCCAGCCCGCCAGCCAGGTGTTCATCCCGGTTCTCAACCAGTGGATGTCCATTCCGGATCTCATCCAGATTGTGAGGAAGTTCCTCGCGGGCTTCGGCATCCAGATCTAAGTACGCCATACGGAAAACCCCTCGTGGCTTATCGCCATGCCGTACGGTCTTGGCTGGAACCTCAACCTGGGCAAGGTGGCCGTCGCCACGGGCCTCATCCGCCCCGACGATTCCCTCCCTGGCCTAGAAGCGCACATCCCGGCCCGGGTCTCTCAGGCGCTCACCTGGGCGCCACTTGCCGGCGCCGCGCTCGCCGCTGTCGCGGGCCACTTCGTGGGCATGCGCGATGTCACGCTCCCCACCCATTGGGGCCTTGACCTGCGCCCCGATCGCCTCATCACGGCGCGCCCCGCCGCCGCCGTTCCTGTCCTCCTCTCCGTGGGGCTTGCTACCTGGACGCTTATCGACGCCCGCCACAACCGCAAAGTGGATGTCTCCCTGTCTGCTCAGACACTTGGTCTCGAGGCCTTCTGCCTGGCTGCCCTTGCCGAGCTCGCCCGCTACACCGAGGGCGACGAGCTCGCCCGCCTGGGGTATTGGTCTCGGAGTGCTCGCCATCCCCTTGACCGCTCTCGGTGTGCTGGTTGGCAAGGTGAACTCGGCGCTGGGGAATATCCCCGCCGAGGCGTAAGCCTACTCTTCTCGGTTGTCCTTGTGACTGCCTGGGACGATTGCAACAAGGGCTATAATCGCCAGAATCGAGACCATGTTTAAAAGCGACGTGGTAGTAATACGGGCGGTCTCACCAACGGCAAGAAGGTAGCTGAAGCCCCACATCCACATGGCAATGAGGCTTAAAAGAATGGCAACCCACAGGCGGACACGTCGTACGACAAGTCCCTGTAATACACCCGTAATGGCAAGGGCTGCTAGGGCACCCAGCGCTTTTGAAGTGGTCGCAGCGTCGCTGTTGTGGAGCACAGCGGCCGCCGTTAGTAAACAAATAGCAAGTGAAACGAGGTATTTGAAAGGTCGTGTCTTAATTGCAGTGCTCCCCGGTGTGGTGGAAGTTTGAGACTGGGGAAGGCGGGAATCCGCTGAAATCACCAACCGTTATTCCAAGACATACGCCTTGATTGTGGGCAGTAATAGCCCATGCGGCGATTGTTGCGATGGATCCAAGAATTGTGGATGCGATTTTTGTGGGAATCGTTGGAATCGCTGCCAGCCAAGGAATGGCGACTATTGAAGTAGCTCCAGCCAATCCGCCAGTGACTTGAGTTTCCTGTTTATTGAGGTAGATTTTTCCGGAAATGACCTGCCACTCGAAATGTGGGTCGGCCACCACAGGATATGAGCTATTGGAGCTGTGAGATACCCTCTGAACAAGAGTGTTTCCATCCATCTCGAAGTCGGTGGGCACTAGTTGTCCGTTAGCGTCTTTAGCCCACGGCTTACGAAAAGACCCGACAGGTTTGCCATCTACGTTGAGGCTGACTGTCCCATCACTCATCTTTTCTACGTGGGAGTTTGGTGGAAGATGCAATTCATAGCGAAAGGTAGTAGGCGCATTAGCTGATGTGATTGTTATTTCAGTCCTCAGTCCTCCGGTAGGCGTTTGATTTGTTGAAGTGGAATAGTTTGCTTGTGGGGTAGCTGAGCGGGATAGTGAGCCTATTTCTGACCAGCTCAGGCTGAGCGAGCTGTCAGGGGAGACTGTAGTTGGCTCATGAACGGAAGATTCGCTCGCGCCCGCAATGGCCGAGGGGAAAATGAGGCCTAGGGTTATCAATACTGGGGCTAAACATCTCAGCATATTGCACTCCGTGAGACTGGGTGTCTTGGGGAGGTCATCTTAGCAAAGCTTGGTTTGCGTAAATAGTGAGTTAACTGACCATTATGGAAATGTTCAATTGGTCTTCACACATCTCGATGTTAGTCGAAACTCTGATCTGTTCAGAGTGGAAAGGCGGGCTCTGACTGTCGTGCTTAGCGTTGGTAATACCCCGTACTTGAAGACTGTAGAAAAGTAGGCTGATTCCAATTGTTCAACAGATGAACGTAATAGCCAATGCTTTGGTCATTGTTCCGGGCTTTCTTCAGAGGAAAAGTGGCATCCTATAGAATCAGCCGCGAGTTGTAGTCGATCGTCTGCTTCGGAGGAAGATGGAAATAGCCGATGGGCTGGGCCTGGTTGTGGTAGAGGAAGAAGAGCACTTTCTTGCGCCATGCGGCCATTTCCTTATTCTCGCCGGGGACGAGGCTTAGCCTGCCGGTGTAGTAGAAGAAGCCACGCGCTGGTATAGGACTTTCTAAACCAGTCCTCGTACTTTGCTGTCAAGAACCGGAACGCGGCTAACAGGATAAGCGCCACCGCCAGGTAGTGAAGCTGAAGGTCGCTGGAATAAAACACGGCGATGATTGTGATGGCGATGAGATCATCCACAACGGCGAAGGTGAGAAGGAAGGTGCGCAAGGCATCAGGAAGGTGTTTTCCCACAATCGCTAGGATGGCCACCGCAAAGGCGATGTCCGTGGCTGCGGGGATGCCCCACCCATCCAGCGCACCGTGCGGGCTTAGGAGATTGATCCCCACAAAGATTACTGCGGGCAGTGCAACGCCGCCGATCGCGGCGGCTACGGGCACGACGGCGCGGCTGGGAGAGCGCAAATCGCCAAGACAAACTGCCGCTTTAATTCCAGGCCGACAAGGAAGAAGAACACTGCGAGCAGCCCATCGGCTGCCCATGCTCCCAAGGAAAGACGCAAATTGAGAAAACCAAAATCGCGCCCCACCTCGGTGCTGCGAAGTGCATAGTAGAAATCCGATAAGCCGGAATTGGCAAAAATAAGGGCGGCTATTGTGGCCACGATGAGCAGCACGCCGGTCATCGTTGTCGTTGTTAGCTTGTCTTCAACAGTGGAGAGACTCCGGTAGGTGCCTCGATCAATAAATTTGTTGGTAGCTTCCATGGCTTCCCTCGTATCGTCATGAACGGGTTAAGGGAAAAGGGGGGCGGGGATACCCTCCTTGGCCAGGAGCATCTCACTCATCTCCACGGCCTGTTGGTGATGGGGGATCATCATCTGGGCAAACATGATGTCCGCGTCGTTGTGATCGGCGAAGATCTCCCCGTTCGCCTCAGTCGTCGCAGTGCTGGTGGCCGAGGTGGTGGTGTCGGTGTTGCCTGACTCGGTGGCCTCACCGCAGGCGGCCAGCGCCAGGGTGGAGCCTTTCAGAGTCATATGGGGGCAGAGGAGAGAAGTGGAGGATCAGTGGACGGCGGTGGATGCCGGAGTAGGCGTGGTGCGTTCCTCCTTCGACTCGGCCGGAGCCAGGTGAGCCGGATCCAGATCAATACGGCGCAACAGCTGGGCGTTCAGCGCCACCACGATGGTCGAAGCAGACATCAAGATCGCGCCCACGGCCGGGGACAGCACGAACCCGATCGAGGCGAGCACTCCGGCGGCCAGCGGCACAGCGAGGATGTTGTAGCCAGAAGCCCAGACCAGGTTCTGGATCATCTTGCGGTAGCTGGCCTGGGACAGCTCAATCATCGACAGCACTGCCCGCGGGTCATCACTGGCTAGGACCACCCCGGCAGATTCCATAGCCACATCCGTGCCAGCACCGATGGCGATACCGACCTCCGCACGAGTCAGAGCGGGGGCGTCATTGACACCGTCACCGACCATGGCCACGCTCAAACCTCGGTCCTGCAGCTGCGTGACCTTGGTGTCCTTGTCCTGGGGCAGGACCTCGGCGAAGACCTCATCAATGCCTAAGTCCTGGCCAACCGCCTGGGCCACCTGCTGGGCGTCACCGGTGATCATCGCGACCTTCACCCCGCGGTCCTGCAGGGCTTTCACGGCGGCGCGGGATTCGGGGCGGATCTTGTCCTCGACGGCCACCGCACCGATGATCTGACCGTCGCGGACAATATGGAGCACACCGGCCCCACGCCCGGTCCAGACGCTGGTGGTGTCGGTGAGCTCGGCCGGGGTGGTGAGGTTGAACTCGCGCAGCATGTTCGGCCCGCCCACGAGGATCTCAGCGCCATCGACAGTGGCCCGGACCCCCCGGCCGGAGGCGGCGCTGAAACCAGTTGCACGGATTTGCCGACGGGAGGCCTCGGGATGGGCGGCCGCGGCCGCCACAATGGCGCGGGCCACGGGGTGCTCGCTGTCGGCCTCCGCGGCGGCGGCCAGGGCCAGCAACTCGCCCTCGGTGACGCCGACAGCTGCCGCGACACCGGTGACCGCGTGCGCACCCTCGGTCAGGGTGCCGGTTTTGTCGAAGAGCACCACGTCGATGGTGCGCATCCGCTCGAGCGCCATCCGGTCCTTGATGAGCACCCCGGATTTCGCGGCTCGCTCGCTGGAGATCGCAATGACCAGCGGAATCGCCAGGCCCAGGGCATGCGGGCAGGCGATGACCAGCACCGTGACCGTGCGCACCACAGCATCGTCCGGGCTGCCGATAATGGTCCACACCACCGCGGTGATCAGAGCGGAGATCAGCGCGAACCAGAACAACAACGCCGCCGCCCGATCCGCCAGGGCTTGGGCCCGGGAGGAGGACTCCTGGGCGTCGGCAACCATGCGTTGGATCCCGGCCAGGGCGGTGTCCCCGCCGGTAGCCTCCACCCGGATGCGGACGGTGTTGTCGGTGGCCACGGTACCGGCGACCACCTTGTCACCGGTGTCGCGGAAGACGGGACGGGATTCGCCGGTGATCATTGCCTCATCGAATTCGGCGGCTCCGGCGAGGATGGTTCCGTCGGCCGGCACCCGGGCACCGGCCCTCACCAGCACGACGTCGCCGACGACCAGCTCGGAGATGGCCACGGTGCGGGTGGTCCCGTCGATGACTTTTTCGGCCTCATCTGGCAGCAGGGCAGCCAGCGCGTCAAGCGCGGAGGACGCAGCCCCAAGAGCGGACATCTCTAGCCAGTGGCCCAGCAGCATGATGGTCACCAGCAGGGCCAGCTCCCACCAGAAGTCCAGCTCAAAACCGCCCAGCCCCAGAGTGGTGACCCAGGAGGCGACAAACGCCACGGTGATGGCCATGGCGATCAGGAGCATCATCCCGGGTTGGCGGGATTTCAGTTCTTTCCATCCACCCTTGAGGAAAGGCGTTCCGCCGTAGACGAAGATGATCGTGCCCAGCACCGGGGGGATCCAGGTGGATCCGGGGAATGCCGGGAGGTTGTAGCCGAGCAGGTGGGCGACCATGGGGCTGAAAATAACGACGGGAATGGACAAAATCAGCGACCACCAGAAGCGGTCCCGAAACATTGCGGTGCTGTGTCCGGCGTGTTCGCCGTGACCATGAACGTGGTGGTCTTCGTCCAGGGCGGAATGCGGGTGATCGTGGGGCATCGCCTGGCCGTGGGTGTCGGCGTCTGCGTGGTGTTCGTGGCTGGCATGATCCGGGTGGTAGGTGTGGTCTGTTTCCGGAGCGGGGTGATCACCATGGTGATCGCCGGAATGATGGGGAGTGCTCATGACGTTCCTTTCCACTCAACCCGGTCGGGGTCGAGATGATGGGTAAAACTTATCAGGATAAGACGGTGTAGCCGGCGTTCTCGATGGCCCGGCGAACCATCTCCGGAGGTACGACACCGGTGACCGTGACGGTGGAAACTCCACCAGCAGCGAGATCAATCTGGACGTCGTCGACCTGGGGGAGGGCCTGAAGGGCCTGGGTCACGCTTTTCGCGCAGTGCCCGCAGGTCAGGCCGGTGACCTGGTAGCTAGGGGTAGACCCTCCTGCTGACGAGTCGCTGGTGGCAGGGATGGAGGCGGTGTCGACACGTGAGGCAGGTCCGCAACAGCTGCAGCCGTGGGAGGCCATCGGCAAGAGGCGGGGCGGGGAGGTGATCATGGGAAAGCTCCTTCGGTTCGGTGGGGTGCGGCGATGCCGCTCTCTAGCATATACCCCCTGGGGTATATTTCCATAGCGTATACCCCCCCGGGGTATATTTTCAAGGGGTGGAGGGCACGGCCCTCACGCGGGGCAGGGTGTGGTCACCGAGCAGCCTCCTCACTGTCGGGAGGGGACAGCGGGAGGCGGAGTGCAAACACCGCTCCGCGACCGGGTCCGGGGGAGGTGGCGGTGAGAGTGCCACCGTGGGCCTCGATCAATGCCTTGGAGATGGTCAGACCGATACCAGACCCGCCGTTGTCCCGGCTGCGGGCGGCATCCCCCCGGTAGAAGCGTTCGAAGATGTGTCCGAGCTGGTCAGGTGGGATGCCCTCGCCGTCATCGGCGACGTGGATGAGCGCGGTGGACGGCCCCTGTCGGTGGACGCTGATCCTGACATGCCCGCCGGCCGGGGTGTGCCGTAGCGCGTTCGACAGGAGATTGCTCATCACCTGGCCGAAGCGTTGCCGGTCCACGAGCACCCGGGCGGTGTCCGTAATGGTCTCGACCTGTAAATCGACGCCTTTGTCAGCATAAGCTTCCCCCGCGGCAGCAGCGGCGGTATGGAGCAGATCCCCGAGCCCTTCCTCTGCCAGGTCCAAATCGATCCGGTGTTCCTGGGCCCGGGAGACATCGTCAATGTCTTCCATCAACCGGGTCAGGCGGGTGAGTTGGTCAGCCATGATCGTGTGGTTGGCATTATTCCAGTCGACGATCCCGTCCTGGAGACCATCGAGGTAGACCGTGAGCACCGATAAGGGGGTGCCCATTTCGTGGGCCAGATCAGAGAGTATCTGTCGGCGGACCTGTTCGGTGTGTTCCAGCCGGTCGGCCATGGTGTTGAAGGCATGCGCCAGGGTGGCGACCTCGGGGCCTGCTTCTCCGGCGGGCACGCGGATACGGGAGTTACCGGCCGCCAGGCTGGTAGCGGCGCGGGTGAGATCCTGCAGGGGGGTGCGCAGACGACGCGATAACCACAGGCTGGCCAGTAGGGCGCTGATCAAGGCAGTGGGCAGCGCGACGGCCAGGGTGATCAGGTTGGCGTCCCGGTAGGCCTGCTCGGCATGGAACAGCTCCAGCGAGGGGTCCTCCCGGCTGGCCATCAACATATGATCATGGAACAGGGTCGGGCCCACCATCGTGGCCACGGCCGCGGCCACCAGCAGGCTAATCACCACGACCAACCCCTGGGCGGCCAGGAAGCGGAAGGTCAGGCCGGGTCCGTGATTCATGGCTGTCCCACCCGGTAGCCCACGCCACGCACGGTGTCGATAAACCCCCGGCCTCGGGTGTCGGTGCCGAGCTTGCGACGCAAGTTGCCGATGTGGACATCAACGATGCGTTCATCACCGACCCAGGTTGTGTCCCAGACCTCGGTGACCAGGTCGTGGCGGGTCAGCGCCTGGCCGCGGCGCAGGGCCAGGGCAACCAGCAGCTCGAACTCCGTGCGGGTGAGCTCCACGGTCGTCTCCCCCACCCGCACCTGATGTGCGACGGGGTCAAGGATGAGGTCACCAACGATCAAGGGGGTGGTCACCTGCGGTGGGGTGGTGCTGGTGCGCGGGCGGCGCAGCACCGCATGCACCCGGGTCACCAGTTCCCGGATGCTAAAAGGTTTGGTGATGTAGTCATCCGCCCCCAGGGTCAAACCGCTGATCTTGTCGTCCTCGCTGCCACGCGCGGTGAGCATGAGGATGTAGCAGTCCGAGAAGGTGCGGATCCGTCGGCACACCTCCAGGCCGTCGAGTTCGGGCAGTCCCAGATCCAGCACTACAACATCGGGGGAAAAGCGACGGGCCTCGTCCACGGCCTGGGTGCCGGTGTGCGCCTGGCGGGTATCGAAGCCTGCCCGGATGAGGTAGGAGGCCACCATCTGAGCCAGGGGTTGTTCATCATCGACGACCAGCACCCGCCCCGGGGGCGTGGCGGTGGTCGGTGTGTGTTCAGCCATAGACCCCAGTATCGCTCCGGCCAGGGAGGAATACCACCCTCGCTCAGTGCCCAGCGGGAAATCTTCATCAAATCTTCAAACATCACCCTTCGACCGCCGTCACCCCTGTGCCCCACCCCGGGCCGGCGGCATCGCCTCCCCTGGTCGGTTCAGCAGGCACCACCAGGGATTTCACTGCCTGCACCGCATACCCGGGGCGGGTAGAAGGGCATCGCCCACGGCTGTGGAGTGGTGTCCCGGTGGTGACCCAGCTCACCGAACTCACCCCCCTTTTCGCCCTGTTATAAGGCTGTGAGCCGGTTTTTCATTTCTAGTCCGTCAGGCACCCGTGCTAGATAAAGATATGGCACCGACCTTGAGGCGGTGTCTACTCACAGTCTTACCACGAGCTAAGGAGATTGACATGAAACGATTAGCGATCGCAGCCGCCGCCCTTGCCCTCGCCCTCACGGGGTGTTCGGCCGCCGACCCGGAACCCACGGCCGACGGGACGGTGTCCCAAGATACATTCCTGACTACCCATGGCCTGGCCGACATGGACGGGGTGGAGATCATTGATCACCTCGACCGGCAGAAGGTCACTGAGCGTCCCACGGATCTGATCGCCTCAGTGCGTGCCGATGAACTGCTGCTCTCGAGCGGTGACCAGGAAGTCGCGGTCGATCTTCCCGACAATCAGACGTATGTCTCGATCGCACCCTATCTCACCTCCACCCACGACTGCTTCTACCACAGCCTCACGACCTGCCAGGGGGAACTCAGCAATGAGGATATCCAGGTCAAGATCACCGATGAGGCGACCGGTGAGGTGCTGGTGGACGAGGCGACAACCACCTTCGACAACGGGTTTATTGGCTTCTGGCTTCCCGATGATGTCACCGGCCTGATTGAGGTCAGCTACCAGGGGCGTACCGGCACCGCGGAGTTTTCCACCGCCGACGACGGTGCCACCTGTGTCACAGACCTGCGCCTGACGTAATGGCTCAGCAGGGTCCTCACCTGCGCCTGTCTCCCGTGTCACTGAATTCTTACACCAGGAAGGTTAAATCATGAAGAACGCGTTTTCCCGACGACAGTTTCTGCTCGGCGGGCTCGTCCTCGCCGGCACCGGGGCCGTGGCCGCCTGCACCCGCGACCCTGGACCCGCTGCCTCGGCACCAAGTCCCTCCCTTCGCCCCACTCCCACCCCCACTGCGCTCGGTGAGACGACGGTGCACCGGACACTAACTGCCCGTCCCCTCTCCCTGGATATCGGCGGCATCGAAGCCAAGACGTGGGGATACGTCTCTGACACCGGGGATGCGGCCATTGAGGCCACCGCCGGCGACGTCCTCCAGGTCGATATCACCAATGAACTGCCTGAGAGCACCTCCATCCACTGGCATGGCATCGCACTCCACAACGCAGCCGACGGTGTGCCCGGCATGACCCAGGACCCCATTGAACCTGGCGAGTCTTTCTCCTATGTTTTTGAAGTCCCCCACGGTGGCACCTACTTCTACCATTCCCACTCCGGCCTGCAGCTTGATCGTGGCCTCCACGCCCCACTGATCATCCGTGACCCGCAAGACGCTGAGGACCAGGACGTCGAGTGGACCATCGTGCTCGACGACTGGGTCGATGGCATTCAGGGCACTCCCGACGATGAGCTCGACAAGCTCACCGGAATGGGTTCAGGCGACCATAACGGGAAGAAGGGGATGGGAGGTCACGGCCATATGATGCACGGCACCCCGGACCGGGTACTGGGCGGGGATGCCGGCGATGTGATGTATCCGCACTACCTCATCAACGGACGTATCCCCCGTGCTCACCGAACCTTCGAGGCTCGCCCGGGCGACAAGGCCCGCCTGCGGTTTATCAACTCCGGCGGTGACACCATCTTCAAGGTGGCCCTCGGTGGTCACCGCATGACCGTCACCCACACCGACGGCTTCCCTGTCCAGCCCCGGGAGACCGAATCGATCTACCTGTCGATGGGCGAGCGTGTCGACGTCGAGGTCATCCTCGGCGACGGCATCTTCCCGCTCACGGCTTTGGCGGTGGGTAAGAACGACCGCGCCTTCGCCGTCATCCGCACCGCCAGCGGCCAGGCCCCCCGCCCCGATGTCGACTTCCCCGAGTTGTCGTCCACCGGACTGCTTCTGTCCTCCCTGAAGCCAGCAGACCGTGCACTCCTGCCCGAGGGCACACCAGACCGAGAAGTCAGCATCGACCTGGGCGGGCAGATGATGCCGTATGAATGGAGCATTCTCACCGACGGCCAATCCTCCTCCGCGACCGTGCAGGAGGGCCAGCGCCTGCGGATGGTCATGCGCAACAGGACCATGATGCCCCATCCCATGCACATCCATGGCCATACGTGGGCGCTGCCCGACAGCGGCGGGCTACGCAAGGACACCGTCCTTCTCCGCCACGGTGAAACCATGATCGCCGACCTGATCGCTGACAACCCCGGTGAGTGGGCATTTCACTGCCATAACGCCTATCACATGGCAACCGGGATGTTCAGCTCGCTTCGCTACGAGTAACCCCCACAGCAGGGTTGAGTGCCGAGGTGGGCAGAGTCGCTGCAGACCACCCACCGGGCAGTACGATGACCTTCCTCGGTGCTGTGGTCTTCTGGGACAACCAGAACACCGTCTTCTTCCCCACCGCCCCGGAATAAGAAGATCTAATCCATGCCGAGCACACCCCGCAGAGCCGCCATCGCGGTTGCCGCGGTGCTCACCGCCGTGACCCTGGTGGCCTGTTCCTCCCCGATTCCCCGGAGGAGATAGCTGGGT
Organism: Corynebacterium sp. HMSC073D01; assembly: GCF_001815555.1. Classification (NCBI taxonomy): domain Bacteria; kingdom Bacillati; phylum Actinomycetota; class Actinomycetes; order Mycobacteriales; family Corynebacteriaceae; genus Corynebacterium; species Corynebacterium sp. HMSC073D01. The sequence continues at coordinate 42,010 of NZ_KV821085.1, read as the reverse complement.
AGCAATGGTGAGGTGACTGTACGACGGCCTACAGTGCATTGCGTCGCGAAACTGGCGTATTGCCTACATGCAAGCGCGCAGCCGTTGGGGCTGTATAGTCAGCTGGCCTAGTAGCACTTCATCAAGTGGGCCTCGCCCGGTAGCAGTAGCACTCTTATAAACCTCAGATAGTTTTAATTTACTAATCCATTAAAGTGGAGAAGGTGACCTCGTGGCCGGGGAGCACATCGTAGACATAGTGCTCCCACTTTGGCTCCTGTAAGAGGTCAAGCTTCTCGTATGGGAGTTTAATCACTGCAGGAAGCGGAGTATTCAGGCTTTTAATATTCCAGATCTTCTCCTCGGCTTTATCGGGCAGAATGACCTCTTCGCGGGTGATCGGCTGCGCCATGACTCCGTTTTGGTCCACAAGGAAAAACTCATCCTTGCCCTGTGGGTAAATGACCAAGTAGCAGGTGGACTGCTCTGCTCCCGGCACCGTCCTCTTTCGGTTGCTAGTCCGGAAGTATGACAGCGCGCTCCCCCACCTCCGAAAAATTCTGAGTCGAAAGTTCACATCGGTCAGGCTAGTTTCGTAGCTAGAGAACTGTTCGTCCCAGCCACCTCGAGCCTCAAGACCTATTTGTCCGAGAAGAGCAAGCGCAGTAATAGGCCGTGTTGTCCTGGCCGTAAAGACTTGATCAGCGAGAAACTCCACCAGATCATTAACTGTCTCCACGCAGGTACGTAGTTCACTTGATGCTGTTGCAAACTCGCGTTTTGACGAAAACAGCTGATCTGCCAGCCGTGGTGCGCTGCGCTCTGTCCGAGTAGCGAGCAAACGGGAATTCCTATCTGCAGCAGCACCACACTGTTTATCCGAGGGCAATGTTGCTGGCCTCGCAAATTTTGGTTTCAGTATTCGTCTGCACTCGGCGTCAAAAGTTCCGAAGTCCTCTGCATCGAAAGACAGACGCACATACTTGAAGGGGAAACCTTTCCGGTCGGAATGCGGATGGGGCAGTGAAAAATCCGCGTCAAACAGAAAATCGTGTCCCTTTAATGGTTTTTCATGACGTTCACGTGACGTAGGATAAATAACGGGTTAAGTGACAAAATTGGATTTTTTGACCTTGGGCGATATTTTTCCGACGGGTGTCACGTAAACGATCGTATAAGTGATGGGAGACCACTATGGCACTGATTGGTTATATGCGGGTCTCGAAGTCAGACGGATCGCAGACCACGGATCTGCAACGCGACGCGCTCCTTGCCGCCGACGTGGATCCGGGGCACCTGTATGAGGACAAGGCCTCCGGCAAGAGTGAAGACCGACCACATCTCGACGCGTGTCTCAAGGCGCTGCGCTCCGGTGACACCTTGTTGGTGTGGAAGCTCGACCGGTTGGGCAGGAATCTGCGTCACCTGGTCAACATCGTCCACGATCTCACCGCCCGCGGCGTCGGCCTGAAGGTGCTCACCGGTCAGGGTGCGGCGATTGACACCACCTCGGCTCAGGGCAAGTTGGTCTTCGGGATCTTCGCCGCCCTGGCCGAGTTCGAACGCGAGCTCATCTCCGAGCGCACCAAAGCCGGCCTGGAATCAGCCCGGGCCCGCGGACGCAAAGGGGGGCGGCCGTTCAAAATGACCCCGGCCAAGGTGCGCCTGGCGATGGCCTCGATGGGTCAGCCGGAGACCAGCGTGGCGGCCCTGTGCCAGGAGCTCGGGATCACCCGTCAGACCCTCTACCGGCATGTCTCGCCGACGGGGGAGTTACGAGAGGACGGACGGAAACTACTGCCCGGGAGTTGAGGTCTTACCTGCAGTTCGGGTGTATTGCCGTATTTCCGGGATCATCTCGAGAATGCCTTGTATATATGAGGAATCGCTGTAGAAAAATCGAAGTGGGAAACGTACGCCTCGCTGGAGGATCAGTGTCGATTACCCCGGCCGATATAAGGTCCATGCTGACGAATCAGGCTTGCGCTCTTGGGTACCTACGACCGCCGCTTCGTGCTGCAGTTTTCCGACACTTTGTGCCGTCGATCGGCTGCAGGGCAGAGGTCTGACGGTGCTAAAATTCTGGTGAACCGGCACCCGCACCTAGACACGTGTGCTGGTTCATCAGTGCTCTTTCGTGCCGCGAAGTCTCGTACTTAGCTGGCTGGGGACGGTCAACCACAGGCGTCCCATTTCCCAACACGGAGACCCCTGGTCTGGGGCAAGTGTGTGGTGCGATGATGAGATCGAAGAATCGGTGGAAGCCTGCCCCCGGGAAGAAGACAACGATGACGGGTCGTACTGACATCACAGCCGGCTACGGGCGGGCCTGTGCCGAGTTGGAAGGCGTTCTCTCCCGGGCCAGGGACGCGGAACTGCGCGAGCGTAGTGCGGGTACCCGCTGGACCAATGAAGAACTGCTGTTTCATATGGTCTTCGGTTATATGGTGGTTCGCACATTGTTACCTCTGGTCAAGCTTTTCGGTCATCTGCCGCCCTTGTTCAACAACGCGTTCGCCCGTCTGTTCAATGCCGGTATCCGACCTTTCGACTGGGTCAATTACTGGGGATCGCGTGCTGCGGCCCGGGTCTACAACCGCCACCGGATGGCCCGGAAACTTCGCCGCCTCACCACCACCCTGGCCGCCCGCCTGGAGAAGGAATCCGAGGAGTCCCTGGCACTGCGGATGGCGTTTCCCACCCGCTGGGATCCGTTTTTCGACGCCGTGATGACTGTGGCGGATGTGTACGCCTATCCGACGTTGCACTTTGATTTCCATGCCCGACAGCTGAGTTTTCCCTTTGACACCGACGGATGACGGGCGCCCCTACGAGGGGGTTCTTGTCATGGAGCTAGTGTTCACGACCGAGGGAAAAGGGGGTGGTCAGGCGCAGCAGGAGGTGGGCATCTGGGTGCGAAACAACCCGGCGGTCAGGCGCAGACTCTCGGCCATCGTGAGGTAGGGCGCCCAGGTATCGGCCAGGTCATCGACGGTCATACCCGCCGTGATGGCGTAGGTGGCAGCCAGCATGATCTCCCCAGCCCCCTCGGCCAGGGCATGCACTCCCACAACGGTTCCGGTGACCGCGTCGGCCACGATCTTGACCGCCCCGCGGGTATCCCGGTTGACCAGTGCCCGGGGAATTTCCGACAGGTCCAGCACGCGGGTGTCATACGCCAGTCCGTGGGCACGGGCCTGAGCCTCGCTCCACCCGGCGGAAGCCAGCTGGGGACGGGTGAACACCACCGCGGGCAACCCGGTGTACTCCACCCGCGCCGCCGGCTGCGTGCCCAGGGCATTGAGTGCGGCCACTTTGCCCGTGGCCGCGGCGACATAGACGAACTGCGGGGCCCCGGAGACATCCCCGGCCGCCCAGATCCGTGGATTGGAGGTGCGCTGATGGTCGTCGACGCTAATAAAGCCCCGCTCATCGACCTCGACGCCGGCTGCAGCCAGGTCCAACCCGTCGGTGGTCGCCGCCCGTCCCGTGGCCACCAGCAGCCGCTCACCCCGGACCTGCCTACCGGAGGTAGTGGTCACCACCGCCTGTCCAGCATCGGTGCCGACGTGCACCGCGTGCTCATCAACCATCGCCAGACCGTCGTCGAGGAGGATCTCGCGCAGCCTGTCAGCCAGCTCCGGTTCCGCCCGCGGGGCCAGGTGCCCCACCAGGGATACCTGGGCACCGAGCTGGGCGAACAACTGGGCCTGCTCCAGGCCGACATAACCGGCCCCGATGATCACCAGGGAGTCCGGGACCTCGGTCAGCTCCATGGCCGTGGTCGAGGTCAACCAGTCCACCTCCGACAGTCCCGGCAGGGCCGGGGCAGCTGGCTGGGCCCCGGTGGCTACCAGATATGCCCGGGCCCGAAGTGGTTGACCATCCACCAGCAGGGTCTCGGGGTCCAGGAACCTGGCGTGGCCTTCCCGGATCTCGAAACCATGGGCGGCGGCCACATCCGCGTACTTCATCTCCCGCAACTGGTGAACAAGGTCGTCTTTCTGACCCACCATCGCCGCCAGGTCAACTGGCCCGGCCGTGGTCGAAACCCCGGCAAACGGATTGTTGAGCGCGTCGTGGCGGGCGGCGGCCGCGGCCAGCAGGGCCTTGGAGGGCACACACCCGATATTCACACACGTCCCCCCGAGCGTGCCGCGTTCGATGAGGACCACCGTATGACCCGCCTGCCGGGCAGTAATCGCGGCGGACATCGCCGCACTGCCCGAGCCGATTACCGCCAGCTCAACCTCATAGTCCTGCCTCATGAACCCTCACCTTATCCCCTAGCAACTGTGTCTGGGTCCAACATACACCTTCCAGTGCACGGTAAGGTTAAGCCCACAGGTCCAGGCATTATTAGAGGGGAGTAGTTCATGCTCATCGGGGAACTGGCACAGACCAGCGGCACCACGACCAAAACTCTGCGCTTCTACGAGGACGTTGGCCTACTCCCGACACCCCACCGCAGCGCCAACGGCTACCGGTATTACGACAACCCCACCGACACGTTCGCCCGGATCGACTTCATCCGCCGCGGCCAGACCGCCGGCCTGACCTTGGCCCAGATCCGCCAGGTCCTGGAGATCCGCGACCACGGCACCCCGCTCTGTCGGCATGTGGTCGACCTGCTTGATGAGCGCTTGGCGGGCCTGGACCAACAACTCGCCGATCTGCACAACCTGCGCGATACCGTGAGTGAACTGCGCTACCGGGCGGAGGGGATCAGCCCGGACAGTTGTGACCCCACCGCCATCTGTCAGTACCTCTAAAATGATTATCCCCGTGCCCACCGTCGGGTCTGGCCGCACGGGAAGGGGGTGGCCCGGGGGACGCTAGTCTGTGCACCAGGCTTATGTTGTTGACGTGCCTATCATTGCTTTTCAGGGAGGATGCTCGTGCTCGATTGGTGGGAACGGTGGCAGATCCCGCTGTATCTCGCCGCCCTCGTCCTCGGAGCGCTCATCGGCCTGGCTGCTCCTGCCACCGCTCCGGCGTTTGAGGTGGCGATCAACCCGGTATTGATGGCACTGCTCTACGCCACGTTTTTGAGCGTGCCGCTGACCAAGGTCGGGCAGGCACTGCGCGATGGCCGGTTCCTGGCCGGTTTGACCGTGCTGAATTTCCTCATCGTCCCGGTCGTGGTCTACCTGCTGTCCCGGTCGTGGTCTACCTGCTGTCCCGGTCATGGTCTACCTGCTGTCCCGGTTCGTGGCCGATGACCAGGCCCTGCTGCTAGGCGTGCTGCTGGTGCTGCTGGCCCCGTGCATCGACTACGTCATCGCCTTCTCCGGTCTGGCCGATCCCGCCCGCCTGCGCTTGCTATCGCAGTTGTCGGCCGAAGGCTGCGGCCCGGTCAGCGTCGGGGAGCTGACAGAGACGTCGGGGTTGAGTCAGCCGACCGTGTCGCATCACCTGAAGCGGTTGACCGAGACCGGGTTATTGGACAAAGTCCGGGTCGGCCGGACGATGACCCATCAGGTGCGCCCAGAGCTGTTCGCGGAGCTGCGCACCGTGTTACAGATGGACTAACCCACCACCGACGAGCAGGAGACGATCACACACGTGACCAGCAAACACTTCGAAGCGATCATTATAGGCGGTGGCCAGGCGGGCCTGGCCACCGCCTACTACCTGCTGCGAGCAGGCGTGGACACCCTGGTCCTCGATGATCAGGAGGATGCCGGTGGGGCGTGGCGGCATGTGTGGCCATCGATGACGTTGTTTTCCACCGCGGAGTTTTCCAGCCTGCCGGGCAAGCCTATGCCAGCCTACGAGGGGTTCCCACCGTCGGACCATGTCATCGACTACCTTGCCGACTATGAGCAGCGCTACCGGATCCCCGTCGAGCGCCCCGTGCACGTGGACCGCGTCGAGCGGGAGGATGGAGGCTACCGCCTCCACGCCGGTGATCGATCGTGGACGGCTCCCCATGTCGTAGCCGCCACCGGTACCTGGTCTACTCCCTTCGTCCCGGCCTACCCGGGATTGTTTACCGGCACGCAGTGGCATTCGGCGAACTATCCCGGGGTGAGCCCCTTCCGAGGGTCGTCCGTGGCGGTGGTGGGGGCGGCGAACTCCGCCGCGCAGATCGCCGCCGAACTCACCGGTGTTGCCGAAGTCACCTGGTATACCCGCCATCCACCACGGTGGATGCCCGATGAGGTCGACGGGCGGGTGCTGTTTCGCCGGAACCGACAACGCGCCCTGGCCGTCCAGCGCGGCGAGACCGATCCGGGGGCCGACTCAGAGCTCGGCGACATTGTCGTGTTGCCTGAGGTGCGCGCTGCCCGCGACGCCGGATGGTTGGCGGCGACGCCGATGTTTAACTCCCTCAACGAAGTACAGGCCGATCATCTGATCTGGTGTACCGGGTTTCGGCCGTCCCTCGGGCCGGTGCGCCGGCTCCTAGACGGCACCACTCCGAAATACCCGGGCCTGCACCTGGTCGGTTACGGCGACTGGACCGGCCCCGGATCCGCCACACTCACCGGGGTAGGCCCCTACGCCAAGCAGACCGCCCGGACCATCGCGGACTCATTCGGCATGACCGTCAAGTAATCCCCGCCTGGCTGGCAACCCCGAGGGGCACTCTGTCGTCAGCACAACGAGAGGAGTGGAGTTTCGATCGCTGCAGGAAACACCGGCACCTCATCCTCCGGGGGCCGAAAAGTGTTCCACATCTTCCTGCCCGGCGGAGTTTGAATGTGATCTGATCCGGGAGCGGAGACACGCCGGTCTGGAGGCTGCCTGGGCTCGTGGCCGCACGGGAAGCCGGCCACCACTGCTCAGCGGGGACAAGCTGCGCACCGCGCGGGAAAATCCGCGAGAAGATCAGTTACTACCCCTGAACCCTCGCGGTTGCGTGTAAGAAGCCGGTATATCTATCGCCGGGACATCCCAGCTCTTCGGCGACCGCATCAGCAGTGCTTACTCCGACTTTCTCGTGCTCAGCCAACCTAGCGATTACCTGTTCCTGTGCTCAGGCCTGTTCCCACTCAGCTTCAGGCGGGTCCCCCGAGTAGTGGACACGGCGTTGGTGTCAATCTATTGCGCAGTAAACGTGCCAATAGAATGGCTGGCCGACAAATAAGACCCCGAAATGGTAAAAACCCCAGAGTACGAGACCCTGGGGTAGAAACGTGGGCGAAGGGGGACTTGAACCCCCACGTCCTTATCGGACACTGGCACCTGAAGCCAGCGCGTCTGCCAATTCCGCCACTCGCCCAGAGTGACAGCGTCTAACGCTGTGGACTTGTAAAAGATAGCACGCTACCAGCGTTTTACCCAAACTGGCAGGTGGACGGGATAAAATCAGGTTTTGACCGCATCTTCTATACTGGTATTTTCACTTACGTACATGTCGGTTGTTGAGAAAGGTTGATGAAGCATGTCGTTTTTGGGACGAATAGCCAAACTTGACTCTGCTATGCAGCGTGGCCTGGACAACGGCATGGCACTCGTCTTTGGCGGGCGCGTCGTGCCCGCGGAGATCGAGGAGCTGCTCAAGCAGGAGGCCTCCGACAACGCCGTGCGCACGTACGACGGCGAGCTGGAGTGCCCGAACCTGTTTACCCTGTCGGTGTCGGAAAAGGACTTTTCCAACCTCGCGGACAACCACGATGATCTGCCGGCGACGCTGGCGGGGCAGCTGCAGCGCTTCTTCCGCAACTCCGGGTGGGCGACGCAGGGGCCGGTGTGCGTGCAGGTGAAACCCGACAAAGACCTGCATACCGGGCAGCTGAAGGTGGCGAGTTCCGCCACGAACCAGGAGTACCGGAGCGGGTTCGCGGGGCAGAAGCCGCGCGTCAACCTGCTGTTGCAGGATGGGTCCTCGCGCACGTACTCGGTGCACGAGGGGTCGAATATTATCGGCAGGTCTGCGGATGCGGATCTGCAGCTGCCGGATACCGGGGTGTCCCGCAACCACGCGGAGATCACGTGGGACGGGTACGACGCCGTGCTTGTGGATATGGAGTCCACGAACGGTACGGTTGTTAATAATCAGCCAATTGAGAACTGGATGTTGGCCGATGGTGATGTGATCCAGGTGGGTCATAGCCTCATTGAAGTGCGGATCACGGGAGCGTAATAGTGGAAGAAAACATCCTTCTAGCAGCCAGGATTGGGGTGACTGTCCTCCTGTGGCTGTTCGTTTTTCTGGCGCTGCGCGCGCTGAAGAACGACACCCGGACGCAGGTCGCCACCGCCCCGGCCCGGCCACGCCTGGGCAAGAAAGGCACCCCCACATGGGTGCGCGCCGGCAACGAGCAGGTCAACTTGTCGGGGCTCACCGAGGTCACGCTCGGTCGGTCCCCGTCCAACACGTTCCCGCTTATCGACGACTTCGCGTCCGGCACGCACGCCCGGCTCACCCGCCGTGGCAATGACTGGATCATTGAGGACCTCGACTCCCGCAACGGCACGTTTGTCAACGGGTACAAGATTGACCAGCCGGAGACGGTGGATACCACCAGCGAGATTAAGATCGGCCAGACAATAGTGAGGTTGGTGCCCTAAATGTTTGCTTTTAACTACGCGGCGCGCTCCGACGTGGGGCTCGTCCGGGGCAATAACGAGGACTCCGCCTACGCGGGCACGCACCTCATCGCGCTCGCCGACGGCATGGGCGGGCACGCAGCCGGCGAGGTCGCCTCCCAGCTCATGATCAACCACATGAAGGTGCTGGACGCCGACCCCGGTGATAATGACCTGCTGGCGCTGCTCGGTGCCGTCGCCAACGATGGCAATACCTCCATCCACCAGCACATTTCCGGCCACCCGGAGACCGACGGCATGGGCACGACGCTGACGGCGCTGCTCGCGGGGCCGGAGGGCATCGGCATGGTGCACCTCGGAGATTCCCGCGGGTTCCTGCTGCGCGACGGGAAACTCGCCCAGATCACCCACGACGACACGTACGTGCAATCGCTTGTCGACGCGGGCAAGCTCTCCCCCGACGAGGTCTCCACCCACCCCGACCGGTCCAAGCTGCTCAAGGCCTACTGTGGCATCCCCGTCGAACCACTGCTCAAGGACCTCGACCTGAAGGAGGGCGACCGCGTCCTCCTCTGCTCCGACGGGCTCACCGACCCCGTCACCGCCTCCACCATCGAAACGGCGCTCGGCCAGGGCACCCCGCAGGATGCCGCGAACACGCTGGTGGAGCTAGCGCTGCGCTCCGGCGGGCCGGACAATGTCACCGTCGTCGTCGCCGATGTGGTGATGACGGATCCGGAGGAACGGGAACCGCTCGTCGTCGGCGCGCTCGATGCGAACGCTACGTACGACCCGAACCCCAACACGGCCGCCGGACGGGCGGCGCTTGCGGGACGGGCAAAGCCGGAGGTCATACCTCCGACTTCGGCGGAGGTGCCGGGTAAGGAAGCGAAGAAAAGGCACACGGGCTGGATCTTTGGGCTCATCGCGCTGCTTGTCATCGCAGGTGTAGGTTTCTTCGGCTGGCGGGCCGTGAACGACAACTACTACGTCGCGGCCGACGGTGACGATATCGCCATCTTCAAGGGTGTCGACATCGCCGGGCTGTCGCATGTGCACCAGCGGCCGTGCATCGATGCGAGCGGCAACATCTCGCTCGAGGACAACTGCCGTACCTTCAAGCTCACCGACCTGCCCGAGGACGCCCGCGCCTCCGTCGCGACGCTTCCCGACGGCTCCTACGACGACGCGCTGGGACAGGTGCGCAGGCTCGCCGATAGTGCCCTGCCGCCGTGCGTCACGCGCGAGAAGCAGGACAAGCCCGGCGACGGCGACCTCACCACGCCGGGGGTCAACTGCCGGGAGGTGAACTAACAGGTGAAGTTTCGCGCCATCGAAAGTGGCCTCCTGATCCTCGCCGCCGTCGTTTTGACGGCGGCGGTTATCAACCTGGAGCTTGCCTTAGGAAACCCGCTGACATGGGAGGTCGCCTGGATCATCGGCGGGTTCATCGGCATCTTCGCCATTGCCCACGTGGCTCTCAGCATCCTCGCCCCGAACTCCGACCAGATCATGCTGCCCGTCGCGGCTCTCCTCAACGCCTTCGGACTCATCATGATCTACCGGCTTGATGATGCCCTGGAGACAACCCTGGCATCCAAGCAGGTGCTGTGGAGCGTCGTCGGCGTGGGCCTGTTCGTGGCCACGCTCGTGGTGGTGAAAAGCCACCGCGTCCTCTCACGCTTCTCCTACATCCTCGGGCTCGTAGGGCTCATCCTGCTGGCGCTGCCCATCGTGTGGCCGTGGGCGCCGGCGAATGCCGACGCACGAATCTGGATCTCCATCGGACCGTTCTCGCTGCAGCCGGGCGAGTTCTCCAAGATCCTCCTCATCCTGTTCATCGCCCAGCTGTTGACCACCAAACGCGCGCTGTTCAACGTGGCGGGCTACCGCGTGGCGGGGATGCAGTTCCCGCGCCTGCGCGACATGGCGCCGATTGTCATCGTCTGGGGCATCGCCCTGGTGATCATGGCGCTGGAGAACGACTTCGGCCCCGCATTGTTGCTGTTTAGCACCGTGCTCGGGATGATTTACCTGGCCACCGGTCGCGAATCCTGGCTCGTCATCGGCGGCATCCTCGTCGCCATCGGCGGCGTGGGGATCTACACCATCTCCGACAAGATCCAATCCCGCGTGAACAACTTCCTCGACCCGATCGCCCACTACGACACCACCGGCTACCAGCTCTCCCAGGCGCTCTTTGGCCTGAGCTGGGGCGGACCCGGCGGCACCGGGCTCGGCCAGGGGTTCCCGCAGGAGGTTCCCGTCGCGCACTCCGACTTCATCCTCGCCGCCGTGGGCGAGGAACTGGGCCTGGCGGGGCTGGCGGCGATCCTCGTTCTATTTGCGATCCTTGTCACCCGCGGCTTCAAGGCGGCCATGGGCACCAACGATTCCTATGGCAAGCTGCTCGCGGGCGGGCTCTCGCTGACCGTCATTATTCAGGTGTTCGTCGTTGTCGCCGGCATCTCGGCGCTCATGCCGATGACCGGCCTGACCACGCCGTTTATGTCGCAGGGTGGCTCCAGCCTGATGGCTAACTACATTCTTTTGGCGCTGCTCATCCGCGTTTCGGAGGAGGCTCGTTCATGAACCGCACGATCCGCATAGCCAGCCTGTTTTCTTTGGTCCTCGTCTTCATCCTGCTCGTGAACCTCACGTGGGTGCAGGTGTTTCGCACCGACGAGCTCGCCGATAACCCGCTCAACCGGAGGCAGTTCTACCGCGCGCAGATGATCGCCCGTGGCCCGATCACCGCCGGCGGGGAGGTCCTCGCCCACAGTGAGAAGCAGGAAGACGGGACGTACAAGCGCAGCTACGGCGAGTCCGCGCCGCTCTACGGCCCGACGATCGGCTACCTCGACCCCCAGTTCGGTGCCGCCGGCTTGGAGGCCAGCCAGAACGACGTGCTCAACGGGGAGAACACCGTCAAACTGACGGTGGACCCGAAGCTGCAGAAGGCCGCGTACCAGGGACTCGCATCGCGCGGGTATGAGGGAGCAGCGGTAGCCATCAAGGCGTCGACAGGCGAAATCTTGGCGATCGCCTCGACACCGAGCTACAACCCGGCGACGGCGACCGACAACTGGGACAGCCTGTCCAACGACGAGATGAGCCCGCTGCTCAACCACGCGACGCAGGACAGCCTCCCGCCGGGATCGACGTTCAAGGTGATCACGACGGCCGCCGCGCTCATGAACGGCTACGCCCCCGGCTCGCCGCTGACCGGCGCGCCGCAAATCACGCTGCCCGGCACGACGGCGACGCTGGAGAACTACGGCGGCTCCGCCTGCGCCGGTGGCGGCACGGTGACGCTGACCACGGCGTTCGCACTCAGCTGCAACACCGCCTTCGCGCAGCTCGGCAGCCAGCTTACCGACGAGCAGCTCACCAAGACCGCGCAGGCCTTCGGCGTCGGCGAAACCTACGACCTGGGTCTGCCGGAATCCGCCGGCGCGCTCGGCGACCTCACCGACGCCGCGGCGCGCGCGCAGTCCGCCATCGGGCAGCGCGACGTGTCCATGACGGCGCTGCAGAACGCTGTCGTCGCCGCGACCGTGGCCAATGACGGGCTGCGGATGAAGCCGTACATTGTGTCCGAGGTCCTCGGGCGCGACCTGAAGGTCAAGCACAAGACCACCCCGACCGAGGCCGCCGAGGTCATGCCGAAGGAGGTCTCCGACCAGATCGCGGAGCTCATGCGCGCCTCCGAGCGCTCGACGCTTGGCTACCAGGGTGGCGCCATCGCCTCCAAGACCGGTACCGCAGAGCACGGTGAGGATTCCAGGAACTCTGAGCCCCACGTCTGGTACATTGCCTTCGAAGGTGACGTGGCCGTGGCAGTCGTCGTAAAGAATGGCGGTGACCAGGGTGCGCGGGCAGTGGGGGCGACCACCGCAGCACCCATCGGCAGAGAGATTTTGGGAGCAGCACGTGGATAACTACCAGCTCATCGACGTCATCGGCCACGGCGGCATGTCCACCGTGTGGCTCGCCCGCGACCGCCGCGGCCGCGAGGTTGCTGTGAAGAAGCTCAAGCCGGAGCTCACCGGCAATGCGGAATTCGTGCAGCGGTTCCAGAACGAGGCGCGCGCCGCCATGCAGGTCAACAACCCCAACGTGGTGCAGACCTACGATTTCACCGACGACGCGATCGTCATGGAATACGTGCGCGGCGAATCGCTCGCCGACTTACTCGCTCGCGAAGCGAGCCTGCCGGAGGACGTCGCCCTCGACGTGCTCGAACAGGCCGCCCACGGGCTCGCATCCATCCACCGCGCCGGCATGATCCACCGCGACATCAAGCCCGGCAACCTGCTCATCACCGAGCAGGGGCAGGTGAAGATCACTGACTTCGGCATCGCCAAGGCAGCCAGCGCCGTGCCGCTCACGCAGACCGGGATGGTCGTCGGCACCGCGCAGTACGTGTCCCCGGAGCAGGCGCAGGGCAACCCGCTAGGGCCCGCCTCCGACGTGTACTCGCTCGGCGTCGTCGGCTACGAGATGCTCACCGGGCACCGGCCGTTTGTGGGCGACAACTCCGTCTCCGTGGCGATCGCCCACATCAACCAGGCGCCGCCCGCCATGCCGCCGTCGATCTCCCCGCAGGTCCGCGAGCTTATCGGCATCTGCCTGCGCAAGGACCCCAACGCCCGGTTCCGCGACGGCGCCACGCTCGCCGGGGCTGTGTCCCAGGTGCGCGGCGGGCAGCGGCCTGCCGGCGCGCCGCCGACCACCGTCGCCCCCGCGGTCACGCAGACGACGCGGGCGCTCGGGCGGGAGGTGCGGCCGACGACGGTTCCCGCGAAGCGGCCCCGGCAGACGCCGAAGGAGGGAGGCAGCGGCTGGCTCGTCTTTATCGCCGTGCTGTTGCTCGCCGGCATCGGCGCGTTCATGTACTACTTCATCGGCGTGCAAGACGACTCGCCGACGACCCCGTCGCCGACACAGCCGCCGGTGACGACGGCCGTGACCACCACCAGCGAGGTCGTCGTGACGCAAACCGTTGCGCCGACCCCTACGGAGGCGGAGGAGACCACGGAGAAGAAGCCGACGACGAGTGAAAAGGAGACGGCGACGACGGAGGCGTCGACAAGCGTGGAAAGCACGCCAACTACACAAAAGCGCACCCCCACGAGTATGATGCCCATACCGGAACAACCGCTGCCCACTGACTTTCTGAATTTGGAGGAACCATGATCGCGTCACGTTACGAAATCGGTGACTCCATCGGCACCGGCGGAATGAGCGACGTCTACCAGGCCACCGACACTATCCTCGGCCGCGACGTCGCCATCAAGATCCTCCGCAACGACCTTGCACGCGACGACGGATTCCGCGAACGGTTCAAGAAAGAAGCGCAAAACAGCGCGCAGCTCAACCACCCCGCCATCGTCAGCGTCTACGACACCGGCACCATCCACCGCGACGGCATGGACGTGCCCTACATCGTCATGGAACTCGTACACGGCAAAACGCTCCGCGACGTCGGACCGCTGCCCGTACGCGAAGCGGCGAAAATCATGGAACCCGTCGCGCAGGCGCTCGCCTGCTCCCACGAAGCCGGGATCATCCACCGCGACATCAAACCCGCCAACATCATGATCACCAACACCGGCGACGTCAAGGTGATGGACTTCGGCATCGCGCACGCCACGACGGACACGACATCCGCGATGACGCAGACCTCGGCGGTGATCGGGACGGCGCAGTACCTGTCCCCTGAGCAGGCGCGCGGCAAGGTCGCCGACGGGCGCAGCGATATCTACGCCACCGGCTGCGTCTTCTACGAACTCGTCACCGGGCACCCGCCGTTCGAAGGCGAAACGCCGTTCTCCGTCGCCTACCAGCACGTCACCGAGGACCCCGCAGCGCCATCGACGCTCGTCGCGGGGCTGACGCCCAGCGAGGCGCTCGCGCTCGACGCCGTGACGCTCACGGCCATGGCCAAGAACCCCCACGACAGGTACCAAACCGCAGGCGAACTCGCCGAAGAATTCGGCACCCTCGCCCGCGGCGGCACGCCCCTGGCCGCGCGCTCCTACGCGGAGCCCGGCGCCACCGCAGTCGCGGAGCCGGAGCCGGCGGCCGCGGTTGCCGTGGGAGAACCCGCAGACTTTGCGGAATCGCCGGAGGATGCGGAACCCGACGAGCCGAAGTCCAACCCGTGGCGGTGGATCGTCGCCGTCCTCGCAGCCATCTTCCTCGCGCTCGCCGGAGTCTTCGCCTACAACTACCTCGACCTCGGTGGCAGCAACCAGAAACAGACGAGCCAATCCGTCGCCATCCCGCAGATCGCCAACCTGCCCACGGAAGAAGCGCTGACCAAGCTGGAAAGCGCGGGCCTGAAGACGACGATTAAGGAAGAGACCTCCCCCACTGTGGAGAAAAACCACATCATCCGTACCTCGCCTGCGGAGAACTCCCGTGTGCCTGCGGGGACGACCGTGGAAGTGTACGTATCCACCGGCAAGGAGATCACCGAGGTCCCCGACCTGAAGAACCTCAACACTGCGGACGCGCAGAAACGACTCGAAGAAGAGGGCCTGAAACTCGCCACCACGGTGAAGGAAGACAACTCCGACACCGTCAAGGAAGGCCTCATCCTCGAGCAGTCGCCGTCCGCAGGCAGCCAGGTGTCGAAGGGAACCGAGGTCACCATCACCGTGTCCATCGGGCAGAAACTCGTCCGCGTGCCCGCGCAGAACGGCACCACCTTCGAAACCGCGCAATCCAACCTCAAGGCCATGGGCTTCGGGGTGCAGATGCAGATGGTCGACGGCGTGGAGCCCGAAGGCACCGTCATCTCCACCGCCGGCGAGGGGACGGAGGTGGCGGAGGGAACCGTCGTCACGGTGAAGGTGAGCAACGGGCAGCTGATCCGCACGCCGAACCTCGTCGGCCTGCACGTCACGCAGGTGGGCAAGACGCTGGAAGCAGCAGGCCACAGCGGTGCGACGAACCAGCAGGAAACGCCGTCGACGAACCTAACCGAAATTGACAAGGTGGCGACGCAGGACCCCGCGGCCGGAACGCCGATCCGCAAGGACCAGCCCGTGACCATCCAGGTCTTTACCTTTGCGATCCCTAATGTAAACTAACTGCCATGCCTAAAGCCAAAATCACGAAAACAACCCCGATTAGCAGTGGCTCCGTCAGCCGCACCCCCGTCAAGATCAACTCCACCGGCACGCCCCGGTGGTACCTGGCGATTATGTTCGGCCTCATGCTCCTCGGCCTCGCCTGGCTGGTCATCAATTACCTCGCCGGCACCGACATCGCCCTCATGCGCGACCTCGGGCCGTGGAACTACGGCATCGGCTTCGGCCTGTTTATCGTCGGCCTGCTCATGACGATGGGCTGGCGGTAAGTTCTTTATTAGTGGCCGTAGCGTCCCCGTGTTTGTTGGGGGCGCGACGGCTATTTTTTGTGTGTGGACACGACGAGTAGCCCGAGTGGGTGCTCGGGCTTGTCGTTTGGACAGGTCAGCTTGCCGGCCTAGCCTGGTGGGCTGGGGTCGATGGGGATGCCGAGTTGTTTTCGGGCAAGGCGGATGGCGCCGCCTTGGGCACAGGGGTTCATGTTCAGCTGGAGGGGTCCGCCGAAGGCGGGTTTCCAGTATTCCAGGCCGTTGATCCTGACCATGTGACCGTGTTTCGGCTTGTCCAGGTCATCGTCGTTAATGCCGTTGTGGTACTTACACAACACCATCAAGTTGTCCGTTGTGGTTGTGCCACCGTGTTTAAACGCTTTAATGTGATGAATCTGGGACTTGGTGGCGGGTTTAGAACAGCCGGGCCAGGCACATACCGGGTTACGGAGACCCTGGTAAAACCTCTCCATCGGATTCGCAAAACGCCCATCACCAGGAAACGTAACCTCAAACAAACCAAGGTTCTCCGGACCCAGTGGGTTGACCGCAGCAACGATTAATTTTTCTGCAAGTTTCGCCTCCACTGCTTCTTGCACTGTCATGGTGGCACCGTTTGTTAAAGAGAAAACAAATTTGCCTGGCTCAACCTCATCGAAGGGTAAATCAAAGCCCATAATCAAACAGGCTGTTGCCACAGGGGGAAGCTCCCCATCATTGGCAGCAAGCGCCAGTTTGATAAGGCCGTCAGCAGGACACTTCGTGTCCGTTGCTTGTGCCCGATCAAAGATCTGCTTCACACGGGATGATTCTGCTGTCAAGGTGAGGGTGGCGAACGTGGAGTTGGGGATCGCCCTATAGGTGAGTTTCTTTTCTGGGTTCTCCGCCTGGGTGTAGTCCTGGATTAGACGCGCGCCTTCGGCGTTAATTTGTGTGATATCCCGACCAAACGGAACCAGGGCTTCACGGATGGTCCAGGCATGCTTCTTCGGCAGCTTCGCCACGAACCGTTCAATGGCTTTCAGTGATGCGAAGCTGCAACCTGAGGTTACTGCTTTCATACGTGTGCGTTCCTGCTTGCGCGGGGCACCACAGCGCCCATAGTAGATGTCGGCGAGCTTCTTAATGGTGTGGGCGGTTGTCTTATCGTAGCCTGTCCGGACGAGTGCTTTTTTGGACATGCCAAACGCCTCCCCGGCGATCACCATCGCCTGCGACAGGAGGGAAGCACAATCCGTTAAAGCGGTCATGCCCCCGACTATAAAGCGCGTTGGGGAGGGTGCAAAGGAAGCGTCAAAAAACTGTGGATAAGTCAGTCGGGACGAAGCACGTTATGCACAAAACGGTGGCAGCGACGGTGAGGGTGATGGCGCGACCGCGGGCCTGGAATCTGGCGAGCGGGTAGGCGATGAGGCCGCCGATGAGGAGGCCACCGAGGTGTCCCCAAATGGAAATGCCCTGGCCGATGAAGGTGTAGCCGATGTTGATGACGAGGAAGACGGCGATGGCGCGGACGTTGCCGCCGTGCTTGGCGGCGACGGCGACGCAGATGGCGAGGAAGGCGAAGATGGTGCCGGAGGCGCCGACGGTGGCCGAATAAGCGTCGAAAAGCAGGATGGAAAGGCCCGCACCGAGAGCGGTGACGAGGAAGGTGGCGATGAGCTGGAGGGAACCGAGGTAGCGCTCGAGAGACCAGCAGAAGACCAGGATGGAGGCGCAGTTGACCGTGAGGTGGTAGAGGCCGGAATGCACGAACGCGTAGGTGACGAGGCGGTAGGGCTGGGTGGCGACGTACGGGCCGTAAAGGACCCAGGATTCCGCCAGCGGGGAACCCGATAGGTTGTGGATGAGCGAACCCGATTGGAGCGCCGTGATCAGGTGGATGGCGACGAGGAAAAGAATAATGCCCCAGGTGGCTGGGGCATTCTTGAGAAAGTTACGCGATGGAGACACTGTTGATGACAACGGGCTCCAGCGGGCGATCCATGCGGTCGGTGGCGACGCCTGCGATCTCGTCGACAACCTTCTGGGACGCCGGGTCGGTCACCTCACCGAAGATGGTGTGGTGGTTGTTCAGGTGCGGGGTCTTGGCCACCGTGATGAAGAACTGGGAACCGTTGGTGCCCGGGCCGGCGTTCGCCATGGCGAGCAGGTACGGCTTGTCGAAGGAGAGCTCCGGGTGGAACTCATCCTCGAACTGGTAGCCAGGGCCGCCCATGCCGGTGCCCGTCGGGTCGCCGCCCTGGATCATAAAGCCGGCGATGATGCGGTGGAAGATAACGCCGTCGTAGAACGGCTCGCCCGTCTTCTCGCCGTTGGCAAGGGTGACGAAGTTATCCACGGTCTTGGGGGCGTGGTTGCCGAAAAGTTCGATCGCGATGTCCCCGTGGTTAGTGTGGAGAGTCGCGGTTGCGGTCGAAATACTCATGGCCACTATCGTATACCCTGTAAGGGAAACCTCGCATTTAAAAAGGAGAAGATATGCGCCGCCTCATCGCCACCATTGGCTTCCTCACCGCCGGAGGACTCGCCACGTACTACTTCTACACACGCGAGTCCACCTCGCCGAACAAGAAGCCGCCGAAGCTGGAAGACCTGACGAACGTGGTCAGCGGACCCGGGGCCAGCTCCGGCGACGAGGAGGCGCAGGCGCACCACGAGTCCGCATCGCCACACTAATGGCGTAGCCAGGCGGAATTGAGCTCACCGTGCTGCGAGCAGTGAGCGACCCAGCCGTGCGGGGTGACCTGCACGGCCATTTTTCTGCCGCAGATCTGGCAGAAACGCGGCGGCTCGTAGCCGCTGGGAGTCCGACCACCGAAGGGGTCGTGGATGGGACGCTCGCCGGCCAGGACGGCGTCGGCAAGCTCAGTAGAGCTAGAGCGTCGCATTGAGGGCCTTAATCGGGAGGTGGAGGCGGTCGAGCATGTCGAGGTCATTCTCGGCGTCGCGGCCCAGGGTGGTGAGATAATTGCCGACGATGACGGCGTTGATGCCGCCGAGGAGGCCCTTCTCCGCGCCGAGGTCACCGAGGGTGAGCTCGCGGCCGCCGGCGAAACGGAGGATCGTGCGCGGAAGTGCGAGGCGGAAGGCGCCGATCGCGCGGAGGGCGTCCTTCGAATCGACGAGCGGGAGATCCTGGAAAGGGGTGCCCGGGCGCGGATCGAGGAAGTTCATGGGGACCTCAGTCGGGGCTAACGCCGCTAATTCGGAGGCAAACTCCGCGCGCTGCTCGAGGGTCTCCCCCAGGCCGAGGATGCCACCGACGCACGTCTCCATGCCGGCATCGCGGATCATCTCGATCGTGTGGACGCGGTCCTCCCACTCGTGGGTGGTCACGACGTTTTTGAAGTTGCTGCGGGCGGTCTCGAGGTTGTGGTTGTAGCGGTGGACGCCGGCCTTCTTCAGGCGGTCCACCTGCTCCTGGTTGAGGATGCCGATGGAGGCGGAGACGTTCACGTCGACCTCGGCGCCGATGCGGGCGACGGCCTCCTCCACCTGCTGCATGAGGGACTCGTTGGGGCTGCGGACGGCGGCGACGATGCAGAACTCGGTGGCGCCGGTCTTTTGGACTTCCTTGGCGGATTCGATGAGGCCCTCGATGTCGAGGCGGACGGCCCTGACCGGGGACTCGTAGAGGGCGGACTGGGAGCAGAAACGGCAGTCTTCGGGGCAGCCGCCCGTCTTCAGGCTGACGATACCTTCGACCTCGATTTCTTCGCCGCACCACTTGAGGCGGACTTCGTGGGCGAGTTGTAGGAGTTCGTCGATGCGGGAATCGGGAAGCTCGAGGACCTCCAGGAGCTCGTCTTTGTTGAGCGGGGTGCCCTCGTCCAGGACCTTCTGGCGGGCGCGTTCGAGAATGTCAGTCATGGTTATACCTCTCATTAAACTGTGTTCGATACGCCAGTTTAATCCATGTTCAAGTTTTTGTTGGGAGATTGACCGGGGTGGAACGGTTTCTGTATGACGTTGCGCACATTTGTCAATCTGGTTCTTGCCTTTTGTGCGAAAGCGGGCGATAATCGGAAGTAATGGGCCAGACAGCATCAACGCGAAACCGCGATTACCATCGGTGATGCTGGCCACACCCCAGTCACGTCAAGGAGAAAGAACTGGTATGAACCGCTCTGAACTAGCTCAACTTATCGATCACACGCTCCTCAAACCCGAATCCACCCGCGCAGATGTCCTGGCACTCGCCGCTGAAGCCGAATCGCTGGGAACGTACTCCATCTGCGTCTCCCCCTCCATGCTTCCGGTCGACGTTCCGCCGACCGTGAAGGTCGCGACGGTCATCGGGTTCCCGTCCGGCGCAGTGAAGACGGCGGTGAAGGTCGCCGAGGCCCGGCAGGCTGTCGCCGACGGGGCCGACGAGGTGGACATGGTGCAAAACATCGGGTGGGCGAAGGAACACCGCTTTGATGACATTGCCGATGAAATCGCGGCCGTCAAAGGAGCCTGCGGCTCCGTTTTACTGAAGGTCATCTTGGAAACGGCGGCGCTGACCGATTCGGAAATCGTCGCGTGCTGCGAGGCGGCAGAGAAGGCGGGCGCGGACTTTGTGAAGACGTCCACGGGCTTTCACCCTGCGGGTGGGGCGTCGGTGCACGCGGTTTCCTTAATGAGGGAAACTGTCGGCGAACGGCTGGGTGTCAAGGCATCTGGCGGCATCCGCGACGCGGAAACCGCGCTGGCCATGGTTTCCGCCGGTGCGACGCGCCTCGGCCTCTCCTCCTCCAAGGCGGTGCTCGATGGCCTCGCATAAGCCGTTTGGACTGCACTTCGGCACCGCGGGCCTGCGGGGCACCGTTGGTGAGGGCGCTGACCAGATGAATGTGACCAACGTGAAGCGGGCGACCGCGGGGCTCGCGGCCTACGTCGGGGCCGGTGCGCGCGTGGTCGTTGGCTGCGACGCGCGGCACGGATCGGCGGAGTTTTACGAGGCGGCACTGCAGGTACTCTCGGGCGCGGGCGTGCACGCTCTGGCGCTGACGCCGCAGCGGCCGACACCGGTGACGGCGTTCGCGGTGAAACACCTTGGCGCGGATGCAGGCATCATGATCACCGCCTCGCACAACCCGCCGGAATACAACGGGTACAAGGTGTACCTCGGCGACGGGATCCAGATCGTGCCACCGGCCGACGCCGACATCGCGGCCGCAATCGAGGAGGCGCCGGAAGACCCGCCGCTATCCGACGATTTCATTGAGCACGTGGACGTCACCGACGAGTTCATTTCCGCAGCGGCCGCGATGGGCGTGCCGGGAGACCTGAAGATCGTGGTCACGCCGATGCACGGCGTGGGTGGCGAGACGCTCGTAGCCGCGTTGAAGAGGGCTGGGTTCGGGGACGTCCGAGTCGTCGACAAGCAAATGGAACCCGACCCGGACTTCCCCACCGTGCGGTTCCCCAACCCCGAGGAGCCCGGGGCGCTTGATCTCGCTTTGGAACTGGCCGAGGAGGCCGGCGCGGACATTGTCATCGCGGCCGACCCGGATGCCGACCGCATGGCGGTGGCGGCCGAGGGGGTTCAATTGAGCGGTGATGAAACCGGGCTGCTGCTGGGCAACTACCTGGCATCGAAGGGGCTGAAGGGCTCTTTGGCGAACTCGCTGGTCTCGGGGCGTGCGTTGGGCCGCGTGGCGGAGAAGTACGGGCTCAAGCATTACGAAACGTTGACTGGATTCAAATGGATCGCCCGCGCGCCGGAGCTCGGATTCGGGTACGAGGAAGCGATCGGCTTCTGCTGCGACCCATCGCACGTGTCCGACAAGGACGGCATCTCGGCTGCGGTCGTGTTCGCGTCGTTGGCGGCGGAGCTGAAGGCGCAGGGTATCGGCGTATTGGAGCACCTTGCGAAGGTGCGGGAGGAATTCGGCGGGTACACCACCGCTCCCCTGACGTTCCGGGTCTCGGATACATCGTTGATTTCTGCGGCGATGGAACGCCTGCGCGCGGAACCTCCGGAAGAACTGGCGGGGTCGCGCGTCGACAAGCTCATTGATTTGAAAGACCACGAACCACCGACCGACGGAATCATGTTCTTCACCGACGCCGACGACCGCGTCGTGTGCCGACCGTCCGGAACCGAACCGAAACTCAAGTGCTACCTCGAAGTCGCCGGTGACGCCGCGCGGCTGGAAACCCTCAAGAAAGACGTGGCTCGCGCCACGGGAATGGAAGAATAATGCGTGACCAGACACCCCACATCAACCCCTCCGGCGCACCGATTGCCGAGACGATTCTGCTGCCGGGCGACCCGCTGCGCGCCAAGTTCATCGCCGACACCTACCTGGATGACGTTGTGCAATTCAACTCCGTGCGCAACATGCTCGGCTTCACCGGCACGTACGAGGGCCACGAGGTGTCCGTCATGGGCTCCGGCATGGGCATCCCGTCCATCTCCCTGTACTCCTGGGAACTCATCCACGATTTCGGCTGCAAGAAGCTCATTCGCGTCGGCTCCTGCGGCACCATCCAGAAGGACATCGACCTCTACGACGTCATCATCGGCCAGGCAGCCTGCACCGATTCCAACTTCGCGTCGCAGTACAACCTCCCCGGTACGTTCGCACCGATCGGTTCGTTCCGCCTGATTGAGGACACGTACCGCCGCGCTGTGTCGCAGGGGATTGACGTGCACGTGGGCAACGTGTTGTCCGCGGATGTTTTCTACAACTACGACTCGTCGGTGAATGAGCGGTGGGCGGCGATGGGTGTTCTGGGCGTGGAAATGGAATCCGCCGGCCTGTACTCCGTCGCCGCTGAGGCCGGCGTGGAGGCCATGGGCATCTTCACCGTCTCCGACAACATCGTCACCGGTGCGCAGACCTCGTCCGAGGAGCGCCAGAAAGCGTTCACCACGATGATGGAGCTCGCCCTACCGCTGGCGGCGATCTAGCATGTTTGAGGTCAGTTCGCGGGCGCGGCGGAACCCGAAAGTCGCGATCCCCGTCCTCATCTTCGTTTTCCTGTTCTGCCTCGTGGTGGACAACGGGTTCAAATTTATCACCAAGGCGATCGGCGACGACCTGGCGCTCTCGCCGGCGCAGGTGTCGTTGCAGGCCACGATCGCAGGCATCATCATCGGCATCGGCGCCGTAGTGTACGCGGCTTTGGCGGACACGATTCCGATCAGAAAACTTCTGACTGCTGGCATCGGGTTCATCGTGCTTGGTTCGTTGATTGGGTTCTTCGGGCAGTCCGTGTGGTCGCTGGTTCTGATCGGACGCTTGATTCAAACCGTCGGCCTGTCCGCAGCGGAGACGCTCTACGTCATCTACGTGACCAAGCACATTCCCAAGGATGAACAGAAGACGTACCTCGGCTTTTCGACGGCGTGCTTCCAGGGATCCATGCTCATCGGGGTGCTGACCGGCGGATACATCTCCGCCAACATCCACTGGACCGTCATGTTCCTGCTGCCACTCGTACTGATATTGGCCGCGCCGTTTGTATTGATGCAGGTGCCGGAGGAAGAAAACGTCTCCGTCAGCCACCTCGACGTGCCCGGCCTGGCTATCGTCAGCTTCATGGCGTTGGCAATCACGCTCACGTTCACGCCCGTGTTCGTGCCGGGGTGGGCGTGGTTCCTGCTGGCAGTGGCTGCCGCCGGCGGATTCTGGTGGCACATCAACCGGGACCCGCAGGCGCTGGTTAGGCCGGAGTTCTTCCGGAACGGGCGCTACGTGTGGGCCTTGGTGACGGTACTGCTGGTGTACTCTACGCAGCTCGGGTGGATCATCATGTTCCCCTACATGGCGGCTGACCTGCACGGCATCGACATCGATACGGCATCGTTGCTCATCGCGCCGGGGTACGCGTGCGCGGTGGTTGTCGGCGTGCTGAGCGGGTGGATCGGCAAGTTCCTACCCAACCGGCAGGCGATCATCCTCGCGCTGTGCATGATTGCTTTCGCTCTGGCGCTGCCCGCGCTCTTGTCGACGGTCGGTGTCTGGGTTCTCGTATTGTCCATCGTGTTGTTCGCCTCCGGCTTCGCGCTCATGTACGCGCCACTCGTGGCATCCGCGATGTTCTCCATCCCGCCAGAAAAGTCCGGCATTGCGCTCGGCTTCTACAACCTCACCATCAATATCGCCATCCCCGCCGGCATCGCCTACGCGTCCGGGCTCATGGACAGCGGCCTCGCGTACACGTCGATCCTGTGGATCCTGTTCGCCGTCGCCGTGTGTGGCCTCGTGGTGTACGTGGTGTCTGATATGTTCCTGCGGAGGAAGGAACGCGTGTAACTGTTTCTGTACGCCCACAAAAGGTCATGCGTGACTTTTTGTGGGCGTTTGTTCTGTAGCAAATATGACGGGTTGGTTCGATGGGGGTCCCCAATCCTTAAACGCCCACAAACTGTCACGGCCTTACCACGCACGGCCTCCTCCACGCCAACGATCCCCACGCATGGGCGCTCGAGTGCCCCAAACGTCATGAAGTTCGGTGAGCCACAGACCCGATGCAAAGGATTCTTTCGTAATGCGAATGGGATAAACCCCTTCGCTGATCAGTTTTCGCTCCCGCTCTCGCTCCTTCTTCGCAGCCGTGTCAGGAGTCATCCCGTATTCTCCAAGCAGTTTTCCCATTCCGTCATATTCCAGCGCCACCGACTGCTCGGGGAAAAGAAAATCCGGGCGAGCAATGAAATAGCCATGTGCATCGAGGACATTGGCCTGCTGGATAGGAGGCGGGTAGCCCTCCCGAAAGAGCGCTACTTTCACTTCGCTTTCCCGCGGACTCTCTGACAAGCCATTCATGAATGCGCGCACACCCCGAAACTTGTTAATACCGACGCAGCCCCTGCGGTTCTCGGCGAGACTATCTATCTCATCCAGGCTAATCATCTGCCTTTTCAACGCAGCTTCGCCGATGACCACAGCCTCGACGAGCTCACCCCACCTGCACATATCCAGGACTGTGGCGGCCTTGCTGCTCAGCGCTACTCGAAAATCACCGATGGTGAGAGGCACAATGTCAGCTGCAGAGAGATAGCGCCGAATGATGTCTGGAGGACTGCTCGACTTCCCCCGTGCTTCGACTGGCCCGTTATAGCTCCCCATCGGCAAACCCCACAGGCTGGCTGCTGAACGCCCGACCAGCGTCGAGCCAGCAATGCCTACCGCCAAGCTGCGCAGATAAAAACGCTGACTGGGCTGAGCAGCCTGCAGTTTCCCGGCATCGTAGTAGACCCCACGCGCGAGCTTAATCAAACGCCCCTGCTCAACGCGCTTTCTAATGCGAATCCGGTGTGCAGTGGATTCACCCCGAGTAAAGAAAAAACTATCCCCCGTGAACACGACCGAATTGTCGCACGGGGGATAGTAGCTCGCAACAGGAAGACTATGCGCCCTGCCAGACGGTGTCGAAGGGGGTGTCGGCGGGGACGCGGGCCTGGATGCCGCGGTAGACGAGGTCTTTGGCGGTCTTGACGGCGTCGTAAATTGAGGTGCCCTTGGCCAGCTCGGCGGTGACGGCGGCGGCGAGGGTGCAACCGGCGCCGGAAACGCGCTGCTCGCCGACCTTGGGGGTGGCGAAGCGGGTGATCTTCTCGCCGTCCCAGAGGACGTCGACGGCGTCGTCGCCAGGAAGTTCTACGCCGCCCTTGGCGAGGACGTACTTGATGCCGAGGTCGCCGATCTTGCGGGCGGCCTCTTCCAGATCTTCGACGGAGTCGATGGAGTCCATGCCGGCGAGGTTCTTCGATTCGAAGACGTTGGGCGTGACGACGGTGGCCAGTGGCAGGATCTTCTCGCGCAGGGCGTTGTCCGTATCCAACGCAGCACCGGGCTCCTGACCCTTGCAGATCAACACCGGGTCGACAACGACGTTGTCCCATTGGTGGTTGGCGAGGCCGCGAGCGACCGTATCAATGGTGTCGGGTGTGCCGAGCATCCCGACTTTAACGGTGCGAACGGTCGGGTGAGTTGCGAGGGCGGCCTCCATCTGCTCGTCGATAAGCGTGGGCGGAACGGGGTGGAAACGGTGACCCCAGTTGTGAGCCGGATCGAAGGCGACGATACAGCTGAGGGTGCCGATGCCGTAAACGCCGAGCTGCTGGAAGGTTTTGAGGTCGACTTGGAAGCCCGCGCCACCGGTGGCTTCCGAGCCGGCGACGACGTAAGCAAGTGAAGGAGTACTCATATATGACAGACTAATGACGTGAGATTATTTTGGAAGCGTGAGCCCGTTGAGTGGCTGGTGGTGGGCTTGGGGAACCCCGGGCCGGAATACGCGGAAACCCGGCATAACGTGGGGTTTCGGGTGGTAGATGCGCTTGCAGCGCGCGCGGGGGTGAAGTTTTGCAAGCCGCAGACGTACATGAACCGATCCGGGGAGGCGGTGGCGCCGCTGGCGCGTCGCTATAAAGTACCGCCAGAGCGGATCATCGTCGTGCACGACGAGCTTGACCTGCCCGAAGGACGGATCAAAGTGCGCTTGGGCGGGAACGAAAACGGACACAACGGGCTGAAATCGGTTTCGGAGTGCTTAGGCACGCGCGACTACATCCGCGTGCGGGTGGGAATCGGGCGACCACCGGCGGGAACCGGGGTGGCGGACTGGGTGCTCGGAACC
The DNA here is from genome assembly GCF_001815555.1 of Corynebacterium sp. HMSC073D01. Classification (NCBI taxonomy): domain Bacteria; kingdom Bacillati; phylum Actinomycetota; class Actinomycetes; order Mycobacteriales; family Corynebacteriaceae; genus Corynebacterium; species Corynebacterium sp. HMSC073D01. The sequence continues at coordinate 15,582 of NZ_KV821085.1, read as the reverse complement.
GGCGGACCGATCACGGGGGCACCCGAGGCCGTGCGCGCGATCCTGGAGGAGGGTTTTGCCACGGCGCAGAGCCACATCAATGCCCGAAAGTAGCTAAACTTTCTGGCATGGCAGGATTTAGCGAAGCCGAACTCGAGGCAATGAAACAGCGCGCAGCCGAGCTCAAGGCCGATGCCGACAGCGGCGTCACCGGCGCCAAGAAACGCACACGCGACGAAGAGGCGCTCCTTGCCGCCATCGAGGAACTTTCCGGATCCGACAAGGACATCGCCGAACGCATCCACGCCATTATCATTTCTGAAGCCCCCGAACTCCACGCGCGCACGTGGTACGGCTTCCCCGCCTACGCCGGCGACGACGGCAACGTCATCATATTCCTGCAGCCCACCGCCAAATTCGGGACGCGCTACTGCACCCTCGGCTTCAACGACAACGCGCAGCTCGACCAAAACCACATGTGGCCCACCTCCTACGCCATCATCGGCATCAACGACAAGGTGGAGGCATCTGTCCGCGGGCTTGTGCGGCGGGCTGTCGGCAAGTAACCATGTACGTCGCCCCGGTCGCGCTCGCGCTCCTCGCGCTGCTTCTGGCACTCGCTTTTCGACGCTCCTTCGGTCGCCGTTCTGCCGCCCTCACCGGCGCGCTTGTTGGCGGCGGCGTGGCGGCCATGATCGGGGACACCGCCTACGCCGCGGGTCAGATCCGCGACACCCTCGTCGTTGCGGCGGTGCTGGTTGTGATTGGCGCGGCGGTGCTGGTGGTGCGGCGGGGGTAGTGCCGGTGTTCCTCAGACCCGCTATTATCACGGTTATCTAGAGAAAGGAGCGGGCATGGCGGTTCGGATAGACATCGCTCCAGAAGTTTTGCGCTGGCCCATTCACCGTACGGGTATCCCGCTTGAGCATCTGGAAACGATAACCGACTTTAAAAAAGTTCACGCGTGACTGGACGGGACTGCACGTCCAACGCTATCACAGGCCGAAAAGCTCGCCGATCGCGCTCGCATTCCCCTTCGGCTACTTACTGCTCGATGAGCCAGTCATCCAGCCACCCGACTTGTCTGGCTTCCGCACGGTGAAAAGCCAGGGAGTGTCCACCATCAGTCCAACCCTCGAAGAACTTATATACACATGCCAGAACAGACTTAGCTGGTACAGCAACTATTGCCTCGAACGGGGGAGAAGAAGCCCCTGTACTCTACGGACGCTACCGCGTTACTGATGATCCGATTCGAGTTGTTCAGGAAGTTTGCGAAGAGCTTAACTGGAAGCCAGGTGTGCGTCGAAAAAGATTGGACGTGCTTGAGCTAGCCGACGCTATTGAAGCTGCAGGAATCCTCGTTCTGCGCAGCTCTATTTTGGGAAACAACGCGCACGCTCCGCTGAATGTAGAAGAGTTCCGTGGTTTCCCGCTCATCTTCATTAACAGTCGCGACGCTCAGGTGGCACAGTACTTCAGCTTGGCTCATGAGCTTGGCCATGTTGTGACCGCTCAACCGGGATTGAGCGGTGGCCACGAGGATGACCGCAGCGTGGAACGGTCGTGCAACCGCTTCGCTAGTGAATGTGTCATGCCACTGGGCTGAAACCGCAAGTCTCGCAGCTATGGTCGAATGGGGCCGCGAGATTTGGGGTGAGCGCAGCCGTGACGGTTTGAGGTGGCGTAAATGTACCTCGCGGATTCGAACCTCGTGATCAACGCATTCACCTACTATCCGCGAGACATTTTCCCTTCGTATTGGGAGACCTTGGAGAATCAGATAAAAACCGGCAACTTGCGGTTCCGCGAAAAAGTCTACGCAGAAGTCTTACCGAAAGGTGATTCAAAATCGCGGTGGCTTGCCGGAATGGTTTCTAACGCCGATTGCGCGAAAGTTGACGACTGTGAAGTTATCGCTTACAAGTCGCTCACCGAATGGACGCGCATGAACAGAAAAAGACCTTTCCGCGAAAGCGCTATTCGAAAGTTTTTGAAAGCGGCGGATTCGTAGCCGGTCGCGAGTGGGAAAGCTCGTAATTTCACGATCGTAACCAACGAGAAAAGTGAGCCAGACAGGGTAGCATGCGGACTTGGGGTTCGCTGTATAGACCACTCGACTACTTGCGTGAACTTGGTGTTACTTTTTAATACCAGTTCGAGCGGCACCTCTGGGTCGGCGACCATATCCCCAGCGGATTCGGGATCTTCTCCTGTCCTCTACGATGAATAGAGGACAAAGGAGTTTTCTCATGCGCAAAGACCTCGTAACCCAAGGCGTCGATAGGCTACTGGGAGCTATTATCAGGGGCGAATTTGTCGCGGGCGATGCGCTGCCAAACGAATCCAACCTGGCGCAATACCTCGAGGTCTCACGCCCCACGATGCGGGAAGTAGTGCGCACGCTGGCTGAACGCGGGGTGCTGCAGGTCGTTCACGGTCGTGGCACCTTTGTCCAGCCACAATCGGAGTGGATCGATGTCCAGACCCTCGTTTATGCGATTTCCCAGCAGCTCGACGAACGGGAAGTGGGGCTTTACCTCACACAATTGCGGCGGATGCTGGAGGTCGGGTCTGCGGGGATCGCTGCCGAGCGCATCACCGACGGGGAGCTCGAGGGGATCAAGCAGACGGTGGATCGGTACCGGGAGGCTACCGATCCTGCTGAGGTGACCACCGCCGACGTTGAGTTCCACACGCGTATTCTGGAAGCGACAGGCAACCCGTTTATTAAGGCGGTCATCCTCCCCCTCCAGGACGCGCTGAGCAGCTCACGACTGATCACCAACTCGTACCGCGATATCCGGGTCCGTGCCCTCCACCATCACGAGACGATTCTCGCAGCTCTTGCCGCCCACGATCCGCAGGCGGCGAAGGACGCTATGCGCGCCCATATGAAGCAGACCGCCGAGGATATTCAGTCGTACATTGCGGGAGCTGATACCCCCGTTTCCCCCGGTGATGAATAGTTAGCGGGAGTTTGCCCCCACTTTCACCCCTGTTTACGTGAGGTAAACCACTTTTCTTTACGGAACTTTCTGGGTTCAGTACACTCAAACGTAGGTCCTCAGAGGTCTGTGTTCTAAGGAATTTTAGGAGGAAAACCCATGACTACATCCCTCACCGAGCTCACCGCTCGTTTCCACGCCCCCGCCACCATGGCGGCGAGTGAGGTTCCCGCACGCTCTGACGTGCTTATCGTCCTCGACGACGATCCCACCGGTACCCAATCCGTTGCCGACCTGCCGGTGCTCACCCGCTGGACGGCGAAAGACCTGGAGTGGGCGTTTGCACAGAACGCGCCGGCCATTTACGTGATGACGAATTCGCGTTCTCTCGACCCCGCTGACGCGAAGCAGATCAACATTGAGGTGGCCGAGGCGGCACTCGCTGCCGCCGGTGACCGCAAGCTCACTTTCGTGTCCCGCTCTGATTCGACGCTGCGCGGGCACTTCCCGCTCGAGCCCGATACCCTGGCTGATGTAAGCGGTGTGAACATCGACGGCTACCTCATCGTTCCGGCTTTCGGGGATGCCGGGCGCATCACCGTCGGTGGCGTGCACTACGCGGGAAGCGAGGAGGACGGGTTCGTCCCCGCTGCGGAAACGGAGTTCGCGAAGGACGCCACCTTCGGGTACATCCACTCCAGCCTGGCCGAGTGGGTCGAGGAAAAAACCAGGGGTGCAAAGAAAGCGGACGATGTCATCGTCATCGATCTCGACGACCTGCGTGGGGGTACGGCCCAGGACAAGCTTCGCGAGGCGCATGATCGGCAAGCGATCGCCGTGGATATTGTTTCGGAGGATGACCTCCGACTGCTCGCCGCCGCGCTGAAGAAGGCCGAGGACGCTGGTAAGCGCTTCATCTATCGCGTCGGACCGCCGTTCGTCCGCGCCGTCATCGGTCAGGATATTCCAGACGTTGTCACCCCAGAGAAGCTCCGCTCCGCCGGGGTCACCACGGATCACGTCAAGGGTGGGCTCATCGTCGTCGGTTCGCACGTTCCGACAACCACCCGTCAGCTCAACGCGCTTATCGACGCGAACCTGGCCACCACAACCGAGCTCAATGTGAAAACCGTATTGGAGGATGCAGAAGGCTACACGGACCGGCTCGCCTCGGAGATCTCCACTGCTCTGGAAAAGGGCAATGTCATCCTGCACACGTCCCGCGAGCTCGTCACCGGCAAGGACGAGGACGATTCCCTGCGGATCGCGCGCACCGTTTCGGAGGCGCTGGTGGGAACCGTAAACAAGGTGATCCACACGGTGATGCCGAAGTTTGTCATCGCCAAGGGTGGCATCACATCGTCCGACACCGCATCGAAGGGGTTGGAGATGACGCGCGCAACCGTCGTCGGCCCCATGCAACCAGGGATTATCAGCTTGTGGAAGGCCGAGGACGGCCCCGCACGCGGCATCCCTTACATCGTCTTCGCCGGCAACGTGGGTAACGACGATTCACTCGTCGACGTTGTCGAACGCCTAACAGCCAACTAACTAATCAAGGAGTAAAAATGACTACCACTATTACCGTCATCGGACTCGGCGCAATGGGCCTTCCCATGGCCACCAACCTCGCCGAAGACTTCACCGTCAACGGTGTTGACATCAACCCCGAACGCCTTGACCTGGCTAAAAAGGCAGGGATCACCACCTTCACTGATTCCCGCGCCGCCGTAGCAAACGCCGATGTCGTGCTCCTCGCCGTGCGTAACCAGGCACAGCTAGACGAAGCACTGTTTGGAACAAACGGCATCGTCGAGGCGATGCAGGACGGTGCCACCGTCCTGCTGACCTCCACCGTCGGGATCGCCGGTGTGGAAAAGTCTGCGGGCGAACTTGCCGAGCACAGCATCGATATTATCGACGCACCCGTTTCCGGAGGCCCTGTTCGCGCAGGCGAAGGCGACCTACTCGTTGTCGTGGGCGCGCACCCCGAGGTCGTCGAAAAGCGGAAAGATGTGCTGGAGAAAATGGCGGGCAACCTCGTCATCGTCGGTGACAAGCCCGGCGCGGGGCAGGCGATGAAGACCGTGAACCAGCTGCTGTGCGGCGTGCATATTGCTGCGGCGGGCGAGGCGATAGCACTGGCGGGCAAGCTCGGGCTGGACCAAAAGGCCGCGCTTGAAGCGCTGATGAGTGGCGCGGCGGCCAGCTTCATGCTCGGCGATCGCGGACCCCGGATGCTGCAGGCGTACAGCGAGGAGGGCGCTGAGGTGAAGTCGCGCGAGGACATTTTTGTCAAGGACATGGGCATCGTCACGGCGGCCGCAAAGTCTGTCGGTATTGCTGTTCCGGTTGCGGCGGCGGCTGAGCAACAGTACCTGCAGGGCCTGGCGCGTGGCCTGGCGGCCAAGGACGACTCGACCATCGTTACCATCGTCTCCCCGGATGACCCCTGCGGGGCCTAAGCCATGACTGGTCTATCACTCCTTGCACTCGGCACTGCCGCCGTCGCCATCCTGCTCATACTCGTCATCTGGGTGCGGATGCCGGCGTTCGTGGCGCTGCTCCTCGTCGCCGTTCTCACCGCTGCGGCATCCGGGATTCCGCTCACGGATGCCGTCGAATCGGTGACCAAGGGTGTCGGCGGAACGCTCGGTAACGTGGCGATTGTCGTCGGACTCGGCGCGATGCTAGGCAAGATGATTGAAGAATCCGGCGGTGCCGAATCCATTGCCCGGTACTTCACCGGCAAGCTCGGACCGAAACGGATCGCCGGCGCGGTCACCATGGCCGCCTTCATCCTCGGTATTCCCGTCTTCTTCGATGTCGGATTCATCATTCTCGCACCGATCATTTTCGGGTTCGCAGCCGTCGCCCGCCTCAACCCGCTGAAAATCGGACTGCCCGTCGCCGCGACGATGCTCACCGTCCACGTCGTTCTGCCGCCGCACCCCGGCCCCGTGGCCGTGGCCGAACTCCTCGACCGAGACATCGGCCTGCTGCTCACCATCGCCCTCCCCATCGCCGCCGTCACCGCAGCCATCGGGTTCTTCCTGGCTAAGCGGTTCAATTTGGACGGTGTCGTGCGGATGGAATCCCCCGCAGAGACCGACGAGGCCCGCGAATTCCCCCATCCGCCGTCGCCGTGGCTCGTCATGGGACTCATCGTCCTCCCCATCCTCATCATCATGGTGGGGACAACGGGCACCATGCTGACGGAGGAAGGCACCGCGGTGCACACCTTTGTGAAATTCTTCGGTGCCGCGCCGATCGCCCTGCTCATCGCCGTCATCGTGGCGTGGATCCTGATCGGCCGCCAACAATCCTGGAACCGGGAGCACTCCTCCGGAGTTCTCGACTCCGCGCTTCCTGCCGTTGCTGTCATCATCTTCGTCACCGGTGCCGGCGGCGGGTTCGCCAACGTGCTCGTGGAATCCGGAATCGGCCAGGTACTCTCCGACCTGCTTATCTCCTCCGGACTGCCGCTCATCCTCATGGGCTTCCTCATGTCCGCAGCGCTACGTGCCTCGCAAGGGTCAGCCACCGTGGCACTTCTGACCACCGCCGGGCTCCTCGCGCAGCCGATTGCCGATGCCGGGCTAAGTCCCGTCCAGGCGACGCTCATCATGATCGCCATTGGCTTCGGTGGCCTGGGGCTTTCCCACATCAACGACTCCGGTTTCTGGATTGTCACAAAGTACATGGGGCTATCCGTCAAGCAAGGTCTAAAGTACTGGACCTCGCTGTCCACGATCTTCGGCGTCGTCGGGTTTCTCATCACCTGGGCTGTGTACGCCGTGGTGTGAGTCAACGTTAGGCATGGCAATCCCGCAGTCTCGTATCCGAAGGCTGCGGGATTTTTCGTTGCTCGCGGGAACACCTCAGCCCCCTTAGACGGTAGGAGTAGCATCTCACAAGATGCAATTTTTTGGCATCTTTTGTAGAATTAGAGCCGGACCCGAAACAGGAGAACGCACCATGCTACTCGATCTCACCGTATCCAATTTTCTATCCATAGATGAACCGCTATCCCTCAACCTTGTCCCCGGTAGAGAACAGAAGTGGTCAAAGAATCTGCCTTACCTAAAGAAGTACCGCCGGAAAGTGAACCCCATTGCGGCGCTATTTGGCGCAAATGCTTCCGGCAAGTCCAACATACTCACCGCGTTGGCAACGCTTAAGAAGATTCTTCACACCCCGCCGCAAAATGGAGCATCTCTCTACTACTACCCATTCCAACTGCGAGAAGGTGCAGACACCGAACCGTCCACGTTCGAAGTTCTGTTTTCATTTGGCGACACGATCTACGAATACGTGATCTCCTACGATGCCACAGCTATCCAGGAGGAGAAACTCACTCGCTTCAATAGCTCGACGGAGACGGTGATTTTCTCCCGCGCCGCTTCCGCCCTGTCTGTCAATGAAAAGGCGGTGGACATCGATTCGCCTGAGGGGACCATCGAAACGCTGCTCACCACTGTCCCCTCGACTACACCGGTCCCCACCTATTTCGCCGCCTCATCCCTGCGGCCAAAGAAGGCCGGGGACAAGTCCCTCATTAGCGATATTACCGCCGCTTATCACTGGTCAAATCGCATAGTCGTTGTCGATACAGAGATGGCGAATCGCGAAATCACCTCCGGATATCCGAGCAACTGGACGTCGTCGATGCCGACTATCGACGCAGGAATCGTATCCGCAGATCGACACGAGGTATCCCTGGAATCGCTTCACCTACCCGCTGGGCTTCGTAATTGGATTAGCGACAGCCTCAATTCACTCGCGCGGGCAAATCGCCCCCCATCCGTCGATGCCGAATTTGGCGGAGATCGCTTCATCTTCAGCCTGATCGATGGAGAGATTAAGGCCGAGAAGGTCACGATGGTGCATAGTGGCGCCGATGGATACATTGGCAGCTTGCCGTGGAGCAATGAGTCCGACGGCACCAAGTCTGCCGCTCGCCTGTTCACACAGTTCTCCGCCCTCATTTCCAATGACTATCCCGTCATTTTGGCGATTGACGAGTTGGATCGAAGCTTCCACACTGAGCTTTCTCGCGCACTTATCAACGGCTTCCTCCAAGCATGCACGCCTGCGGGGCGGTCGCAACTTATTTTCACCACTCACGACCTCATGCTGATGGATCCCACCCGGCTGAGGAAAGACCAGATGTGGCTGGTGGAGAAGCTGGATGGTGCCACGACGCTCACGGCAGTGTCTGAGTTTGAGGGGCTGCGCAGCGACAGGGATATTCGCAAGAGCTACCTCCAAGGCAGGCTCGGCGCGATTCCCGTGATTCCGCCACTGGATTTTTCCCAGCAGGAGGCCTAGATGAGCTCTCGTGACAAACTCAATAGGAATCGAAAGAGAGCAAACAAACGCAAGCTTAAGGCACTTTTCGGCATTGTTGTTGAGGGAGAGACGGAAGAGAAGTATTTCAATCGTTTCAAAGGGGCGAATGTCAAGGTCAAAGTCGTCCACGACAGGCCCGACCCGGAATCGCTAAGCAAGCAAGCTGAGAAACTAGTTCAGGAGTTCAAGGACCGTGGCGAAATTCGTTCTGGAGATCAATTTTGGATAATCTCTGACAAAGATCAATACACCGCCGACCAGTTGGAGGTTCTTTTTACGTGGGCGAGGCGGCGGAGTGATCGCAGCCTCGGCTTCTCAGTGCCACAGTTTGAGTTTTGGCTCCTTCTCCACTACGAAAACGGTAACGGCGTCGCGACTCAAAAAGACTGCATGTCCAGGCTCAAGGCTGCTGATCCTCGCTATCAAAAGAACAATCTCTCATCGGTTCAATTCACCGAGGCTCAGATAAAGGCCGCGGTGAAGCGAGCCAAAAGATTCCAGAAATTACCGTCTACATACAGCGCATTCACACACAATGGCCTCGACAGAGCAGGGTTCACGTCGGTGCACGTGCTGGTGGAAAAGCTCCTTGAACACACGTACGTAGCGAGCAGACGGTGACCAGAGGAGCGTCGACAAGCTAAAAACGTCCCCACCGACCCCGCACGCTTCCCCTGTGCGCGGGACCGATGGGGACGTAAAGCTGCCCACCTCGCGGGCGCCAGCCCCTCATGTAGCTGGCGCCCGCAAGACTAGGCCTTCCATGTAAGGAAGTAACTATCGTCGTCAAGGGCCACGGATTCGCGCAGGCTATGGCGACTGGGTTTAACGGGGCGGGCGATGGGATTCTCGCCTGCGTCGGCGTACGGGAGGAGCTCGCGCACCGGAACCACCGACTCACCTGGAACAATGACACCGATCGAGGGGTCGAGATCGAGGAGGGCTTGGCGGCATGAACCGCAGGGGGCGACGATGTGGCCGTCGGAAAGCGAAGCAATAGCCTCAATCTGGGCGTAGGGGTGCTCGGCAGTAAGCTGAGAAAGAGCGATGATTTCCGCGCAGACCGGGCCTACACCTGTAGCAACAACGATGTCGCCAGCAGCAGTGAGGACACCGGCGGCGGTCGCACCACCCCAGGTGACGCTGTGCACCTTCCGGAGCAATTCGTTTTTGTCCCATGCGTTCATAAGCCTCATTTTAGAAGAATTCTTAATCCGTTACTTACTTTCCTCTCAGTATTTTCTTAGTGTCTCGTTCCTCCAGGTCAGGAGCACCTTTTGCACGCGAATTGCTACATTTTTTACCCCCATTAAGGGGCGGACGTGACGATCGCCGAGAATCTTCCTACCATGAAAAAGGACTGCCCGAAACACCCCAGAGGAGCTGGCCAGCGTGAATCCTGGACCCCAGGAATCCGACGAAGAAGCATATCGACCCCAACCAATCGTGGGAACCTACAGCGTGGACGACCCATCCACCTACGGACACCACACCTCCGCCCCACCGCAGGTCAATCGACCAGTCCTCGGGTGCTCCATGGCGGGCATCCTCGCGCTCACGGCGTGGGCATTCTTCGCGCGCGAATCCGCCGCAACGTCCCTAGCAGCGGTAACGGGTTGGATCTCCACGAACCTCGGGTGGTTCTACATCCTGACCGCAACCGTCGCGGTGGCGTTCGTGGTCTACGTGGCCATTGGCAAGACCGGAACCATCCGGCTCGGCCCCGACCACTCGCGCCCACAATTCGGCATCTTCTCCTGGTCAGCCATGCTATTCGCGGCCGGAATCGGCGTCGACCTGATGTTCTTCGCCGTCGCCGAACCAGTGACCATGTACTACCACCCACCGCAAGGAAACGGAATGACCAGGTCAGCGGCAGAGGACGCCGTGGTCTACGCCATGTTCCACTACGGCATCACCGGCTGGGCGCTCTACGCACTCATGGGGATGGCGTTTGGCTACTTCGCATACCGCCTCAACATGCCGCTAGCGCTGCGGAGCGCCCTGTACCCGCTGCTTGGAAAACGGATCCACGGGGCGGTTGGGGACAGCGTCGACATCGCAGCGACGCTCGGCACCGTATTCGGCATTGCTGCATCCTTGGGAATCGGCGTAGTACAACTCAACTACGGGCTGAAACTGATCTTCGGGCTATCCGAGGGGCCCGGCGCGCAATCCATCCTCGTTGTGCTGGCGGTGGGAATCGCCACGTTATCGGCGGTATCCGGGGTGGACAAGGGCATTAAACGGCTCTCCGAGGTAAACGTCTTTCTGGCGATCGGCCTCATGGTGTACGTGGTGGTCGCGGGGAAAACTGCATTCCTGTTCAACGCCATCATCATGAACATCGGCGACTACGTGGTTAAATTTCCCAGCTGGACGCTAGACACCTACGCCTTCTCAGAAACCACCGAGGCGACGCAGGAGTGGCTGCAATCCTGGACCCTCTTCTTCTGGGCCTGGTGGGTCGCGTGGGCACCATTTGTTGGCCTGTTTTTAGCGCGGATTTCCAGGGGGCGGACGCTACGGCAATTCGTCGCCGGGACGCTGACCATACCGTTTATCTTCGTGCTGCTATGGATGAGCTTCTTTGGCAACTCCGCACTGGACCGGATTCTAGGCGGCGACTCGGCATTTGGGTCGATTGCGGTAAGCGAACCGCAACGCGGATTCTACGAGCTCATCGCCTCGTACCCCGGCGGAGCGGTGCTCGTGTTTTTGGCGACCGTCGTCGGCCTGCTGCTCTACATCACCTCCGCGGACTCGGGAGCCCTGGTATTGAGCAACTTCACCTCGCGGATTACCGACTCACAACAAGACGGCGCCACCTGGTCACGCATCCTCTGGAGCATCATTATCGGGGCACTGACACTAGTCATGCTGCAAATCGACGGCGTGGCGACGGTGCAGTCGGCAACAATTGTCATGGGGCTGCCGTTCACGGTGGTCATCTACATGATCATGGCAAGTCTGGTGAAATCCCTCCGCCTCGAGGCATACCAAACCAAATCACGCACAGTCGCGCTACACGGTGCCATGAGCGGCCGCACCGGCGCACAATCATGGCGTGCACGCCTCCGACGGGCCGTAACGTACCCAACGGCCTCTAAGGTGCAGGCGTACATGACGGACGTGGCCCGGCCGGCATTGGAAAAAGTAGCGCGTGAACTGGAGAAATCCGGGCTTAAGGTAACTCTCCTGCACTCGGCGATACCCGGCTGCCCCATCAGCCAGCTGGATCTGGGCGTTGAGCTGGGGGAAGAAAAAGATTTCCGGTTCCAGGTCTACCCCGTCAAATCCGACGTCCCCGCCTTTGGCGCCCGGCGCGCCAACGCGCCCGACACGTACTACCGCCTCGAGGTATTCGACCTGTCTGGATCGCTGGGATACGACGTCTACGGATACCCCGAGGAAGCGCTCATCGACAACGTCCTTGACCTCGTCGAGCGGCACTTCGAGTTCATTCATATGCAGGCCGACCTGTCCGGCAGCTCCGACCTCTCCGATGGGGCGGAGCCGTACCGGACGTGGACGGATGAGGAGTGATGGCTACTTGTAAATTCCCTCGGCAGCGGAGAGCTCGGTGGCGGGCTGCAGGGGGTTGGGGGCGTCGTCGGGCTCGGGAATCAGGCCGGGGCGGGCGTGGTCCTCGATGGAGTCGATGAAGTCCTGGGGCGGGGCGAAGAAGTTGCCGCCGGTGAGGGCTGTCGAGAAGTCGAGGATGCGGTCGTAGTTGCCGCGGGGCTCGCCGATGAACATGCGGCGGAGCATGAGCTCGGTGATGCGGACGTCCTTGGCGTAGCTCATGAAGAAGGTGCCCTGGTCACCGGCGGCGGAGCCGAAGGCGAGGTTGTCGCGGACGATCTCGAGGGAGTTGCCGTCGGCGTCCTTGACGCTGTTCAGCGCGACGTGGGAGTTGTGGGGCTTGATGTCCTCGGAAAACTCGATGTCGTCGTACTTGGTGCGGCCGATGGTCTTCTCCTGCTCCTCGACGGGGAGGGAATCCCAGGCGTGCAGGTCGTGGATGTATTTCTGCTCGACGATGTAGGAGCCACCGGCCCAGGGGCCGTCGGGAATGAGGGCCGCATCGACGGCGTCGAGGTCGATGGGTGACTCCGTGCCGTCGACAAAGCCGAGGGGATCGCGGTTGTCCATGTAGCGGAAGGCCTGCACCTCGTCGGAGGACGCGGTCGCTCCGTCGAAGGCGGTCATAATGCGGCGGGCGAGCTCGAAGCAGCGGTCGAACTCCTGGGAACGGATGTGGAAGAAGAGGTCACCGGGGGTGGACGGCGCGAGGTGGCTGCCCTGGATCTCGCGGAAGGGGTGGAGGCCCGCGGGCTTTTCGACGCCCAGAGCCCGGTCCCAGAAATCAGATCCGATACCTGCTACGCAGCTCAGCTCGGCCTCCGGGGCACGGTAGCCGACAGCGTTGGTGAGGCCAGAGACGCTGGCCAGCGCGCCGAGGGCGGCGGCCTCCTCGCCGTCCTTAATGCACAGAGTGAGGAAGATCGCGCTCTTACGCGGTGCCTGCACAATGTCTTGAGCCTTCTTGATAACGTCCACTATTTTGCCTCCACTTTTGGCTTGGGTTCAACTGCGAGGACCTCGTCACCTGCGGAAACCTCCTGGCCGGAGACGAACGTCGGCAGCGGGATGATGTCCCCCAGCTTCTTATGATTTGAGATTACCATTGGCGTGGTCACCTCGTAACCGGCGGCGGTGATGGCGGGGATGTCGAACTCGCACAGGAGGTCGCCCTTCTTCACCACATCGCCCTTTGTGACGTGCGGGGTGAAGTGCTCCCCGTCCAGGTTGACAGTATCAAACCCGATATGCATGAGGATGTCGATGCCGCCGCCGCGGACGGCGTACGCGTGGCCGGAGGGGAAGGTGACGGTGACCTTGCCGTCGATAGGCGAACGAAGCTCGCCGACGGTCGGGGTGACCGCCACGCCCTTGCCGAGCTTACCCTGGGCGAACATGGGATCCGAGACCTCGGCGAGGTTGATGGCTTCGCCGGTCAGGGGGGAAACAAGATGAGTAGCGGCGGAGGAGGGGGCGACCGCAGACGGGGGCGCGTCCGGGTCGATGGTGCCATGCTTGGCGATCATGTAGCGGCCGGCGACAAAGGCCGCGATGAAGGACAGGATGAAGGTGATCACGGCGCAGACGAGGAACATCGGGATATCCGTGGCGCGGATGGACACCGCACCAATGAAGCCTGCGGCACCCAGGGCCACGGCCTTGATCTGGAAGATGGCGATGAGGGCACCGCCGATAGCAGCGCAGGCCATGCCCGTGTAGAACGGCCAGCGCAGGCGCAGGTTGACACCGAAGATCGCGGGCTCGGTAATGCCGAAGATCGCCGAGATACCGGAGGAGCCGGCCAGCCCCTTGAGCTTCTCGGACTTGGCGTGGAAGTAGACGGCGAGCGCGGCGGCACCTTGAGAAATGTTGGCCATGGAGGCCGTCGCAAAGATAAAGGAACCACCTTGCTTGAACAGCTCAAGCTCGACCGGCGGGAACGACTGGTGGAGACCCGTGATGACGATGGGCGAATAGACCAAGCCGAAGAGGAAGCCACCTACCGGACCACCGAAATCATAGACGTTCTGGAGACCGACGATGAGGGCGTCGCCAAGCCAACGCATGAAGGGGCCGACGGCGATGAAGGTGATGAAACCGGTGATGAGCAGCGTCAATACTGGCGTGATGAGGAAGTCAGCGGTGCCTTTGAGTTTTGAGTGGAGGAACTTTTCGATCGTGGCGAGGATCCAGGCGACGGCGAGGACCGGGAGGACCGAGCCCTGGTAGCCGGCCTGCGCGACGGAGAGACCGAAGAGGTCCCAGTACGCCATCGAGCCGTCGTTCATCGCATTTGCTACCTCGTAGCCGTTGACGAGCGCCGGGGAGACCATCGCCATGCCGATGCCCGCGCCGAGGTACTCGTTGCCACCGAAGCGCTTCGTCGCGGTGAAGCCCACGAGGACCGGGAGGAACGCGAACGGCGCGGAGGCCAGGAGGTTAACCATCTGGGAGGCGCCCTCGATGGCGGGGAACATTTGCACGAGTGACTGGGGGCCGAAGAGGCCTTCCGCAGTCAGGACGTTGTTGAGGGCCATGAGGAGGCCGCCGCCGACGAGGATCGGAATGAGCGGTACGAAGATGTCCGAGAGGACCTTGATCGCGCGGGTGAACCAGTTGCCCTGTTTCGCGGCGACGGATTTTAGCTCCTCGGTGGAGACGGCGATGTTCTTGGAGGTTTGCTTGTCCATCTCATCGAAGACGATGTCCACGTCGCCGGGACCCACGATGACCTGGAACATGCCGCCCGTTTCGAAGGTGCCCTTCAGATCCGGGTCATTGTCCAGGGCGGCTGTGTCCACCTTGTCCATATCTTTCAGCACCATACGCAGGCGCGTCGCGCAATGGGCGACGCCAACAATGTTCTGCTCGCCGCCGATGGCAGCGAGGACGCGTCGGGCTACGTCCTTGTGTTCCATGCAACAATCCTTTTTTGGTTGTGACTAACTATTTCTCATTTTGGAGTTTCAGCCTTTATAAATCAACGGATTGTGTGGTTTCGGGCATGGGGTTATGTGTGGGGTTTGCGAGGGGGTACCATGCGCGGGTTTAGCTGGGTGTCCTAGGCGGTGACTTTTTGAAGAATAGGCGCGTCGGTGATGCGGTGAGCACCACACGCGTTGAAAGCCCCGGCCGGGCTTTCGGGTGTTCAGGGCATGCCGGATGGCGCGGCTTTCGTCGGGCTGGGGTTTTTGCATGAGCTGGTGGAAATTGTGGGCACTAAGCGGATGGTCGGTAGCCTGCTTCTTGCGGAAAACCGCGAAGTGGGTGAGGTCTTTAAAGAAGCTGTTCGGAGAGCTACGGGCCTTCAATGCGGCTGCAAAATCTCTGCCAACATCCAAAATATGGCAGAAGATCCAGCCCCCGACGTACGCACTAAAGTGACCTAACTCTGGGAAAACGCGTCGCGGGAAGCACCACACGCGTTGAAAGCCCGGCCGTGGTGGCCGGGCTTTCGGGTGTTCTGGGCATGCCAAATGGCCCGAGTGTGTGCTCGGGCTTTTGGCGTGGGGGGTTATCCGGGTGGGCTGGGGTCGATGGGCATGCCGAGTTGCATGCGGGCAAGACGCACCGCACCGCCTTGGGCGCACGGGTGCATGTTCAACTGGAGCGGCCCACCGAACGCAGGCTTCCAATACTCCAGGCCGTTGATTCTCACCATGTGACCATGCTTCGGTTTGTCTAGGTCATCATCGTTAATGCCATTGTGGTAGTCACA
>NZ_KV821084.1:0-213 GCF_001815555.1 Corynebacterium sp. HMSC073D01 | reverse complement strand
TGGGCTCATCCCCGCAGGTGCGGGGCAGATAGAATCAGCATGAACATTCATCGCTTCGAGCAGGGCTCATCCCCGCAGGTGCGGCGCAGATGTCGTTAAAGCTGCCGGTCGAATCTGCTGGCGCGGCTCATCCCCGCAGGTGCGGGGCAGATCAGTCCAGCGGGGTCAGTTAGAACGTCCAGCAGGGCTCATCCCCGCAGGTGCGGGGCAGAT
>NZ_KV821083.1:33961-46925 GCF_001815555.1 Corynebacterium sp. HMSC073D01 | reverse complement strand
CCAGGAAAACGGCACAGATGCCAGAACAGTGCGGTCAAGTCCGGGGTGGTGGTGTATCTGCCTTTCGTTTCAACTAGAGGATTTCGCGACTGCACACTCGTGCAGCACTGGGCAAGGTTACCAGCTAGATACTCATGCTGCGATCTCCGTCTTTGTAGCTGGGCTCCCCTCGATCACGTTCTGGCTGATTATCGTGCGGGTCTGGGCCAGACTCGTCAGCGACATATAACGGCTTTGCTGGATCCACTCATCGTGTTGCTCAGCAAGAACAGCACCAACCAAACGCACTACAGCATCCCGGTTCGGGAAAATACCAACCACATCCGTACGCCGTCGAATCTCACGGTTACGCCTTTCTGTCGGGTTGTTTGACCAGATCTTCTTCCACACGCTCGGCGGGGCAGACGTAAACGCCAGCAGATCATCTAAAGCCTCTTCCAAGTAATCCCCGACATCAGGGTGGCGTTGATTAAAAAAACTCGATCACATCACGGGCCTGTTCCCATACCGCTTGTGCATCCGGCTGCTGAAAAAATCGTGTGAAACATTGCCGAAAGTGTCGACCACTGGGATTTCGGAACCATCGAAGAAAGATTCTTCGCGAAACGGGTGCGACACCGCTGCCAGGTGGCATTGGGCAAGCATTCAGCGCCAGCTTTTTGAATACCCAGATGGGCATCACTGGTAACCAAAAACACCCCGTCACGCCCGCGGGCAAGCAGATCCCTGAAAAAATCCTGTCCAGGAGGCCACTGACTCTGCGGTGGCGATATGCATACCCAACAGTTCGCGATAGCCCTCAGCATTAACACCGGTGGCAAGTAGCACACTGGTTTTCACAATCCGGCCGCCCTCACGAACTTTCATCGTTAACGCATCACAAGAAACATAAAGGTAAGGTCCTTGATCCAAAGGACGGGTACGAAACTGCTCAACCAGAATGTCAAGTTCTTTCGCCATGTCTGAAACCTGTGATTTCGATAGATTACTAATCCCTAGTGTCGCGACAAGATCGTTCATTTTCCTGGTGGAGACACCTTTGAGGTAACAGGTTACGATCACGGTGGTTAAGGCTCGTTCTGCTCGTGATCTACGCTCTAACAGCCAATCTGGAAAGAAGCTTCCAGTGCGTAGTTTCGGGATCGCTACATCGATACTTCCCACCCGGGTATCTAGTTGGCGATGCCGGTAGCCGCTACGAGTGTTTACCCGTTGATCAGACACGGTGGCATATTCGGCACCACAAATCGTGTCGGCTTGGACGGAAAGGATCTGGTTGATAAAGCTTTGTCCCACATGATGCCCAGCGTACATGTCAGCGGCTGGGCACTCCAGGTGGGTAGCAGGCGCTGCAGCACCTTCGCTGCACACCGCCGACGCTAGTGCGCCTTCACCGCGTACTCGCCGGTTGTCCGCTCCTCGAGCACACCGTCGACTTCCATCTCCAGGAGAATCTGCTCCGCCTCCTCCGCGTCCGCGCCCTGCAAGGCAACAAGGTCATCCTCGTTCACCGTGCCGTACTGGTCGAGGAAGGTACGCAAGCCGGTTAACCCGTCGTATTTCGCCGGGCGCAGGTACGCCAGTCGGTGGCCGAGCAGGTGCCGTGCACCGTCGCCGAGAACCCAACCATGGCAGTGCCCCCTAATTATCCCGCTGCCACCGGCACCAGACACCGACAATACGATGAGCACGTCCAGCGCCGATCCCTCATCGATGGACAGCGCCGCCGCCAGGGATGCCGCCGTCACGTACGGCTCCCGGAAGAACAGGTCCAGCGCGCGCAGCACCAGCTCATTTTCCAGGATCCGCTGCGGGCGAATGCCCCGCAAAAAGCGGACGACATTCCAATCCGGCTCCCCGCCGTACAGGTACACATGGGTGTCATCGAATTTCGGTGGGGTCAGTCCGAGCATGATCATCGCCTTCCCGGATATGGGGAAGCTCGACTGGCCCTGCATGCGCGGATTGGCAAACCCCACCGCCCGAAGGAGGTCTAGCATCTGACGGCTCATGCGCTCACGGGGCACGTACTCGAAGGTGAGAATGTTGTCGGGGCTCCACGTGATCTCCACTGGGTGGTTGAGCTTGTTCATGCTCAGGACGTAGGCCAGCGCGTCACGCACGGTTTGCGCGGGCACAGGCCGGGAGGTGGCCGCCAGGTCACCCACGCCCCACTGCACCGGTTTGTTCAGCTCACTGATGAGCTTTTCGACGTTCACAAGCCCTTCCAGCAGGCTCCTTCCCGTGGCCCACTCCCGATTCACGCTGAACCGGGGCACACCCACGGGTGCCAACAGGTAGAAGCCCATGTTGGTGAGCGTCCCCTCGTGTGTTGCCGCCCCGATGTGGACGAGCATCTCCTCGTCGGACATGCCGCCGCACTCCCCCACCCACTCGCGCACGATGTCCATCGTCTCTGCTGGCACGACGCTCGTCGGCGCATCGGATGCCTCATCCGACCACCACTGGCCCCGATCAACCGCGCCGGATGGCAGCACAAGATTCCCGTTTTCATCGCTGACGGGCGATATCGCGGGCAGCACGTACACCACCAATATTTCCACACCGCAGACGATCCATTTCTTTATCTCCACGGCTGCGTCGACGGTTCGCTCCAGCCGGGCTGTCAGCCACCTCGAGTCAATGGCGGTACCGAGCGGCTCCAGTGTTGCCGGATCGATGCCGACCACAATGAACCCACCACCGGCGTTGGCGTGCAACGGCACAACAGCCGCCACCTGGTCGGCGATCTCCGAGTCGTGGATGTTCGACGGCCCAAGTTCGAACAGCATCGATTGCTTTTCTGCCACCATCGTCATCCGGTCACGCACGTGCTCCGGCACTTGCGGGTCTTCCGTCCCCACCCACGAGACGAAAATGTGTACGAGCTCCTCCAGCTGCTCCCTGCTCATCCTTGTTTCCATGATCTTTCCTTTCTTTGTGCACCGTGGCCCCACAGCAAACAAAGACAGATGGGCCTCAGCGCAGCACTGGCCGACACCGGCCAGTACTTCGGTTGTGACTATTCAGTTGTTGCCGCACAATGCCGTGCGAACGACCACGTCAGCGGTCGCCGAACCGGCGCGCTGCAAATAAAAAAATGGATTTCCCCGGTTGATTCCGCCCCATCCCGTGGGCGAGAAGCTGTTCGTCTCTACGAACACCAACACCATTTAGTATAACTGGCCGACACACACCCCGGTAGCGTTTTTCGCACATGCTTCAAAAGCCGCGTTCCCCTGGATGAATGCTCCTCAGCACATACTGCTAAAGGCATGGCACTTCCCACCACACCACCTGCTAGACCAACCCCGCTTTCTGAGATCCTCTCGCACGACTACCTCATGTGGGTTACTGACGGCTACAGCTTCGAAATCGGCCATTACCCACACGTCGCCTATGTCACCAAGGTCACCGAAAAGTCGCCCACCCTTGTTGAGGGTCTGGTCCAGGACTCTGCTGGCAACACACAGACAGTGACCATCGAATCAGTGGGTTCAGCAGTCAAAGCGAGCTGCACCTGCACATGGGGGCGACGACGGTGTTCGCACAGCGTAACGGTAGCACTGCGGTGCTGCCCGGATGCGGAGGACCCGACAAAGCCGTGGCTAGACACGGACACCCTCTTTGAGCGTTTCCTGAAGAAGGCCACGCGAGCAGAGCTCGTCGAGATGCCTAACGAGCTTCGAGATAGCCTCGGCAGGACGATCAGTACCTGATCCTCACCGCTGCGCACAGCGTTGGGGTCACCGGAGGAGATGGACAAGATCATGCTGGTGGAGGTGCGAAACCTCGTCGCCTTGTCTGGTCTCTCCCCTGTGGAGGGTGTCGCATCCTCAACCGCAACTGTGGATGCCTTGGGTTGCAGCAGATTCTACGGGGATTGGAAGAACCTCCTTCAATCCTTTTGGGAACTGGTCCTCGCCGATCGCGACGAGTACCTGCGACCAGCGGTTGACAAGGCGACGGAGGCGCTTCGCATTCTCGCTGCTCACGACAAGCACCACTCAGACCTCCTGGAGCAGGCGCACGAACTGCAAAAGATGCTCCTCTGATCGGAGAAGCAACCTCTCCGGTCATATCAGTCCCCACGGCCTGAGGATGTGGATGCTTCTCAACCCCCTTGAACCACGCTTCAGCCACGTCACCTGCATAGAAAACCATGCACACCGATGTTCGACAATGGTGCGCTCAGTGTTTCCCACCTCTGCATAGGATGAACCCATGGATAAACCACTTACACAAATTCTCACCCGCGACTATCTCATGTGGGTCTCCGAAAAAAGCAGTTTCGAGAGTGCCCAGGCAGTCCAGAACATCGAAGTATACAAAGCTTCCCCCACTCATATTGAGGCATCGGTGTACGAAATTCCTGGTAAGCCGTACACAGTCACCATCGATTCCGATACGACTGGTACCTCAGCTACGGCCACGTCCTCCTGCACATGCCACCTTGACCAGCCGTGGTGCAAACACAGCATCGCCGTCGCGCTTCTTTTTTGCCGGAAGGTAAAGAACTCCTCAAAACCGGGTCTGGATAGGGATGCGATCTTTGACCGCTTCCTCCAAGAGGCGACACGGGAAGAGCTCGTGGATGTCCTCGATGGTTTGCGGGACGAGCTAGGGCTGGACGAAAACAATCTAATCGTCCCTGCTGTGCTTAGCGTTGGTACACCAGAGGAGACGAGCGCCGTGATAGCGATGAGCGTGCGAACTCTCCTTACTGTTTCCGGTGTTTACAATTCGGCAGACAAAATACCGGAAGATGACCACCTCTACGAAGATTGGCAGATGACAATCGGATCCTTCAATCTGCTGCTAGGAGACGAGCGGGGTGCCCGACTTCTGCCGACCATTGAGGAGATGATAGAGGCTCTGTACGTGTTAGCAGATAGGGATGAACACTACACCACCTTCCTGGGCCTAACGATCAATCTTCACCTGGCGTATTGCTGCATGTACGGAATAGATTCACGCCACGTCGTCTCGTGGTTGGAGAACAACATTGGGGCCATTGACTCCCGCCTCCCCGTCTACGATTTCTCGCCCTACGTCCAGTGTGTCAATCATCTTGATCTTGCCGCCGCTATGAACCGCGCAATCGAAGCCAAAAACAAGATCCTCGATGCTTATCTATCGCTTATCGCGTACGACCCCGAGCCCTACCGCGCACTCCTCGCCGAGCGTGGCAACTGGTTTGCCCTCGCAAACAATTACGGTGAGCACGGCGAGCTTGATAAGGCTCGAGAGATCATTGCTAAGGCTCAAACCCCGAACTCAGGTGTCACCATCGCCCCCGACGAGCTCGCGGAACTCATCCGCCTCTCGGAAACAGCGGAGGAGTAACCGCATCAGGCCAGGGCCACCACGCGTCTCCTTCACCTAGCGTCCCATCCCGCTCGAACAATCCTCACCCACCAATTCCTCCTCCCCGGAGGCCTTCCGGCAAGCGAAACCTGCGGATCCCCCGAGCGCATCGAAGCCAGCGTCGGAAGTGGCACCAGTACACCGCGCACACCGTCACCATCGAATCGCTCGAGGATCAGATCACTTTTTCCTGCTCGTGCCCCACAGTCAGCGACGGGCCGAGCGACTGGTGCCCACGCCTCGTCGCCGTCGGCCTGCGCGTCTTCCCGCACACCGCTGACCAGTTCGCCCCTCGCTTGGACCGAGATGCCCCTCACCCGCTTCTTCGTGCACTCAACGCTGGAGGACCTCGGCAAGACCCTCGTAGCACTGCACGCGAAGGGCAACCTCAGCGAAGACGGACTCACCGCGTGGGCCGTGGATCATGCCGGTACCCCTGCAGAATTCGGGGCCTTCATGTACGCATCCATATCGGATCTCCCCGACGATCTTTTCTCCGCCATCATGAACACTTTGGACGGTTCCGAACCTGATGCTGTCCCCGCCCTCGCCACCACGTTTGGTGAGCTTCTCGACACCCTTGAGGACGCCCTCACCACCGATCGTGGTGTCGATTCGGGGTAGTTGGTACCGTGTGTCCGCGTAGTTGGTACCGGGGTTCCACATACCTGGTACCGCAGCGTTGTTTTCTTCCATAGTAAAAAATGGCGACCCATCACTCGATGGTGTCGCGTCATCTTCGACATGGAAGGAGCCAACTTGTGTCTAACTTCAAACAGATCATCGCGATGTGCCTTGAAGGGGCAAGCTACGCGCAGATCACACACGCACTGGGATGCTCACGACGAGACGTATCTCGTGCCAAGACTGTCATCAACGACGAAGCTCTTACTCTAGAGTCCTTTCGACAACTGCCACCCGGCTGGTTCGATGCGCGCTTCTATGACGGGCGCAGCAAACGCACGCTGTCCTTCGACCAGCCTGACTTTCAAGCACTGGCACGCAAACTTCAAAGCAACAAGCACCTGACCAGGCACAAATTGTGGATGGATTACTTGTCACAACCATGTGCAAGTGACAAGACGAAGTACCAGTACTCTTAAGTTTTGCAGCGGACTCAATGAGTTTTTACGCGCCAACGATCTCGTTGAGGTCATCACACATGAACCCGGCCAAGAACTCTACGTGGACTGGGCCGGTGATAAAGTCCCTGTTATCGACCATGCCAGCGGTGATGTTGCGTTGAAGGCGTCGTTATTTGTTGCGGTCAGCCCGTAGGCAGGGTTGATGTATGTTGTCGCGGCAGCAAATGAGAAAATGCCGGCTTGGACCTCTTGCCACGTCAAGGCGCTGGAGTTTTTCGGTAAACTGCCTGCGATAATCGTTCCTGATAATGCTGCAACGGCAACGTATCGACCGAAAAAGCACGCCACATACAGGATGGTCACCGACTGTTACGCGGCGTTTGCGGACTATTACGGGGTCACGATCGTGCCGACACGCCCTGGTAAACCGCGTGATAAAGCAGCAGTAGAGCGGGCCGTAAAAATCGCCTACACCACGATCCTTGGCTACTTCAGCGATGAAGTCTTCTATAGCCTTGACGAACTCAACGAGGCTATCGAAGAGCACCTCTCGGATATTAACTGTTCGATGACACGCGCTTGTGGGACAACGCGACGTACGCGCTTCGACGAAGAAGAAGCCCCCATGATGCGCGATCTGCCACCAACACCGTTTACGGAAGTGTCGTACACACGGCTCAAGGTCGATCGTAACTGGCATATCACCTGCGACTACCAGTATTACTCGGTGCCGTATCAGCTCGTTGGCAAAGCGGTGACAGTGCGTTTGACTCCGAAGCTGGTCAGCATATTTTGGCGGGGATCAACTGGTGGCCGAACACACACGGTTGCATGGGTTTACATACCGCTATTCCACTGACCCGAACCATGGCCCCACCGGTGACGATGACGGGCATAACGTGTTGACCCGCGACGAATTATTGTCATGGGCATCATCATTTGGGTCCGCAACCCATGGGGTCATCGCGATGATTCTTGATCACACTAGTTCTGCTGTGCCTCGCGGGTTACTCCAGGCACGCAATGTGTTGGCCAACCTTGGCAAAAAGCACAATAACGCCACCTTTGAGCCTGCCTGCCAGCAAGTTTTGGATAAGAAGCTAGCGCCGACGATGGCAGTGATCACACGCATCCAGACCGACATCGCGCATGCGTGGCGCGACCACAGCCTTCCTGCAGCAACCTCGGCGCGCACCAGAAACGACACAGGCTTACAACAACGGCGTCCACACACTCCGTTGACCGACAAGATCGCAGATGCTGTCTTTATCCGGCCTGCTGACCACTACGAAAACATCTAAGGAGTCAAAGCAATGCACACAATCGATGATGAAGTGATGCGGGCGAAAATGCACAAACTGCGCGTATCTACATTCGCGGGCATCTTCTACGAGATCGTCAGCGATGAAGCCTATGCTGATGCCCTGCCAGAAGATATTTTCCTCGCAGCAGTCGACGAAGCCTATGCGCAACGCCAACAACGCAATATCGCCAAAGCAATCAGCCAGGCGAAGTTTCGCTACCCCAACGCCCGTCTGGCTGAAATTACTAGGGCGGAAGAA
Organism: Corynebacterium sp. HMSC073D01; assembly: GCF_001815555.1. NCBI lineage: Bacteria > Bacillati > Actinomycetota > Actinomycetes > Mycobacteriales > Corynebacteriaceae > Corynebacterium > Corynebacterium sp. HMSC073D01. The sequence continues at coordinate 38,911 of NZ_KV821083.1, read as the reverse complement.
TGAGGCATCAACCTTCGGCAGTTGAAAAAATCGCAGCAACGAACTGGCGGGAAAACCCGACCAACATTCATATCCTCGCCCCGACTGGGACCGCCAAAACATATATTGCCTGTGCTCTTGGTGTTGCGGCTTGCCAGGCTGGGAACCAGGTGGCCTACGACCGGCTAGATCAGCTTGTCGACATGTTGGCGGTCTTCTGACAGATTGACGAAACCTATCTCACTATGATGCGCAAACTGATCAATATCGATGTCTTGATCATCGATGATTTTATGACCATGAGCATCAATCAGCGTGGGCAAGAAGACCTTGCCAAGATCATATTCGACCGTGAGGGCCGACTGCCAACAGTGATTTCGTCGCAGTCAGCAGCTACCTATTGGGTTGCCGAGCTTCCGGACAGGGTTGGGGCGGATTCGTTGGTCAGCCGACTCAACAACGGTTACCGAATCCGGATCGGAGACTTTGATATGCGCAAGGCTACCGCCCCAGTAGACCCCGACGCGTAAGCGCACAACACTTAGTCCGGGTTGGGCACCGCATGCTTGACGCTTGACCCGGACCAGTACCAACTACCCGGAATAGGCCGGTACCGCGTTCCTGGAACACCGGTACCAACAAACCGCATCCGACAGCGTCGTCGCCCACTCCCCCGAAGCCTCCCGCGCCGCCCGCGAAGCCGTCACCGCGATCCTCAAGGAGCACCCCCACAGCCTTGACCTGCACTACTCACTCAACCACGAGAACTTCATCACCACGCTCGACATCAAGCCCCTGTTCTAGGCCATTGGGAGCTCCTCAGTGCGCCAACACCGGACCGCCAGTAAAACGACTATGCGCACAAAACCAGGTTTTGTGTGACAATCAGCACTATTCCGTTCCAAAACTTAACTTGAGGTTTGCACGGAATAGCTGTTCTTGAGCCGAAAATTGCGATTAACGCTGGTAGTTTCCACGAATTGCGGCCTCTCTTTCTGCTAGGAATGCTTCCTGAAGCTGCTTTTCGTAAAATTTAACGCCAACTCGACCTATGTTGGAGAGATATTCGTCGTCTGACTTCGCCATTCGATCCAATTCACTAAGGATGCTTTGAATCACGTCAGACCGCTCTCCAGTATGGACACCCAACTCACAATATGACAAAAGATCATAAGGTGACGGATCCAATGGTCGAAGAATCTTGGCTAGATCTTCTATTGAAAATGTCTGACAAATTTGAAGTTCATGAGACAGTAAAAGTTCTCTGACTGTCGGGGCAAAGGAAACACGTTGGACTTCCTCAGACAGCCATCTAACATCTCCGGATCCAATCGCCCAAAAATAATCAACCGTGGCAGGTGAATTTCTAGTCTCTTCCCATAACAAGGTACGCAGAGCAGGATTTGCTGCTTGAAACGCTTCTCGCCAGAGATCCAACTGTGCGCTAACAGGCAAATCAGTTACTCGTACGAACCTTGCGAATACCTTTACTAGAATTACTGGCTCATTCTTTGCCAAAAATTTTAACGCTAAACTGTGCTCATATCGGACTGAGCTGTTAGCACTAGGTATGTAGACGAGTAAGGCCTCTCGAAGATCATCGCTCAATGGTTTTGGTGAGTTATGAAACTCCATTGAGAAAACCGACATTGCTGCCGTAGCGGCTCTAATCTCCGGAACCTTACTTTTTAGCAGTGCTTCCCGAGCCAGAGAAGTCATATTCCTCACGTCGACAGCCTCCAATATTTCTACATCGGATGCGGTCATCTCACCAACGACAAAATACACCAAAACGGGATTCTCGGAGAACGAAAGAACACTAATGATAGCTCCTTCTCTTGAACCCGTTATATCGAGAAACCGCTGTACTTCAGATCGAGATACGTTGTCATTTTTGACCGACTCTTCCAGTAGAGAAGCAGCCTGTTTACCAAATCCAAATTCCAAAGCGCTAAGAAACCATTCTTTATGATCTAGTTTTTTATTTTTCGCTAAAGCTCGGAATATAAATCCGATGCCAAGGTTCATGCCTTTATACAACTGAAGTTCAGAATTTAGTTGCTCGATCCTGCTCATCAACCCCTCAGGAGGATTGCTGAAATACGGCGTAATTGCCAGGTTAATTTGCTCTTCGCATAAGGTTACGTTTTCCTCATAGGAGGATTGTTTCCAGTTGAAGCTTGTTAGCGCTGAGAAAAGCTGATCCGGTTCGTCGAGGACGATCCCTAGCATCTCAACCGCGTTGTTATAAGTCTTGCGTACGGCTGAAGACCTAATGCAGGGAGCGATTTTTTCTGCCAAGTCGCGAGCAACTTTCTCGGCTACTTTGGATTGTTCCTTACTTGCCTTACCTCCATATGAAACGCGATTTGCGCAACTGACCTGAACCCATTCATTTAGGATCTTGAGAAAACTCAATTGTAGGAGCGGACACAATTTCTTCAGTCTCACATCCAAACATGGTGCAAAGTTCTTATAAATCTGCTCCATTTCCTTCGGCCCCCAGGTATAAGTGCGAATTTCTACCTGTCGGTACTTATCAGGAGTCATAAAACACGAATCGAAGTAGGGTTTTAGTATTTCACCAGCAAACATTGCCCACGTTTCGTCATCCAAGTCTTCCCGAGTGCACCTAGAAACGGTCTTCGCAAGAATCAATAGTTGATCGCCGTCCGGAGAATCTCCTGGAATAGGTACTCGAACGGCACTAACAAATTCTCTTATAATCGATTCCGCATCCGATTCTCTGATCTGCTGAGAACCAATCAAACTTAGAAATTTCGAATATTTTAGTCCTGGATTTGTACGCAAGGGAACGGCACACACATTACTGAGTAGGTCAAGAAAGATGACTTTCTCATTAGCCGATTTTGCTTCGTCGAGTTCCCCCAACTTTTCTTTCATTATTTCACAAAATACACTAAATTCCCGCTTTCCAAGATTTGCATAATTCACCAGGAAGTTTTTATTGTCATGCAAATTCTCAAACGCGACTTCGATATCACTTTTCTTTATTGGACTGCGAACGGTAGTACCCATAGCTTGAGAAAATACTTGCGCCTTTGCTATTTGAAGAACGTGGTCGGGAAACAATTCTTTGATTCTGTTCACACCGGGCCAAATAGTCTCATCAGAAAAGTACTCAAACATCGCAAAATTCATTGCTATTGGTTCTGGTCGGACGTTGAAAGAAATCACTTCTTGAAGGTCCTCCCAATTGTTGCTCGATTGGAGTGAACGCTCAGCATCCAGCAAGCCCGATTTAGCCAAGCCTCTAACCTGTTTTTCCAGGTCGATCTCGGTCATTCCTAGCAGCTGAGCTAGTTTCTGAAAATCGTAATTATCAAAGTCCCCAAGAAGCGATAAAAGGCCAAGTAATTTCTGGCCGGATGGCGTAATCGAGGAGTCCTGCAGAAAGGTGTCTATCACTTCTCTGCTGGCCTGCCCGGTCCATACAGTTTCCCAATCATCTTTTTCTGTCAGTAGATCTACAAGATTTAGCGCCCATGCGGGTCGCCCATCCGAGAGGTCTAGTATCCTCTGTAAAACAACGGCCCGATTTATGCCACATGGCCTGAGGATTAGTCCCATTTCGTCTACTGTTAGTCTTGTTACTTCGACAACCTCAATGTTTTTGTCAAAACAGTTTTTTACTTTGTCTTTCTCGTGAGGCCAACAGGTAGTTACAATTTGGAATCGCAATCGTTCTTGTGCACGTAGTTGTAAGAGCGCTTCGATATCTCTAGATCTCGCACCTGCATCGTCAACTACAACATATTTAGGGGTGGCTTCCAGAAGATCGTCCAGAAGCAAATTGGCATCATAGATCTCATTCAGAAAATAGGAATCTTCCAGCTCCCCTGCAACATGAGTCTTTCCCGCCCCCGGGACTCCGAAAAGCACAAGGTCATCGTTAAGGTCATTGAGCGTCTTCATCAGGTCATCTCGCCCTACCGTCGGCAACTCAGGATGCTTTCTGCCACGACGCCCAGATGAATCGACTAACGCAGAAAGATTCCCTTCTATTCGAAGAATTTTTCTTCGGGTCTCGGGGTGCCAATACGCCTCGTTAGCAAACCAGTTTCGGTCATACACCTCCACTAGGACTACGCCAAACTCTTCCGCGATCTCGTTCAGCTTTTCCCTTTTCGAACGATTAATGTTCGCCAGACTGACCGCGACTACCCGTTCTACTTTCAAACCATGGATACGCGCTGAATTCAAGCTTCCTTGAAGATTAGCCCTTGCCCCTTTCCACTCCCTCGACGATGTAATAACCGCACCGGTAATCCCCGCCATTGTTGGGATCTCACCATCAAGTCCAGAATCCGATCCACCGGGAATAGGCACCACAGAGGGGTAAATTTTCGACAAATGGGTTATGACGTATTGTTCAAAATCATTTGTATTTATTTCAAAATTCTCATCTGCAAGTTTCTTTTGGATTCGTTCCATCAAATTCATCGACTTACCTCACCGAATCGGAAATTGAGCATACGCGTACAAACAGGAATTGAGCTCCTTCAACAGCGGCATCCAGATTATTCCTGAATTCAAATAAAAATATCCAGTAAGTCAGGCGTAAGGCTGACCAAAACTTCAACAGAATTCAGAAATATTCAGTAACTAAGCATTCTAAGTTCGGTTCAGCAATTGCACATTTGGGTTCTCAAACCCAAATGTGGCCCCCTACCTCGGATCCTTCTCGCACCCCACGCCGTCGCCGTCGCCATCGAGCTTGCCGTGCCCGGCGACGTAACCCGGCTCGCCCGCGCGGATCGGGCGCCCGAGGGTGTTCCACACGTCTTTGCAGTTGGCGTACGAGGACTTCCCTCCGTTGTCAGCTGCCCCCATGAACCCATTGGCCTGCTGAGGCGCCGGCGATGGCACAGCCGGCGCTTCCTCCACCGGTGCTGGTGGTGGCGGTAAGACCGCAGCCGGCTGCACCTCCGCCTCGGTAGGTTCCACTGT
>NZ_KV821083.1:0-33861 GCF_001815555.1 Corynebacterium sp. HMSC073D01 | reverse complement strand
TAGGTTCCACTGTTCCTGTGCTCGTCACGGTCGGTTCCTGTGCCTGCGTAGTCGTGGTGGTGGATGACGAGGGGCTCGCGGTGGTGCGCGTCGTCGATGTCTTACTTGTTGTCGCCGTCAAAGAAGTAGTCGGCGACGCGCTCGTCGTCGGTGTTTCCTCACTGGTGGTTTCCTGTTTGGGCGCGAGCACTACAAAACCAGCGAACAGGACAACCATCACGATGGAGACGATCCCCCAGTGACGCGACCGCTTCGAAGGCGGGTCCTCTACCCCCATCCCCGCGACTATGTCCGGGTTATCGTCACCGATCATCGTCGCTAGTCGACGATTATTCTCCACCGTCTCCTCGTACCTATCCCATTGCTTTTGGTCCCGCCGGTCCGAGATAATCCACCAGGCACCCGGGATAACGAACACCAAGCCGAAGATCACCATGGGGAGCTCGTCAGGCATCACAACACCAAGAATGACGATAAATACCCCGAACACCAAGGCTGGCCACGCAAAGAAGCGACCCCACCTTCGAGGACGAGAACTGACCTTCGCCATGCCTAGCGCTCCTTACCGCGATCTGCCTCCGCATCACCCGAATGCGAAGATGCAACCTTTAGTTTTGCAAACAATATCCTTATTGTGTCACACCAGAGCGCTTCGCCACCGACCTTTGCCAGGCTTCAAAACCAGGATTTCACTTTTCCTTACACAGTCATCCCATCCAAAACCTAATGCCTACACTAAAGAGGAAAACTTTTTCACATTCCTATTGAGGAAAGACTGACTGCAGAGGACCACAATGCCTACGCTTCCTTTTCCCGCGCGCCTCGCGACTACGTTAGCTACCGCCATGTTCGGGATGTTGCGTGACGACCCGCAGGAATTCGCGCGCAAAGTGAAGGAACGCATCCGCCTCGCAGATCTACCGGTTTTATCTCCAGTTTTAAACAGATACGTACCGGCAGACAGTGAAGTCTCTCCCCAACGACTGTTGGTCAAGCAGGGAAAGCTGAGTGAAGCGGTACGGTACTCTGGTGCAGATCGTAGCGAGCTCATAGCGCGTAGGGCGCAGGAAACTATCGACCAGCTACGAGCACCTATCGTTCCTGGGATGCAGTTGTCTAGTCACAACAGCGAATCTTCTGCTCAGCACGAAGAACCCAGAGTTCTGTTCTATCTCAACAACAGCCTCCCCCACACCCAATCCGGCTACACCGAGCGCTCACACAACATCCTCACTGCACTCAAAAAGCAGGGTGTCACCCTTCACGTCGTTACTCGCCTTGGTTATCCGCTACTAGTCGGTAAAGTCCCGCGACACGCCATTGAGTACGTCGACGGCATCCCCTACGAACGCCTCATCCCCACGGTCTACCCTCGGACTCTCCAAGCGCGTGATGACGAAGCGGTACAACAGCTAGTGAAGGTGGCTAAATGGTTCCGCCCCACTATTCTCCACACCACCACGGAATACAAAAACGCGATCATCGTCTCCCGCGCCGCCAAAATACTCGGTATCCCGTGGGTCTACGAAGTCCGTGGCGAACTGGAAAGCACGTGGCTTTCACGTTTCCCAGAAAGTGAACAACAGAAACGGCAGCAGTCCGAGTTTTATCAACTTGCCCACGCGCAAGAAACTGCCGCGATGAAGGCAGCCTCGGCGGTCGTGTCGCTGAGCGAAGTGTCTAAAAAAGCGATGGTTATCAGAGGAGTCGCCGAGGGAAAAATCATCGTTGTCCCCAACGCCGTCGACGAGTCACTCATTGGAAAAAAATACGATCAGGAAGAGATTCGGAAAGAACTAGGGCTCCCGAATACTACTACCATCGGTACGGTGACCAGCGTTGTCGGCTACGAAGGTCTTGATGATCTTATCAGAGCAACCGCGCTACTCCCCGATGTCACCTGCTTGATTGTCGGTGACGGTGCGGCACGCCCGGAACTCGAGAAACTTACCCGCGAACTTCAACTCACCGGTCGAGTTATCTTCGCCGGACGCCAACCAAGGGAATCGATCTGGAAGTGGTATGCAGCACTGGACGTATTCGTACTGCCGAGGAAAGACACCCCTGTCACCCGGGTCGTAGCTCCAATAAAGGCGCAGATTGCGCAGGCGCTAGGCAAGCCCGTCGTAGCTAGCGATCTTCCGGCGCTTGTCGAGATCACTGGTGGCGACGAAGTATATGTGTGCCCGGAGCATCCGGATGAGCTCGCATCTGCTATCCGGAATACCCTGGTTACTGCGAAAACCCGGAAAAATCTCCCGTCCTCAGTGAAAGGTTGGCAGGATCGCACTGAAGTTTTCAAAGCTTTAGTCACGCGTTCTTAGCTCGCAATTCTGCCCGTGGTCTCTCTCACCTGGCCACGTTTACTGTGTAAGTGAAGCACAGAATTTATGCAGCCCTTACTAATCTCGCTTGAACAAATCCGCTGTGATGAGCTCGCCTTTATACGTTGCCAATTCCGGGGACCACCGGTTAGCCAACAGCACATCACATTCTTGCAGGAAAGCTGGTAAATCATGCTCGACCGGGATGCCACCAAATTCTTCCCCGTCCAGCGTCGGTTCATAAATCACAACATCAACATGTTCGTTGTTGAGGATCTTGATGACATCTTGGATCGATGAGGAACGGAAATTGTCTGATCCAGACTTCATTGTCAGCCTGTACACTCCCACCTTTTTCGGCGCTCGGTCCAACACCTCGGAAGCAATGAATTCCTTACGTTGCGCATTCGATTGCACAATCGCAGAGATCAGCGATTGAGGGATATCTTTGTAGTTCGCAAGAAGTTGGCGCGTATCCTTGGGCAAACAATAACCACCGTAACCAAAACTTGGATTGTTATAGTGGCCACCAATTCGCGGATCGAGAGACACCCCCTCAATAATCTGTCGCGAGCTCAAGCCGGTCTTTCTAGCAAATGTGTCCAACTCGTTAAAATACGCAACCCGCATTGCCAGGTAAGTATTGGCGAAAAGCTTGATGGCTTCTGCCTCTGTTGTGCCAGTAATCAGAACGGGAACATCAAAATCAGCTGCAGAGTCCTTCAACAAATTTGCAACCAATATAGCGGCATCGCGATCCTTTGACGAAGTGACGATGCGCGATGGGTGAAGATTGTCGTAAAGGGCACGCCCTTCGCGCAGAAATTCAGGGCTGAAAACGATCGTGAGATCCGGGAAGCGTTTCTCCATTCGCCTCGTGAAGCTAATCGGAACGGTGGACTTTACTACTACTGTGGCGTTCGGATTTACTCGAGAGATTTGTTCCAGTACGGATTCCACGGACCCGGTATCGAAAAAGTCGGCCTCCACGTCATAGTCCGTTGGCGTCGCAATGAAGGCTACCTCTGCCTGCTCCAGCGCTTTGTCTCCATCCAAAGTCGCTCTCAGGTTTACTTCTCCGTTTTGTAGGGCCTCCTGAATCTCCTTGTCAACGATTGGAGATAGCCCTTGATTGACTAGGTTGACTTTATTTTCGTCGAGATCGACGCCGATCACGGAGTTTCTCGTCGAAAGGAGTACTGCATTTGAAAGTCCTACATACCCAAGCCCAAATACCACTACGTTCGCCATTGCTTGAACCTCATCTTGTTTATCCAGTACATCCGGCAGTTTGTCCACGGGATTCGAGTTAAATCGTAGCGCATGAGCAATGCGATTGGTCTTCTTGGGCTGTTTTCATAGATTCCACAGGTTGGGGTAAACTTCACGTGGCACCACCCGTTAGAGCAACGTGCTTGCACGTTGGGTGGTGCTTTTTGAATCCCCCCGAATAGTGGAGCTTCATCGGACCAATACATTTAAAAACTCCTCTTCAGGAGTAGGATAACTACGTTACAGAGAAAGTCCTACCCGAAAATTTTACCGATTGGAGTGCCGTGCTTTATAGACCCAGTATGATCAGCCTTTCCGACAATGCTGCAACTAATCGGATTCCACCACGCCCTAAAGATATGCAGCAGGACAATTATCTGGAGAAATTCGATTTTCAAACCATTTTCTCGGATGTGTTGATTTCTGGCGGACGGGTTTGGCTAATTGGACCTCCTTTCTTGAACCTTGAGGAACCACTCAAGGACTCCGTTTTTAGGTGGAACGGAAAGGATGTGTCTGATTCCGTTGTTTTCGAAAACTTCAACCGCATGTCGCGAGCTTCGTTTTCTACGGAAGAGGAATGCGGTGAACTTAGTATCCAGAGCGAACTCGGTTGCTGGAGGCGCACCGTCAATAGTGCTGACCCGGACTTTCTCGCCAGCGAGCGTGTGATCGTAACTCAGCAGCAAAACAATCGGTTGGAATGGATTGCGTATTGGGCGTATTTCAACGTTGTAGTAAACGGAGCTTCTGCTCTTGTAATTTACGACAACAAGAGTAATGACTACTCTCTTTCGGCTTTGGAAGAACTGCTCAGCATGATACCGGGCCTGAAAAAGTGGGTGATCGTCGATTGGAAGACGCCCTACGGAGTTACGGGTGGTCCTGCAAACAGATGGGATTCCGATTTCGGACAGTATGTGTCGTGGGAGCACTCTCGCAGGGCTTTCACCATGAAAGCCAAGTCAGTCATGATTATCGATGTCGACGAGCTTCCAGTTACAACTGAAAAGAAGACCATCTTTGAACAGTTGGAATCATCCAATGCAAAGGCTATTCTTTTTAAGCGGCAACCGATTAGAGCATTTCCCAACCGATCTAACCGTCTAGAGGGTTTACGGGTACATGGTGATTATTCTCTGGGGGAAACTCGAGGCGCATGGCTTGCTGCTAAGTATGCCTACGTCCCAGCCCGATTAGAGGAGAAGGACCAGCTCAAAGTCCACTTGCTGGAGGGAGAAAACGTTAAATCGCTTACGCCCCCAAGTAATTTCGCCGGGCACTTTGATGCAATCCGTATTCGTTGGAGGATTTCGGAGACTCTACCTGTACAAAACTTCAAGCGTGCTGAAGATATCAAAGAAGATGTCTCCCCCGTACAGATTTTCGATCAAGAATTCGATCAGCTATCCGATTCGTGGTCAAAAGTTCTGCAAAATATAAAGACACTCATCAACAAGCAAAGGGAAACTCATATTTAAGAGCCGTTCCCAGCTCATAAAGGAAGGCGCGACTAAACAAAAGTCGCGCCTTCCTTATCATCACACATTAACAATGCAAGGCAGCAAGCATCTTCTCGTCAACGACGCTTTGCCGGTTTCCGTCCCAGATGACCTTTCTCGCTACAGAAACAGCTTCGTCATAACATTCAGGTTCACATAGCTGCTTCAAATCTTTTTCGATACTAGTAGGCGTAAAGTTCGGGATCCCATGGTCACCGAAATTGGACCAAACTCCTGCTCTTAGGTTCTGGCCGAATTGAATTCCAACATTGTTTCTGGCACCAACTCCAAGACATAAAGTCCCAGATGCACACGCGCGCATGCCGGCCATTCCTGCAGTGACGGTCAGGAAGGATTCGTTCATCTTCTCTGGCACCTCATTTGGCGAAATCCATCCACGCAAGCTGTACGAAACGTTGGGGATAGTGCCCACTAGCCTGTCGTACCTTCTAGCGAAGTATCCCTTCAATGGACCGTCGCCGTACACGTCAATGTTCCAGTGGACATCAGGAAGCTCTTTAGAGAGAATTCGAACTGCCTGCTCAACTGCACCAATCTGCTGCACTTTGTCCTTCGACAGCCTAGACGCAGTGACAATGGATGCTTCCCCGTTAGCTATCTTGTCTTTAAACGAAACAAGAGGGAGCTCGAAAATCTCGTCGGGAGCAGCATTGGGCACACATGTAACTTTCCACGGAGCGACTCGTCCGATTCGCTGCGCGAAATGAACTAACGATGGGCTTGCTGCGATAAATGCATCAACATCGTTGCTCCACTCGTACATACGATCATGGAATGCTCCATGGATCATCACGACATGCTCACAGTTCATCCTCTGGCTAAGTGCTAGTCCCAGTTTTCTCCCCTCAGGCGCGTGTGAAAATATCAAATCAAAAGCAACAGAATCTTGAATAGTATCGAGGCTCTTCTGCCACTGCGACCAATCGACACGGAAAAAGTCGGCTCCCGTGTTCTTGGCTCGAATCTCAAACGTCGATCCCTGCCCAACAAAAGTAACCTTATGCCCTGATTTAATGAGCGCCTTAGCAGCATCCACCGTCCATTCATGGACTCCGCCCCATTCTGCGACGGTGCGTACCGGCATCAAAATACGTCTGGATCTATTCACTCTTCAAACCTCGCTTCGAAATCTCCCATCGCCAAGATTCGGAGACTGATCCCCAATCCGCGCGCCAAATCTTCAAGAGCCTGGACCTTTTCGTCCGTGACTCCTTCTGTTTTTTCCACTATCAAATTTTGTGAACTGAAATCACCCGCCAAGCACAATGCCACCGCGGTGTAGAACTCAGTGCGAGTTAAACCGACTGAAGTGAACGAGCTCATGTTCGCGGACAGCTCGATTCGATCTGTTGAAAAAAGTCCACCACGCCAAATCGTGGTGTCACGAACCTGAACCAGAAGATTTCTCATCTGATTTCCAAATTGCCTAGGCACCGCCTCCGACCTAAAATCGCCGATAATCAATCTCGATTGCCCCGGCCTTTGCGTTTTCCGCTGAGAGCAAACTCCAAAATGGGTGAATTCGCTGCCCAAATATTTTTCGAGTGCCTTACTTCCGCTTACTGAGATCAGGGGATCCTTGACGATCGCAAACTCCATAATGTGTGGGAATACAATGGTTGCAGCTCCCACAACGTACTCGGATTCTGGTTTCAGCGCCGTAAAATCGAGCCTCAGATTAGACGGATTTGCCGCAGTTTCGTATTCGAATTCCGGAACCGCTGCAACGCTGAACTGACCGTTTGACCTATTGCTACTAACTATTTTCACTACTGTTCCCCATCCAGCCCTGAATCATTGGAGCTTGCTCTGACTTCTTCATTTTCGAGTAGCCGTACTGTCTCGTATGCAACGTCGAAGGGCTTTCCCTCTCTATACAAGGAAATGCTTCTATCAGTTGATGCTTCTTTCTCCGCACGAAGGTGGTACATACAAATCAGCGCATCAGAGAGATTTTCATAAGCATAGACGCATACTCGCTGGTGAATCCCCAACTCCTCTGCTACTTCTACCTTCCGTGCAAAAAACGGCACTGGAAGATCCGGCGACACGAGATCTTCCGCGCTGTATGGTGCTCCCCAATCGACGACCACATGGCAATCTTGTTTAATTCTGCAGGCGCTGCCATACAAGACAACGACTCTATCGAGTGCAGTATTTCTGCAGGAAAGTTTCGCATCAGCTTCAACCCGATCGATCTCACTAACGGCAGGAGCCGATTGAGACGGCTTCAATCTCCCGGCTACGGTTATGGGACCGGAAACGCTACCCCTCAAATGCACAAGTTGTTCTTGACTCACTCTAGCGATGAAACTCTGTTCCAAAGTCGGTCTGCTGGTAAGAAGGTCCTTTTCAAGGATTATGCGCGCATTTTGGCACGACAGTTGCGCCTGTAGCATTCTGTTTGCAGTATTTCCCCGGATGGAAACTTCGCGATCTACCAATTTATCCGGCAAGAAGCCTCCGAAATTGGAAAAGATATCCTTTTGCCCTCGTGGTTTCGGGTATAGCTTCTTTTTCCCTTTCTCAACCATTTTTTCAAAGCCGAGACTATTAGTAGTAAATCGATTCCGAATCTTCGATAGTAAGTGTCCGGTTTTCTGATTACTGCTGTCCTGGGCAGTGATCTGAAACTCGTGTACACGCCTAAGGTATAGATACTCACCGGTGTGTTTCCATCGAACTCCAGCGTTCACTAGTCTCGTGGCGAGATCATGATCGACTGAAGATGTGATCTTCTCGTTATACCGGAACTGTTTGATCAGCTGCGTCGGCAGAGTCCAAGTACTATGACCTGGAGCAGCCCCAACTGCTGCTACCAGGGTGTCATCGAAACCAATCTGGGTGAGAAATCCACGCATTTGGCCGGTCTCATCATCAAAATTGATCCAGGACCCATAGCTGGCATCTGCATCTCCGCCTAATGCAGATATCCCCAGGAGCAGCCGATCAGGCAACATGATGTCATCGTCATCGTGAACAGCGGTTAGCTCACAGTGAGAGTGGTCCGCAATTAGGTTCCTAATTCTGCTCACTCCAACTGAGTCTTTGACTTGGATGAGAGTGACCCTGCTATCCCCCACCGAACCAACTGCCCTCTGCACCGATTGTTGATCATCCGAGCCATCATCAGCAACGATGATCTCAAAGTCTTGAAACGACTGGTATAGAACCGAATTGAGAGACTCTACAAGAAGATCCGATCGATTCTTGGTAGCGATGGCCACAGTTATGAGAGGCACTCGAAGCTCAGGCGCCACTGACCAGTCAATGAGGTTCCGAAATACGGATGAATCTGAGCAGATACCTTTTTGGATTTGTGAACGGTCGGTTGGTAAACCGTTCTCACGCAAATATTGCGTCGTCTCTTGAGTTGTGTATCCGCAAACTTTCTTCGGATGCAGTACACGCCACCCGTAATTGCGAATCCTCCACTCCAATTCACGACACAAATAATAAGCGAATTGTTTTTCCTCATCGAATCCCCTAAAAAGGAGGAAATCGCGCTTGCGCATGACGAGCAAATATCCCAGGGCAAATTCGTCCAAAGGAGTCGCATCAGCTGTTTCTAGCTGGGCCGCAACAGGGACCGAGTGATCTAGCGAAGCATAAAAACCCTTCGGGCTCACAATCGCACGCGCATGCCGGTCGAGTTCAGTGAGCGCATTCTCCACAAAGGAACCGTTTAGCCAATAGACACGCTCCAGGATCAAGAGGTTGTCAGTTTCAGCCGAAGCTGCCGCAACGTTTAATCGCTGCGCTGGTGTCTTGCAAAAGGGCGTCACGACTACTGTCAGCAGCTCAGGACCCAAACTTCGTGCAACACCACACCACTCCGGTTCTATCTCAATGTTGGAGCCGTCAGGAATCGCAATTCGAACATCTGCGACCCCGTCTAAAGAATGTAAGTGCTCCAGGTACTCCCTCGCACTATCCAAGTCACCTGGAATTTCTTTTAGAATAACCGACGTTTCCATTACTGTTCGACCTTCAAAATAAAAGCTTGATTTCTCTCATTCTCAGCGCTAACAAAAGCGAATGACATTAGTTTGTCCGAAACATCGGTCTTTTTCGCCTTGGTTGACCACGGTATTATTGAGACCCCTACTGCATAAGCAGGTTTTTCCAGTTGGATTGCCTCCGCACGGAGTAGAGTGATCCGGCCACGGTCTACTACTTTCAAATACCTGTAGGGCAAGTCGACCAGTTTTGTCACTGCCGCACCGATGCTCTCATGCCCGATCTGTTCTCCAAACTCGTTTTCAAACTTGAATGAAGCAATGTAATCATTATCTGCGACATAAGCATCCGCCAGCCAACCTATGAAGAGCCCCACTTTACACACACCCCCGGGTAGGGAGATTCGTGCGGTCTCAGCCAACTCCATTGTCAAATAATCCTATCTAATTAAAAGAGGAACAAACAATAAATTTAGTTGCTACTAAATGTACAGGTTCCCCACAGATATGTGGCATTTTTACCGTAATTATACTATCGCGCACGGAAAATACACAGGTTCATAAACCCGCAGGCAACCGCGGGTTAACTTCTTAGACGTCACAGCATTCTGACAACGAATTTTCACCCCCTCTAATCCCGCCGTGGAATTATTCACCAATTGAATATAATGGTAATCTCAAGGAGAAGGTAAACTCTTCAGACCAAGAAAGATAAAAGGAAAGGCAAAGAGCAGTGCCTAAGAACTCAGTGGCCTTTATCGGTTTAGGCTACATCGGATTGCCGACAGCAGTTATGATGGCGCAACACGGCTTAGACGTGACGGGTGTAGATGTCCTCCCCGAAAAAGTGCGCCAGATCAACGACGGAGAAATTTCAATAGTAGAACCGGGTCTGGAGGATGCGCTAAAAGATGTGCTCGCTAAAGGCACCTTCCATGCAACCACAGCCGTCCCACACGCTGATGCATATATCATCGCAGTTCCTACGCCGTTCACATCATCCCATGACGTAGACATGAAATTCATTTACTCCGCTGCTGAGAGCATTGCTCCACAACTTGTGGGCGATGAATTGGTAGTTCTCGAATCTACTTCTCCACCCCTCACTACGCAGAAGATGGCAGAGAGAATCTTGGAACTCCGTCCAGATCTATCTCTTGACAACGGTAAGACCGAATCGACCAAACCTGTAATTCACGTGGCACACTGTCCGGAAAGAATTCTTCCAGGTAGAGCCATGGAGGAACTTCGTACTAACGCCCGGATAATTGGCGGGATTTCATCAGAGGCCACCCGGAGGGCCACCGAGATTTACAGTTCCTTCTGTGAAGGCGAACTCCTTCAGACCAATGCAAGGACTGCGGAACTCTCAAAGCTCACCGAGAATAGTTTCCGCGATGTAAACATTGCGTTCGCTAACGAGCTATCCCTCATCTGCGAGAAGCTCGACATCGACGTGTGGGAATTGATCCGCCTAGCTAATCATCACCCACGGGTGAATATCCTCCAGCCAGGCCCCGGGGTGGGTGGACACTGCATCGCGGTGGATCCTTGGTTTATCGTGTCAGCTGCCCCAGAAGAGGCTCGGCTCATTCACACTGCTCGTCTGGTGAACGATAGTAAGCCAGAGTGGGTGTTCTCTAAAGTTCAACGGGCTGTCGAAGATAATAATGCCACCGATGTTGCAGTTCTTGGACTTTCTTTCAAGGCTGACATCGACGATCTGAGAGAATCACCTTCTCTTCATATCGCGCAGGAAATTGCTCAGCGCCTGCCTGGCATATCGGTGCATGCTGTTGAACCAAACATTTCCAAGCTGCCCGAAAGCTTGGAAAAATTCAATAACGTAACCTTGGATCAACTCGCTCCTGCAATTTCCCAATCGCAGATTGTCCTCCTCCTGGTAGACCACAAACCATTTAAGGAAGTCACTGCAGCACAATTAAAGAACAAGACCGTAATCGACACCAAGGGGCTTTGGATTTAAGCTCCATTCGAAATCTACAAAGAGGCCGTTCAGATTCTTTTTACTCTGGACGGCCTCTTCTACGCCTTCATCCCGCCGCCTAGTTGTCGCGGATTATACTTTCCAATTTCCTATAAACGACTTCGGAATTAAAATTCTCTGACGCAAACTCGGCGGCGTCCCGTTTATCCACTGTCTTGTTGAGAATGGATTCGGCCATTTTATCCACGGAACAGTGGAGCCATTCGAGTGGATAAATCTGATCGGCTCCAGGCCACATTAGCGATACTGGCATTGCGCCTGAAGCAGCTCCATCAGCCAGGGTTAAATGAAATGACTCAAAGTCACTTGTGGAGATAGCGATCCCTATCTTCTTGTACCATTCAGCCATATCATTGCCGTATCCGTCCAGGATGATAGCGCCGGGGAATTTTTTATTTATCCTATCTATTCTGTCGAATTGATTCTTGAAGAATTGCATCTCAGATGGCCGTTTAGCCATCCATGGAAAGTCACTCGGCTCTTTGCCCTTAATTCGTAGGTGGTACCGCGTATCGTGCTCAAGCAGCATTTCAATAAGGTCGATTGCGAGGTCGAGCCGCTTGCTTCGCGGAACGATCCCCACCATGCCTAGGCAGAAATCGGCACCTTCATATTTCTCGTTGGCAAGCTTGTCTACTTCTACAGCGTTTGGGATCACTATTGATTTTTCCGCTAGAATGCCGTGGGAGAGTATAGCGCTCTGTTTTATCAACTCGCCTACAAAGATGAACGCATCGACATTGTCGGCATCAAGCTGCTTTAAGAACGGACGTCGCAGCTCCTGCGAATGAACACGGACTATTAGTCGTTGTCCCGGCTTCTTGTGCTTCGAATACCAAACCGCGTTTCCTAGCCCCCATTCGCAAAAAACAACGTCAGCTTCGTTGTTCAACTTAAGAGATTTTGTCTCGTCATGTTGCGTATGCGAAGACCATTCATCCACGATTATTTGATATCCACTTTCAGTGAGATATCGCATTATTCCCTGAGCAAATTTTAGATCGTGGCCTGCGAAAAGGATTCTCTTGCTCTCTCGTGCCCGCGAATTCGCGTTCTTATCACGAAATCCAATTTCCTCATCGGAAGGTGGAAGGAAAACAACTATCTTTGAATTAGACTCTTGAACTCGCCTGACTAGGGTTGCAACTTTTGATTTCTCTTCTTCATTTCCAACTACTTGGCGACAAACCGCGGTTTGCCCATCGTACGATTTCCAGGGCAGCACATGGATCTCATTCCAATCGCCGAAACGAGGGAATAGAAGGAGATCTTCAATGAATGTCCTAGACGGAACATCTGAAATACTAATTAAGTAATCAGCTTTTGAATGTGCAGAATCCGGAACGATTGAGATGCCTGCCTCATCAGCTTGTCTTCTAACCGGCTCTTCGACATCATCGCAGATGATTTCTGTAGGTCTGACGGATTGAGACATCAAAGTGTCTACTGTTTCCGAGGAGAGTTTGCCAATCTCCAATGCGACTGAGCTCAGTTCTAGCCCTTTAACCGGTATACCGACTGTTCTAAAGAGAATGGACAACGCAGTGTCGGCGGTGTGCGAGCGGTAGATCGTTCGCATCTGTCTCCAGATCTCCTGGAGCCTTCTACCTGAATCCGTTGCCCAACTGGACATCCATTCATTCAGCTCATTCTTGCTGCTTGAAGTAGCAATATTGGATCCAAGGCTCTCTTCAATGCCCCGTCCTGGCGATGATACAAGGATTCCACCGCATGCAGGAACTTCTACTACCCGCCTTGAAAACATAGTCGGAGAATTGACCACAGAATTCACGTTAAGGTGAGCAATGTGTGTGTCGTACGTGTTTATTACTTCCTCGTAAGGAAGGGCACCCCGAACGTCTTTTTCAAATTTTTCTGGGAACTTGTACGGAGATTCCGGGTTATTAGCCTGTCGATCGTAAATCTCTAGACCGAAAGAACTTGCGACTTCGAGTAACTGATCGAGGCGTTTCGACCTTTCCGGGTAACGATCACCGTAATAGGTCCCGGCATAGGCAAAGGTCGAATGA
Source organism: Corynebacterium sp. HMSC073D01 (assembly GCF_001815555.1). NCBI lineage: Bacteria > Bacillati > Actinomycetota > Actinomycetes > Mycobacteriales > Corynebacteriaceae > Corynebacterium > Corynebacterium sp. HMSC073D01. The sequence goes on along the minus strand of NZ_KV821083.1, from coordinate 20,745 downwards.
AACTCCCGGGGCGACCCCAAGGGATTGTGGATCTTTGGTTGCGCATAAAAAGGCAGAGCGGATACTGCCTTATTTTTGCGCCCAGGGGTTTCCAAATACTTAGGGATCATGTTCGCATCTGTAGTGAACACATAGTCGAATCGCGCTGCGGTAGGCGCAAACCGATCAAAGTGAACCGGATCTTCTTTGTTCCAAAATACGGTGGGAATATTGAAAGATGTAGCTAGCCGCAACAGATTAAAGAGATCTTCGCTTTCTTCTTCGGAATAATATCCAATTCCGTGGCTCCACTGGCCTCCGTTGCCTAACCATGCTGACTCAACGAAAATTAAATCCAACCGAGTCTTAGCTAGTTGTTCTGCGAAATTGTCTCTTTGCAAAGGAACCACACGGCAGCTGTTTGCCATAGTAGTCAGCGTAAACTCATCTGCGATGATTCCTACTTGCAATTCCGAAATGCTTTTGAGCGCTGAGGCCCTGCGATTATTCCTAGAGTCATTCAAAAGCCTTTTGTGAACAGCGACCATCTGTGCACAAATCTTCTTCCAAGTTCTTTGTTCCAGGACCCACTTACGACCGGCCTGTCCAAAGACATGGCGCGTTGTCTCATCGCTAATCAAGGTTGCTAGAACCTTGGCTAGGTCGGCAACGTTGCCCGCTTCGAAAAGGACGGCCCTTTCACTGTCTTCCCCACATGCGAGATCAACATTAGGAGAAACATCAGAAAGCACTGTAGCTATGCCTGATGAAAATGATTCCAGCGGCTTGAGAGGGGAAACTAATTCGGTAATTTGGTTCGATTCCCTCGGACAAACAACGATATCAAACGTGCTCATCAGGCGTGGTATATCATTTTGGGGAAGTCGTCCAAGAAACTTAACATTCGTATTTTTCAGAGATTCGGCAAGTGCCTTTAGCTTCACCTCGCTCTTCCCAGATCCTGCAATTACAACTAGGTGCGGAATGTCTTCGGCCTGAAGGAGAGCAGAAGCCTTAATGAGTGATTCCAGTCCTTCATAATCAACTACGCTTCCCGCGAAACCGATAGTCACCTGGTCTGGATCGATCCCCTTAGCTTTAGCAAAACTTTCATCTTTGGGATATGGAAGGAATCGATTTGTATCCACTGCATTTGGAGCCACGGATATTTTGTCAGCTGGGACTCCTCGAGAAATCAACTCTTCGGCGACTTGATTAGTAATGGCCAAAACTGAGTCAGCTTCGCACGCTACCAAGGTTTCTAAGTTCTTCATGAACTCAAAGCGCTCAGAATTCTCAAACCCCGGTCGGCTCGTGGCCTCGGTGATTTCCCACAATCCTCGAACCTCGTAGACGAAGGGGACTCCCACCCTACGAGCAGCTATCAGTGCAGGAAGAGCGGTCCGAAAATTGGAGGCGGACTGAATTACGGCCGGGCGGTTCAAGAGAGCCTCCCTCACGAAGGCATCCGCAGCTAGCTGCAAGTAGCTGTTAAGAGGGTCTCGGTTCAGATTTCCTCCCGGCACGTGTACGTAGGGAATACCGTCGAGTTCTTTTATGCAGCGCCGTTGAGCGGGTTTTGCTACCTCGCTAGCTGAGTCCCACGGATATCCTGTACGCGCAACTACAACGATATCTTCACCAGCCTGACCAATTCCCTGAGCAACGCCACGTGTCCGCGTTGAATACCCATTTGAGTTGAAAACTGGAGTCGAATGGACGCAATACATAACACGGTCATCTTCTACAAGGTATGCTGGGCTGTCGGTTCGAGGAGGCACTTCCAATTGGGAGTTTGCAACTGCCACGATCCCCTTAATCCGCGTGATGAGGCGCTGTGTCTTTTCTGAAGCCAACTCCATCTGTTCTGCGGAAAGCTCTTCGATTATCGCGGCTGCTGATGAAATGGATCCATCTCCATACCATGCCCGGACTAAATCCTTTTCAAAATAATGGTTTTTCTCAGCGTTGGGTTTCCGGCTTCCATAATCAGATGATTTTTTGGAGTCACTTTTTGCAGCAACCGGAGTGGATGACTTAACCTGCGTATTTGAGACCAAATCCTGGCTTGAATTTATTAGTCTAAGTTTTTTGCGAACTTTTGTAACTTGTCGCGACAGCTCTCTCAAAGAATCTTGTTTGCCCAATTCTCTTTTGAGGGTTTTGAATTTTCTAAACGGGAACGCGACCACTCGACTGGCTTTCATCGTCCGGGAGTGCCTAAGCGCAGCTATTTTTTGCTCAAGGTCCTTATTTTGAGATTCCAGCCTAGATATACGCGATTGAGCCTTTTCCAATGTGTTGTTTGACGATCGAGGCGAAGGCTTTTTGCCCCTCGATCCACTCCCTGCACGGTCCATAGCCGATTGAACGGTTTCACGGTATTCATCTGTGTGCATTATTTTTTTCCTAACCCTACGATCAGCCCTGGAGAGACTTATTTTTAAATTCAAGCAATATAGACTATAGCCGATGCTACGGGTACTGGCTCAGCTGCTGAAGCACATAATCGTAAAATCGCGCTTCGTAATGATAAGGTGCTACTCCCCATCTGTGATCGTTAGCGGAACGACAGAATTGATGTGGGATTTCACAAACTTGAAATCCGGCTGCTGCAGCCTCCGCATAATAGCGTTCGTAGAGATGGTCCCATTGCTCAGCAGTTTTCCCCATTAGTGGCCGGACCGATTCACCCTGAATGGTCTCATTCGCGAAGCTTGGTTTCAAGAGCACTGGATTCTTTGTCTTTAGTACAGACGACAACCGAGTTGCAGCTTGTTTAAACAATTCAAAATGTCGATCAGAACCGAGGGGAATCAATTTGCCATGGTCTACATTCTCGAGCCAGCCGGAATGCTTCAGCTCTGATAGGTAAGTAATATATCCACCAGATTTTACTGGAATGATGCCAGCTCGCTCGTCGATTAGGTCAAGCAGCATAATGTCCGGAGTTAACTTTTCCAGCTGGGGCAACGTAGTTGATCGAAAATCCCGTTCGACCATCCTCTGTTGGAAAGCACTCTCGAGTAATGACTTAGCTTTTGGAACGGGTACCGGCTCATTACAGGACGAGATCCAAGAATTCCTAGCAAAATAAGCAGACACCTCGAACTCATTTTGAGGCCGATTGAAGCAGTCACGAGACACGCAACTCCCATAAATTACTACCTTTTTCAACTGCAACCTTCCAACCAGATACCACTCTTAATTCCGAACGACTGAACCGACCATTGATTCTGCGAAAAATTACTTTTCAAGCTTTCGATTGTCGATTATGTTGCACGGGTTTTTTGCCCCTAAAACGCGAGCAAAAAGCACCACAGAAACCGCAGTCGAATCTTGATTATCAAGCACACATCGCTGTGAGAGTTTATCGCTATACCAATTTGTTTGGATACGCTTATCACCCTGGTAAAAATAGTAGGCATACTCCAACTCACTCGGGTCGCCTGATTTAACTTCCACAGATGCTTCAACTGTTGAGTCATCAATCTGTCGTTGAATCAACCCTAATACCACTGGTGCTGACGATCTCTTAAAGCCGCGCGGTATTTCGATCTCAATTTTCTGACCTAAGGCTCTCGACACCAGGTTGCCATTCGCATCGGGCGCTAAGACCCATCTCCGTTCCGCCGTTTTCCCTATAACGGTGTCCCTAAGGCTTTGCAGTTTAGCGACTTGCCTTCCCAACCCTATAGCGCTCTCGGCGCGACACCTCGATTCAAATGCTGAACAAAACGAAGGTGTCAAAACTGGCTCGAGTTCCGGCAACTCGCGAAGCTCAGCTATCGACTGCACGATAAAGTTCTCAGACCAGAGAGCTTCATCGAAAGAGCGCTGTGGCTTGGAGTTATCTGCCCACGTAACGTGCTGACCATTTCGGGGCGGGTTATAGTCCCTACTACCTGTAGCTGCCCTTGTTTCGCCCCTCGCTATGAACCGTTCAGGCCAAGGGCCAGACTCGAATTCGATACGGTTTAGCGAACTCTCGGTGCGCTCAATGATATCAAAGAGGACGCGACCATCTCTTCGATCACCGAGACTCAACAGTTCCGAAGCCCTGACAAACTCAGGCTGAGATAGAGGCAAGCTAGTCCAAACGTTGGATTCAACGGACGACCGGGCGGTGGCAAAGTGCCCTCGATTTCTGAATCGTGTGTAGTGAGCGTCAATCGCATCCGCAAAGGATCGGTAACGTCCTAGATTAAGATCGCTGACGAACTTTTCTTCAGCATTCCTGCGCACTTGGCCCGCAAGATTCCGCTCTGGGTAAAGCCATCGAAAAACCGCTCGAGCATTTGCCACTGCTTGCTCTGGTGACCAGTTAACGTCCTTCAAAGCCACAAGGTTCTCAAAAAATACAGACCAAAAGGTTCTGAATGTCTCACCCCCACCTCCGTATAGGTCAATATACGGTTGGTTAAAGACACCCACGACGTTTCTTGGCCGGTATTTGAAGTTATAGTTCGAGCGATACTTCTGCCACCGCGCCAAGTGCTCCTCCAGTGCTACCGACCACTTGGTCATGTCTATATTCACCGAATCGCCTAGCGAGTAACAGTCGGAAAGGTAGTTAGCGATTTCGAGGTCTTTCTTCAGCACCTTAGACGTATAGCTGTTAGATGCAGACGCTGGGTTCACTGTGTAAACCGATATTTTGTCCTCTATACCTGCCGCCGCTGCAAGCGCTAGTACGGCTCGAGAATCTTTCCCCCCAGATAACCTCAACTGAATTTTTGCAACCTTGTTGCCGACTTGCCCCATTCGTTTCAACCCAGAAACAGCCCGATCGATACCCTTTTCCAGGAGGGCATCGTAAGAAAGATCAGTGCCATCGGCACGATATAAATCGATAATGCTCCAACCATCTGCTGACGCGTAAACGGCTTGTCCATGCTCGCACAATTTGATTTCTGGGTTTAATGTGGTGCCACTAAAGACTGTGTGGGCAAAGGAGGCTTCGGTCCCTAAGAGCAATGCCACATATTCTGGACTTAGATTTGAATGTCGACCGGTATTACTAAGTTCCCTCACTATGCACTGTATAGAATTTGCTACTATGAGGTCAATTTTACCTTTCTCCTGCGGGACTATCGTGTAGTAGAGGGGGCTATAGCCAAACGAATCAGCTGCAACGACTACGGATCCATCCTGAGCCTGAAACAGACCAGACCACTCACCGTAGGACTCGGTAGCCGTTGCGAGAGTATATCCAGCTACATCAAACTCTTCATCAATCGGACCACAGTGGCGTGAATCGAATAGGACTCCTGTGAGAAGTTGACCTGAAAACTCGCATAGTTTGAGCTGGTCAGTTGCTACTAACCTTTTGGAAGGCAAATTCTTCAGATAGACACAAAACGTTTCAGAGGAATACACTTCACGACACCTTTTCGCAGCTTGGTCTCTTTTAAAATCGTAAGCTCTTGTTGACAAGTAACGATACCAATTTTCAACCGAGGAAAGTACTAATCATAATAATGAAAGGGCTTCCCATTCTTATTGCCTCAAATTGCCTTGGCGTAATCTAAACTCCCATATGTATCTGAGACATTTTTCAAGGAGAGATGATTTTGAGTAACACCTTTGATGAAGCTGCTTACAATCAATCAGACTCCCCGAATACAGATGCTTCAAAGACAGGAGACACTGAGGCTGCCGATACCATTCAGCTGAGCGGTAAAGACCTCTTCCAAATCGAGAGGCAGCCTGGTCTGCTGGCTTATTTTAGGAGCATTTGGCCGGCCCGTTTCTTCATATTTGCACACGCGAGGAGCGCCGCATTTAGCACAGGCAGAGGGACCTTCTTGGGAAAGCTGTGGCTAGTTCTTGATCCCATGTTGCAAGTTTTGATTTACGCTATTGTGTTCGGTCTCGTCCTCAGGACGCATCGCGGTATAGACAACTTCGTAGGTTTTCTAACAATCGGTGTCATCTATTTCCGCTTCCTAACTGAAGGGCTTACGAATGGTTCCGGACTAATTCAACGCAACAGATCCCTCATTACGTCGTTTAATTTCCCGCGAATAGCAGTACCGCTAGGCGTATCGATTCAAAGTTTCTTGGACGGACTGATACCTGCACTAGTAGCAGTGGTGATCGCTCTTGCTCTGCAGTTGCACAAGCCGATCTCTTGGAGCATTCTTTGGGTCCCGTTTCTATACTTACTGATCAGAGTTGGCGGAGCAGGAGCAACGATGATAACCGCCCGCCTGACCGCTCGAATCCCAGATATGCGCAGCGTTGTGAGGGTAATAACTCAGGGTTTGTTTTTCATTTCCGGAGTGTTCTATTCCCTTGAAAGGTTCGGAGACTCTCCCGTCGCTACGATCATGCGACTAAACCCTCTCTATCAATTTCTATTCGCGATTCGTAGTTGTGTTTTGGAAGGACAAGCTCCACCATTGGACACGATTCTCTACGTTTCCGCTTGGTCAGTTTTACTTCTAATTTTTGGGATTATTTTCTTCTGGAGGGACGAGGCGCGTTATGCCAGAATCAAATAAGATTGCCAGCGTCGTAGTCGACGAGGTTTCAAAGACCTTCAGAATAAATAAGGAGGGAAGCGAAGTCTCCGGTTTTTGGCGTCGCGATTTGAAGAGCGTGGAAGCTGTTAAACCGATGACCTTCGCAGCCTACGAAGGTGAAGCCGTAGGAATTCTCGGGCAGAATGGCTCCGGCAAGTCGACCTTGCTCTCAATGATTGCAGGTAACGAAGCACCAACTACGGGGAAGATTTACGTCTCTGCACGTCCGTCACTACTCAGTGTTTCCGCAGCTTTACAACCGCATCTGTCGGGGCTTCAAAATGTTCAACTTGGGTTGCTGGCGAAGGGGCTTTCTCCTGAAGAAGTTGAGGAACTCTGTCATCCTGTTGCTGAGTGGGCCGCAATCGGGGACGCGATACACAGGCCGATCAGTACCTACTCATCTGGTATGGCTGCTCGACTAAGGTTTTCAATTGCCACCGCTGTCAGGCCAGAAATTCTGCTAGTGGATGAAGCATTATCAACCGGAGATTCCACCTTCAATTCTCGTGCACAGGATCGCATGAACGAATTCCTCAACGGAACTTCAACCGTGTTCATCGTGTCCCATGCTCCGGCAACAATCCTTGCCCATTGCACCAGAGCGCTGTGGATCCACAAGGGTGAACTCATCACGGATCTCCCCGCAAAAATGGCTGTGAAATGGTACACGCGTTGGTCACGATTCAAAGCAAAAGGGAAAGAGGACGACGCAGCTGATCTCATTAAGATGCTGAAGAAGTTCTACAAGAAGCAGCGTATTGAATTTACTACGCCCCCACAGAATTAACCTCCGGTTATTTCTTTTCTTCCCGAATCATCTCAAAGATGTACTTGGTTGACGCACTGTCGATGGACTCAGGATTAAATTCCTTACTCAAGGTCAGTTTCTCTCGGATATGACCCCATTCTCCCCTACAGCTGATGGCGGTACGGAGTAAAGGTATCAAGACGAGTGATCCGGCTGCTCGGTGCCCCTTTCCCCATCGAACAAAATGGAGCATAAAGCGCTCGTCCTCGGGATTGATGTCTTCCAAGAACGGTATTAAGTGGCTTCTAACATGGGACCTGTCGCCCAGATTCTGTATGTACAGAACGGAATTCTTGAATCGCCGGGAATAGATCTCTCCCGTATCGTAAGCAAAACCGGGGTGAGACTCGCTGAAGTTCGGCCAAAACTTTTCCAAAAAGGGATCCACGAATGTGTCGAAGTATCTCAGCACATTGGTCTGCGGGTTAATAGCTATCGCCAGAGAATCATCGAATTGCGAGGAAAAGTAAAGCGAGGCGAAGCCACCGCCTGAAGCGCCAAAAAAGATCAAATGCCGATGAGGGGGCAATTGGCCGAGAATCTTCTGAAAAACCCGTACGAGATCTTCTTGCAAGTGGTGGTCTTCATCTCCGGCATACCAACCAAGCGTCAAGTCGGATTCCAAGACGGGATCCGAGACGTAGATCGCGTTTGCTCCAACTGATGAATTTAAATTCAGCCCATTGAAAACCGGAATCGTGGCATTGTCTTTTGCGATTGCAGCATGAAAATAAACGACTGTTGTTTCAGACTCATTATCCTCAACCAGAACATCCAGATTAAGACCACGGTACTTAATATTATTTAAACCGGTTACATTGTCTGCCTCAATAAAATCGTCAATGGAAGGGTAGGTGATAACCTCGTCCGTTCCAACATAACGCTCATAATTTCTTGTCCGCATAGTCGCTCTCCTTACACTGCTTGAAGCTAAGAATACTTCAGCAGCAAAGTCGCCTTCGGCCCTGCCCCGATGTCTTTCCGACCGTGAAGCTGGTGGACCTCTAGGTTGAAAACCAGAACGTCCAATCGATTATCCTCAGTCGAAAACGCACTGAATTGATCGTTATCCAGCTCAAAATCTTTTGGCTTTATCGCAATTTTCCGTCGATCTCTACCCACAAAAAGCTTCGAATAACCATGGTTTCAGATAGGGGAAAGCGTAGTCACCGACCTGAGCTCATAGGGACTGGAGTTTGTACCATTGCGTACTGTCCACCGACAGCATTGATCAGTCTATAATTCTGACCTGCGCAAAGCCGCACCTGGCCTAATTGTCCTGGGCCGGATACAGGGAGAGCTTTCCCCAGTACACCGTCCCGTTCATGCAGTCCACGCGGATCCACCTGCCTGCGTGGGATACACGCATGGGACTGGGAAAGAAACCAAGCGAATGGGAGGCAAGGATGACGCGGTTGGGGATGCCACGGCCAGAAACGGTGAGCGATTGTTGATCGAGAAGGCTCGCGGGAACCTTGGTCAACCCGCGGACCTGGTCGCGGATCGCCTCAGCAAAAGCTACTGCATCGTCGGCGCTCACCATATCCAACAGTTCAAACCCGGTTTCGGGAGGAAGCGCACCGGGCCACAGCCACGCTCCTTCATCGCATGGCTGTAGTCTCTCGTCATCGCGTTGCTGTCGGCTCTCGCCGTCGCGTTGCGTGTTATCCACGCTGCTGCCCTCAGCGTCGACAAGCGTGGAAACCTGGGTGGTGAGCTGCGAGACATCGGCGGGGACGGTGCGGCAGGCGAGGACGTCGAGAGGCGTGGCGACAAACACCTGTCGACCACGGGTGCGCACGAGAGGCCGTGTGTCGAGGGCGTGGGCGCGGGCGAGGACAGCGCGCTCGCTTACTTGGTGAGGATCTTCAACTCGTGGGCGGTGATGGCCTTGGGGCGGGCGGTCTTGACGTCGACGGAGATGTTGACTACTTCGATGACGGCGCAGACGTGGCCGGAGTGGTCGAGGACCTCCTGGCGGGTGTCAAAGCTCGTGTTACCCACGCGGATGACCTGCGTGCGTACCTCAGCCTCCTGCGTGTCCGGCATGATCGGGCGCATGAAATCGGCGGTGATCCGGCGTACGAAAACCGTGGGCATGTCGTAGCCGCGCGCGACGAACTCGTCTTGGGCGAACTTGACGCGGGCCTCCTGGGCGATCTCAATGTAGGAATTGTTATTCAGGTGGCCGTAGCGGTCAAAATCGCTCCAGCGCACGGGAATCGTCGTTGTGTGGATAGGTCCTTCGGTCACGTTCTTCTCCTTCAAGGCGTTGTAACGTATGACTTTAGTGATTTTTTCGGGATTGTCACTGGGGGCGTTACGCAGGGCGAGGGGAAATCTGTGCACACAAGCTTCTGGTTTGTCACTGTTGAGATACGTGGGCTAGTAAAAAGCCGTGTAACCAGAGCCTGAAAACCCTGGTTACACGGTTGAGTGGAAGGAGGATGTTTTACCTCGGGCGCTTTTCGCAGCCAACACCGTCGCCATCGCGATCAAGCCCGGAGCGGTAGCCCGGATCGCCACGGTGGATCGGGCGGCCAATGGTGTTCCACACGTCGCGGCAGTTGGAGTAGTACCGCTCAGACGGGGCGGGCTTCGGAGCTGGCTGGGGTGCTGGCGCAGGAGCGGGTGGTGCAGGGGCCGGCGCAGGGGAAGGTTCCGGAGCAGGAGCAGGTGCGGGTTTTGGTTCAGGTGCAGGGGCCGGCGGTGCTGGCGGAGCTGGTGGTTCCGGAGGGCCGGGAATGATGCCAGGCAGCGGATTCGGGATGATGCGCTGCTGGATTGCCCAGTAGCCGGCGCCGAGGGCAGCAGCCACGACACCAACGACAGAAACTACGATCGCGGCGATGACCTCCGGGGCGAGCTCTTCCTCCGTTTCCTTGGCAGGCTTCGTACCAGTGGTGGTGGCGGCCCTTACGTCGGTGGTTGTGCTGATTGTCGTTGTGGGAAGGGTGTCGGCAACGCTGGTCTCAGGCGCTACTGCCTGCGCCTGCACTGCACCTAGGGTGAGTGCGCAGGTGAGAATAATGGGAACTGTTTTCATGGTAAAAATTTTAGTTTAGATTGTACGTTTCCTGTTAATTGTCCGAAATTTTTCAGCCTTTTTCCTGATAGCCCTCCCCCACTACCCACCGCACCGTTTCGCGGCGAGGGCGAGGGATGATCGTCGACAAGCAAAAAGTACGGTGACCGGTATCATGGAGCTATGGCTGTGTCGGATGTCGCGCGGCGAATTGAGTCCGCGATCAACGCTTTTGGAAACGCCCGTACGCGCAAGGCGGGGTGGGTGCCGTCGATAACAGGTTTCTCCGGGTACGGGAGCGTGGACAAGGCGCACGTGCTCGGGAGGGTGCTCATGGTGGACCCCGACGAGGACGACGACGACCCCACATTCATTCCCCCAAGCACGCACACGCCTCTCGGGTTCATTGAGGAGATGGAGCACAGAGCTCGGCGCGCCTCTGCGGAGGCGAAGCGGGGTTTTAGACAGTTCTTTACAGTCCAGGTCGGCGACCTCCCCGTGCGGGTGACGTGCGGGAAACAGACGGTGGAAACCTTCACCAACCCCAACGGCTACATCGACATTCGTGTGTTCAACCACGGGCTGGAGCCTGGCTGGCACGAGGTGACCATCGAAGCCGAGGGCGCGAAAACGGTGACGGGGCGAGTGCTCATCGTCTCCCCCGAGGCGCGCGTGGGGCTCGTGTCCGATATCGATGACACCATCATGGTGACCAAACTCCCCAGGGCGCTGCAGGCGGCGTGGATCTCCTGGGTGCGCCACACCAACACGCGCAAGCCTGTGCCCGGGATGGGTGCCTTCTACGAGCACGTGCTTACCGGGCACCCCGGCGCGCCCGTGTTTTACCTCTCCACCGGCGCCTGGAACACGTACGAGATGCTGGAGAACTTCCTCACCCTGCACAAACTTCCCGTGGGGCCGATGCTGCTGACGGACTGGGGGCCGACGCCGACGGGCCTGTTCCGCTCCGGGCAGGAACACAAGAAGGTGCAGTTGCGGAACCTGTTTTTGGAGTTTCCGGAGATCAACTGGGTGCTCGTGGGCGACGACGGGCAGCACGACCCGCTTATTTACGGCGAGGCGTCGAGCGACCATCCCGACCGGATCGCCGGCGTGGCGATCAGGGAGCTCACCCCGGGCGAGCACCTCGCCTCCCACGGCTCGCTGACGACGATGATGCAGCCGGATCCGTCGCGGCCGAAGAGCATTCCCGTGATCTCTGGCGGGGATGGGTATGCGCTGATGAGGGAGTATGATCGGAAGCCGTTTGTGTAGCGGTTTTGGTTGGGTTCCGGCGGTTTTGTGTTTTGTGGTGTGGCGTTAATTACTGAGCGCTCGGATGGGGATTGGGCGTTTTCCCCAGATTTTCTGATCCATGACTGCTACGCGGGGAGAGGCGTTCCGTCGCTCGGGAGTCGCTTTTACGATGTGGGCCGGCCCGTAACCAAGTTTCCCGCTTAACTTCCCACAAGCTTCCCGCTGTGGGAAGTTAAGTGGGGAAGTTCCGCGACCATGTAATCAAAGCGCTTCCTGTAGAGGGTGCATTAGTGCCTGGACTCTGAGAGCAGAAGAGCCCCTTCTCACCTCCTGGAGGGAAGAATCAAATACTCTCTTCCCCGCTCTTGTACGGCGCGTGCTAAAAGATCAAGATCAGCACGACTATCACCGCAACCACTGCAAGGATGGTGGCACACCCATTCCGCATATCAGTCTTTGCTACCTCCTGCGACTGATCGTCCGGGGTCTTAAACGCCTTGATTGCCCTGCCCAGCTTCGTTTGCGAGTCCATCTCTCGCTGAGCCTCATACTCAGCGTTCATCTGCGCGCGTCGAGCTTTCTCCCTCTCACGATCTTCATCCGTAAATGCAGATGTCGGATCGGCAGGCACCCTATGAAATGCACGAGGAAGTTCCGCCCAATTCGCTTCATCTGGAATGTCGGCATCATCGGGCAGGTGTTTCTCATTAGAAGAGAGGTAAAGGGAAACATCGAAGAAGTCATTGGCAGGATTCTTGTAGACCTTTGCGTCTACGCGAGCAATGTAGCCACCCGCTGAGATACGACCAATTAAATCTCGATAGTTGTGGGTACGTTCTTTCGGAATGTATCCGATGACTGATCCTTTGTAGCGCACACTGATCGCATAGTGGTCGTAGGGGTTATCTGGCTCGGGAATAAGCTCCAAAGAATGGATACCACTAGGAACGTTGCGGAGAACATCCCTGTGGTAGTACTCCCCTTTAACCTTCACTGTTGGTCTCTGCGTCGGGATGAGGTCTATAAATCGTGAGCCAGCCATGATTCAAGTGTCTGGCAAGAAAGTCGCAACTTCAACCACAACTGTCGAAATCTCGTAGAGTCTGCCACAATACCCTCCAGAACTCCCTGTCAAACCACTCACCGCGTAATCGCTTCTGACAACCAAGTGGCACGGGGAATCCGACCGCACACAAGCTTCCCACCTAACTTCCCACAAGCTTCCCACGGTGGGAAGTTAAGTGGGAAGCTAGTGGTAAGTTCGACTATTAAGCCTGTTCAAGAGCTATTTATCCCCGTTGTCAACTTTCCACCCAGCTTCCCACTTGTGTGAAGATGAGTGGGGAGCTCACCACTCAGTTGCTGGCGATGCCCCGCGCTCTCGCTTGTATACTGCCCTTATGGATCTCGGCACACCTGACAGCAGCGACCGCTCCTTGACTATCTACGAGTTGCTCGGCGAAGACTACTTCCACCGCCTGGCGGCAGCCTTTTATGAGGGCGTGAAAGAGGACGAGGTGCTTCTCCCCATGTACCCCGAGGAGGATCTCAGCGGTGCGCAGGATCGCCTCACCTGGTTTCTCATCCAGTACTTCGGCGGTCCCGCCCTCTTCAACCAGAACCGCGGCGCGCCGATGCTCCGCCGCAGGCACACGCCGTACGAAGTGACAGAGGAAGCCCAAGAGCACTGGCTGGCGTGCATGCGTCGAGCACTCGATGTTGCTGAAACTCCGGACACGCTGCGTCCGCAGATGGAGGCCTACTTCACGCGCGCTGCTGCAGCGATGCGGAATCGGTAGCCCTGCTCACCTCCCCCACCCTTACAATGGAATCGTGACCGACTCATCTGACCGCTCAGCCCTGGCGCGGGCTGTCTTTCCTGACGGGAAGGAACCTGACCCGCGCTTTACCCTCGCAAACGAGCGCACGTTCCTCGCGTGGACGCGCACGTCGTTGGCGTTTCTTGCCGGCGGGGTGGCCATCGAGGCGTTCCCCATCGCGGGGCTCGGGCCGACGGTTCGTATGTGGTTGGCGGTGTTCGTCACGGCGGTCGGTATGTTCATCGCGGGCGGTGCGGCTTTCCGTTGGGTACGCGTGGAGCGCGCCATGCGCAATGAGAAGCCTCTGCCCATGCCCGCCATCGTCCCGCTTTTGTCCGCTGCAGCGTTTGTTGCCTGCGCCGTCGTGATCGTGTTGTTCCTGCGATGAGTACGCTTCCTACACACGACGACCCGGGACTTCAGCCGGAACGAACCACGCTGTCCTGGTCACGTACAGTGCTGGCTACGTGCGTGTGCTCAGCCACGCTGGTTAAGTTCGTTGAGACCTTTGGCCCCGCTGTCTTCATCGCGGTTTTTGTGCTGCTCTTAGGAGCGGTCGCGATCCTGGTCACACAGCGACACCGCTACGCCGTGAAGGTGAAGGGCATCAACGACGATGCCGTCGAGCCGAACGCCATCGGGGTTCTGAGCTTGACGAGCCTCGTCCTATGCTTTGGGGCGATAACGATCACGCTCATGGTGAGTAGTTGACCCTCTGCGGGATAAAGACGGATTGTCCGACTGTGGAGCGTTTCAGCCTTTCTAGAAGAAATACGTTGCGATACATTTGGAGTCAATGGGCTGATAGGTCGTGAATTGGCCATTCGAAATTCTTTATCGCCACGCGGTCAACCTTTTTTACAGAACAACAGTTGTGTCTCCGCTTTTGTTATGCTCCGCTTTCTCGGTTCCGTAGGTCAATTGCTTCCTTTCCGGCTTTTTCTTCATCTGACTTTCCGCCGGATTTAAAAAGCGGTTCGTTTTGAGCATTTGGTTCCTTTGGCACACAGCTTCGAACTCCGTCCACATGTTCGCTCAGGCTAGGGGCTATATTTGCCCACATTGGGTCAAGGATAAAATCAATTCCCATTCGTCTTGCGTGTTTCGCGGCCGGAACGAAATCGCTGTCTCCCGTTATCATGACGATCTGGTTGACTATTCCTTGCTGAGCGAGTGAAGCGATGTCGAGCCCAATTCGCATATCTACGCCTTTTTGGTTGATATCGAGCGAGAAATCGTCCTCGGTGAGGTCTTTGACCTGAATCTTTCCAGCGCAGAGCTTCTTCACGGTTTCTGGCTTAAGCAAATAACCATTTTGTGTACGAAGTTCTTCGCCACGTCGCAGAGCAACCTTCCTCTTATGAATTAATTCCTCAAAAAAGGTGATTGACCACTTGTATTGAGGTGTCTTGGCAAGGTTTACCTGTTTCTTGAGCAACGGGTGATATAGAACTTTCTCAGAAGGAGGGCAATCGTAATAGAAGATGCGGTATAAGTTAGCATTTGATTTTTCGATATGCCTTCGGGCGTAAGCAACCAGCTCCTTTGCACGGGCGACAGGATCCTTATCACCGAAAAGACTATATGCCCTTCGACGGTAAAAACCTCCATCAATAAGAATCGCAGTTATGGTTGGTACCTGGGAAAACGGGGGTTCGTTTACTTCCGCAGATTTGTGCTTCGCATGCCGAGCCATTACAGCCTTCCGAGAAATAATTAAGCCCTAGTCATCGGCGCTCTCCTGATAGTGGAGGGCCAACGGCTCGGGCTACTAACGGATATTATACCGACCTTTCGTCGCCGTCAAAAAGAAATTCTAGGACGTGTCGCTGAATGATGCAGTCTAGCCAAGTTACAACACGCTCCCTCCAATTTCATTGTTTTCCATTCACGTCTACGGGAATTGGCATCGAGCAAGACACTCGTACAAATTTACTGAAATTGCCCTATTTGGAAAAAATTTGGCCACTGGTTTTGCTGTATCCGTCTAAAACACGGATCAAAGGGATGGGAAACCGAGACTAAAAGCCCCTCGCTAAACACGAAAAAACGGGATGCACGTCGCGCTAGCGGCGTGCATCCCGTCGTCGACAAGCTTCTTAACGGGTGAGCTTGCGGTGAACAGCGGTGGGGCGGGCGGCGTCGGGGCCGAGGCGCTCAACCTTGTTCTTCTCGTAGTCCTCGAAGTTACCCTCGAACCAGAACCACTTGCCCTCCTCGAAGTTGCCCTCCCAGGCGAGGATGTGGGTACAGGTGCGGTCGAGGAACCAGCGGTCGTGGGAGATGACCACGGCGCAGCCCGGGAACTTGGTGAGGGCGTTTTCCAGGCTGGACAGGGTCTCGACGTCGAGGTCGTTGGTCGGCTCGTCGAGGAGGATGAGGTTGCCGCCCTTCTTCAGCGTCAGCGCGAGGTTGAGGCGGTTGCGCTCACCACCGGAGAGGACGCCGGCAGGCTTCTGCTGGTCCGGGCCCTTGAAACCGAAGGCGGAAATGTAGGCGCGGGACGGCATCTCGTTTTGGCCGACGTGGATGTAATCGAGGCCGTCGGACACAACCTCCCACACCGTCTTCTCCGGGTCGATGTTCTCACGGTTCTGGTCGACGTAGCTGAGCTTCACCGTCTGACCAACCTTGACCTCACCGGAATCCGGCTCCTCCAAGCCGACGATCGTCTTGAACAGGGTGGTCTTGCCCACACCGTTGGGACCGATGACGCCGACGATGCCGTTACGCGGCAGGGTGAAAGAGAGATCCTTGATGAGCGTGCGCCCATCGAAGCCCTTGTACAGGTTCTTGACCTCCACAACCTGGTTGCCCAGACGTGGCGGGGTCGGGATCTGGATTTCCTCGAAGTCGAGCTTCTTGTACTTCTCGGCCTCCGCGGCCATTTCCTCGTAGCGCTCCAGACGGGCCTTGTTCTTGGCCTGGCGGGCCTTCGCACCGGAGCGGACCCACTTGAGTTCGTCCTTCAAGCGCTTTTGCAGCTTGGCATCCTTCTTGCCGGCGACCTCGAGGCGCTCGGCCTTGGTCTCCAGGTAGGTGGAGTAGTTGCCCTTGTAGGGGTAGAGCTGACCGCGGTCGACCTCACAGATCCACTCGGCGACGTGGTCGAGGAAGTAGCGGTCGTGGGTCACGGCGAGGACGGCGCCCGGGTACTTCTGCAGGTGCTGCTCCAACCAGAGAACGCTCTCGGCGTCGAGGTGGTTGGTGGGCTCGTCGAGAAGCAGAAGATCCGGCTCGGAGAGCAGGAGCTTGGCAAGTGCCACGCGGCGGCGCTCACCACCGGAGAGGTTCGTAACCGGGGAGTCGCCGGGCGGGCAGCGCAGCGCATCCATAGCCTGGTCGATCTTGGAATCGATCTCCCACGCGTCGGCCGCATCCAGCTCCGTCTGCAACGTGCCCATTTCCTCCATGAGCTCGTCGGTGTAATTCGTCGCCATTTCCTCGGCGATCTTCTCGTAGCGCTGCAGCTTCTCGTAAATCTCGCCGAGGCCCTCTTCCACGTTTCCGCGGACGGTCTTCTCCTCGTTGAGCGGCGGCTCCTGCAGGAGAATGCCGACGGTGGCACCCGGATCGAGGAAGGCCTCACCGTTGGACGGGTGGTCAAGCCCGGCCATAATCTTCAAGATGGAGGACTTACCAGCGCCGTTGGGGCCGACCACACCGATCTTTGCCCCGGGGTAAAACGCCATGGTGACGTTGTCCAAGATCACCTTGTCGCCGTGCGCCTTCCGCACGTTCTTCATCGTGTAAATAAATTCACCCACTGGGTTCAACGCCTTTCTTGTCTAACCCTCGTAATTCCTCCGCTAAGGCTACCGTATTCCGCGGTTCGGTTCGACTTCGTTTTAGTCGTCGTCGAACTCCCCTGCCTTCGCCTTGGCGGCGAGCTCCTCCTCGGTGGCGGCCTCCCACACTTCCTTGGCCGCGCTCACGTTGAGCGCGATGATGACCACGCCGAGAATAATGTCGGGCCAGCCGGACGCCGTCCAGTACGTCACAAACCCGCAGGCGATGATGAGAAGGTTCACGATTACATCGTTGCGGGCGATGAGGAACGCACCGCGCGTCATGGAACCACCGTGGTGGCGCACACGCATGAGGATGAGGGAGCAGGCAAGGTTCACCACTGCTGCCCCGCCTGCCGTAGCGGCGAGCGCCCACGGATCCGGTACCACTGGATTCAACGCCTTTAGGATGGCTTGTATTCCCGCTACCAGCGCGGGAAGGCAGATGATGAACGTCATAATCTTGCCCACAAGCGCCCTGCGCTTCAGTGACCACCCAAGCGCGATGACGATGAGGGTGTTAACAAACGCGTCCTCAAGGAAGTCAACGGAGTCCGCGATGAGGGACACCGATGAAATGGCAATCGCCACGCCGAACTCCACGAAGAAGTACGCGAAGTTCAGCGCGGCGACAATGATCAGGGTTTTCTTCAACGTCTCGGTAGGCATGGTGGTCTATTCTACCCACCGAGGTTCAGCTACGCGGCGTTGCTGGAGGGGTTCACCCGCGCACGCTCCCGATTGACTTGTGGTTGCTGGCCTTGCTGCGTTTGCTTCTGACGTTGCTGTTGCTGGTGCTGTTCCACCAGTTTTTTCAGCCGCTTTTGCGCTGTCTCCTCAGCGAGATCCATCATTTCTCCCCGAGAAATGAATGCCTCACGCAGCAGATCGGGACCCACGTGGTAGGCCCGGCAGCGGATGATGGAGCGCCTGACGGTCTTGTCCCCCTCAACCTTCTCCTCCCACGAGGATGTGACGATCTTGCCACTGATGACCACAGGTGAACCGATGTTGAGCGTCGAGTTGACGTTCTTGGCCAGCTCACCCCAGCACTCCACGCCGATGTAAAGCACATCGGCGGAGTCATAGATGGGCCGATTGTCTTCGTCGGTTTGTCCCGTCGGGATCTTCTTGTCGCACGCGACGCGGAAGGTGCAGACCTGTGTTGCGGACATACCTTTATTTGCTGGAATATCCTTCAGCTCCAGCTTGCTGCAGATGTTACCCACGAGGGTGACATTGGTGGTTGACATGGTGAATATGTGCCTTTCTGGTTGGCGGTGTGCAGTTGCACTACCAGAAAACAGGCACATGCCGACCCCCGCAACAGGGGCCGGCATGGTTATTCCGATACCTGTGGATAACGAGCGAATTCCACAGCTATTTTTTGATTTCTTTGTTGAAGTATTCCGCGTCGGGAACCTCACCGCGATGCATCTGTTCCAAGTACTCGTTGTAGGCGCGCAGGTCAGCGTCGTCATTAATGATGGCGCGCTCCTCATACTCAGCCTGTTCCTTCTTGTCCTCCGTAAACCACCGCCATAGCAGCGCACCGAAGACAATAATGAGCGGGAACTGCCCGGCAGCCCACGCAATGCCACCGCCGACGCGCTGATCCCAGAGCAAATCCGGGTTCCACGGCAGTTGCAGCGCGTTGTAAAAGTCGAAAGCCATGACATCGCCGAGTTGCATGAGGTAGATACCGAAATACATGTGGAACGGCAGGGAGATCATGAGCCACCAGAGATTATTCATGGGCTTGTGACCATGCGGGTGCTCGTCGACGCCGATGAGCTGCCAGTAGTAGAAGGTGCCGGATAGGATGAACACCACGTTCATCCCGAGATGCCCGGCGTGCTCCCAGACGAGGTACTCGTACAGCGGGGTGACATAGAGGATGTAGTACACCACAACGAACTGCACAGTGTTGAACCCCGGGTGCATGATCACCTTCATAAGGCGGCAGTTCACGAGGGCATCAATGATGTACTCGATATCCTCGCCCTTATGCGTCTCCTTGATGAGGGTGAGCGGACCACCGAGAACCCAGAAGACGGGAACGCCCATGGAGAGGATCATGTGTCCCACCATGTGCATGGAGAAGCTGGCCGGGATGTACATGCCGATGCCGCTACACATGGTGAGCAGCAGCATCGCGCAGCCGATCATGTACCACATGGTGCGCTGCCACGGCCAGTAGGAGTGCTTGCGCACGTTCCACAGGTAGATGGCGGCGAGCACGATGGCGATCGTGCCAAACATGAGGTCAAAGCGCCACATCGTCCACACATTCCAGAAAGTGGTGGGGATTTCCAGACGATAGCCGATGAGAATATCCATGGAGTTGATATCCACCGTGCGCGGAGGCGGGGGCGGGGTGCGACCGAGGGACACTGCAAGACCCGTGATCACCGCCATGACGATTACCTCGACAACGGCGATGCGAGTAAACAGTTCGGGTTTTTCCTTGAGATACGGCATCGTTCGCTCGCGGTGGAGGTAGCCCAGCACGCCACAGACGAGGATGAGAACGGTCTTTCCCACCAGCACGAGGCCGTATCCGGAGGTGAACCAGTCCATAAAGTGGAGGCGGATGCCGGCGTTGATGAGGCCGGAGGCAGCCATGGCGATGATCGCCACGAGGGCCATCGGAGAAAACCTCTTCACGGCAAGGTCAAGCTCCGGTCCGCGCCTGCGCGCGTGGGCGACGAGAGCCATGAGCCCGCCGACCCACAGGACAAGAAAGAGCAGATGCCAGAGGTAGGAGTTCGTACCGTAGTCGTGGTTACCACCGGTAGCCGAGTGCCCCTCGAGACCAAGCGGGACGATGGTAAGGATCGCCCCCACCAGCAAAAACGGGGTGGGTAGCCAGCGGCGGACGACCAGGCCTGCAGCTCCCGTGATGAACGCGAAGATGGCGACCCACTCGAACGCGAGGGATGTGGATACCTGGTCGATGGCGACCGGCCACATGGCGGGCTGGAGGGTTTTTGTAAGCGGTTCCCCGGAGACGTCGGAAAGGTAAAGAGGAATCATGAACGCAGCGATGAGCGCCCAAGCGAGCATCGCCCAGCTCCCCGAGCGGACGGCGATTGCCCCGTCGACGGTGAGCCGCGTGGTGGGGAGCTCCGTGCGCTCCTGCGGGTGGATGAAAAACGCCGCCAGAAGGTAGTTTCCCACGCCCAGGCACGCGAGCATGAGGCCCGCCGCGCGGAAGAAGGGGAGACCCGCCGTGGTGGCCGGCCCTGGATCGGGAATGCCCAATGCCGCCAGGGACTGAGCGAGGAACACGGTGGACACGATGACACCGATAATTCCCGCTACCACGACAAAGACGGTGTAGACCGGGAGTGAGCGCCGAGCTTTCATACTAGACAGGCTAACCCGTATTCTGATTTTGCGATAACTAAGGGTACGATGTTATCCACTGCCCCAGTAGCTCAGCGGATTAGAGCATCCGGTTTCTACCCGGCTGGTCGCGGGTTCGAATCCTGTCTGGGGCGCAATGTGATCAGTCGGGACATAGTTGACACTATCA
>NZ_KV821082.1:175822-195242 GCF_001815555.1 Corynebacterium sp. HMSC073D01 | reverse complement strand
CACTATCGAGTTCTCACACAACATGCACACCCAACCTGCAGGCTTCACAACTTGAAGCCGCATCGCTGAGCGCTTTGTTAACTTTAGATGAATATCACGCGAATTGTCAAAACCCGGTTGAAATTCGATCTGAAGTATGTTTCACAGCCGGTTTCATTCGCACCGCTCTGTGCAACGAGGAATGAATATACACACCCCACCAGCTTCCCACAACTCCGCAGGTTAAAGCGTTTTTATTGAGGGAGATCCGTGAGGAGATCGTTGGCGTTGAGCTCGTCGATGCACTCCTGCGCCTCCTCCTCGTTCATGAGCGTCATCGCGATTTTGTTCTGAACGAGGACATAATCGCCGATTTCCGCCTCCGGCAGGTACATCAGTGAGCACCGCTTCGTCACCGCGCCGTACTGGATGGTGCCGGTGGGCAGTGGCCCGTCGGTGCGCTCAATAATCTTTCCGGGGATTCCAAAACACATGGGTCTAGTCTTCTTTCACCTTGATCGTCATTTTTCCGGGTGGCGCGGACACACAGGGCACGCACGGGTCCGCGATTCGGATCGCGCGTTCCATCTCTTCTTCGGTGTGCGCGTCGGTAAGCATCTGGGTGAGCCAGGGATCGTTCTGCGCGGTCGGCGTGAGGATCTGCGCCCCAGTGAGGATCCCGTTTTCGTCGATTTCGTAATGGTGGACGAGGATGCCACGCGGAGAGTCCACGATCCCGGTTCCGGTTTGGGATACGGGAGTTTCGGACACGTCTGCTCGTAAGTCATCGCCATAGAGGCTGGGCTTGGCGGCGAGTTCCACCATCGCTACGGCGGCATCGTACAGCTCAGCGATGGTGTCGCCGTCGACAGAGCTGAAGGCAGCGCGAGCGCGTGGGCCGACGCGGTATGACTGGCCGTCGAGAAGCGGGAAGGGTGACACGGAGCCGGGGCGGGACTCGACAACGCGCGCGGTCCAATCGGTGACGGGGAACGAGCTGAAGCTCCCGTCGCGGATGACTCCGACGATGTCGCCGAGGGGGTTGAGCTCACCGTTGCGCGAGACAAGCGCCACGTTCGTGCCCACGTACCCGCTGGAGACGTGCGCCGGCGAGGTGTTGAGCACCTCTTTAAGCTTTCCGACGAGCCGGTGAAGCGGTTCCAGATCCCATTCGGTCGCCGCCTGCGTCACTCCGCCGGGGACCGCAACCGAGGGTAAGTGCCCCGTCATGCCGATGGCTGCGCACGCGTCGCGCGCCACCTTCTTCGCGGCAACAGCTACCTCCCGATTCGTGAACAGGAGGCGCCCGGCGGCAAGGTCCAAAACGGACGCATAATGAAGGAGGAGTCGCACGTCAAGGGCGGTTTCTGGCAGGTGAGTTGCGCCGTAGATCTGGTCGAGCGCCCGCATCCCCGCCAGATGGTGGGAGATGGGGCAAATGCCGCACAGCATCTTTACGGAATCGGCGACTACGTCCACGGGTTTGCCAATGAGCAGGTGTTCTACCCGCGGGAATGTGGAGAGATCAAAGTGGCGTGTCCCGTCCTCTTCTTCCACGACGACAGCCTCGAAAGGATTGATATCGAGGTCGATACCTAGCGTTTCCGTCACTACTTTTCCTTATCTTAAGATGGGGTCATGCATGAGCTTAGCTTGTTGGCCGGAGTTGTTGACGCGGCGGTCGAAGCTGCCGCCGGACGAACGGTTAAGCAGGTGAACCTGGATGTGGGAACGATGTCCGGTGCCGTGCCCGACATTCTGGAGAACACGTGGCCGATCGCTATTGAGGGCACTCCCCTGGCGGGCACGAAACTTGAACTGACGATCATCCCCGCGACCGTTTTTTGCCCCGGCTGTAACAGCGAGCAGGAAATTGATGAGTTTTTTGCCCTAACGTGCCCCGTGTGTGGAACCCCGACCGCGGACATGCGCCACGGCAGGGAATTCCAGCTCACATCGATTGACGTTGAGAAATAATGTCTCGCACGGTGTTCGCGGCCGCAGGGACCGCTGCCTCGACCTCCGGGCTCAGCCCTACGCCAAGGTCCGCCTTTTTGGGTGCGATGCCGACAACGGCGAGGTAGCTGGGGTTATGCCCCATGAGTTTCGCGGCGGACAGGAGGTCCAGGAGCCCCACCTGGTGGGGTGAGAGCTTCGTCTTGCGCAGGCGGGGTATCTGATCGCCTTCGAGGACGATGATGTCACCTGGGCGTGCCTCGGGAACGGTGACGGCATCGATGAGGATGAGTTCGCCGGAGTCGAGGATGGCGGGCAGGAGTTCCATGCCGGAGGTTCCGCCGTCGACAAGCTCTACCCCAGGCAAGGAGAATTCCTGGGGCTCGGGGTGCGCGGATGACAGGGGCACGGGTTCGTCGGGGGCACCGACGAGCGCCCGTGCGATGGCGGGCCCAATGCCGTCGTCGCCCATGATTGGGTTGCCCACATACAGCACCGTCACACGGTTCTGCGCCTCCCCTCCCCGGCTCTGGCGAGCTTGCGAGTCAGAGCCGCGAGCTTGCGAGTCAGAGCCGTCAGCTTCCGAGTCCAGTGCCATTACGAAATATCGTCCAGGTCCACCGGGCGGACGGAGGCGCGCACCCAGCTGGTGCCACCGACCATGGAGCTCAGGGCACCGTGGCGCTCGACTACCTCGGCGCGGAAGACGAGGTAGACGTGGATGATGACGAACACCCACATGCAGAACATGAAGCTGGCGTGCAGGAGACGCATCGTCGGGATGCCGAGCCACTGCGCGGGCATCGCAAGCATTGCCCAGAACCAGTTATCGTTGACCAACGCCAGGGAGTACAGCGAGAGACCGCTGATGACCTCCATGATGCAGAGGATGTAAATACCGGTGTAGGCAAGCTGCTGCAGCGGGTTGTGCCCCACATAGAAGGGCGCATCCTTGCGCAGGAAGGCGTAGTACATGGCCATCCGGCCCGTGTTGATAACGTCTTCCTTCTTCCACCACGGCCACAGGCCACGCCAGCGCGTCTGCTTCGCCTTGGACACAAACAGCAGGTACAGGCGGACGATGCCGATCGCGCACCACAGGAAGCCGCAGCAAATGTGGATGAAGCGGATCGTGCCGAAGAGGAAGCCCGTATCTGTCGACCCAGTGTTGGTGGAGAACAGGAACGGATCCATGATGCAGTAACCCGTCACGGAGAGCATCATCACGGCGAACAGGTTCAGCCAGTGTGTGATGCGCAGACCCGCGGGCCACAGGTGGAGCTCAATGAAGTCGCCGTCCTCCATGAGGCGCGTCTTCTCACTGGCCTGGCTCTTGACGGAAGGATAGTTCTCCTGCGGAGGCTTCCAGGGGCGGCTACGCCGCTCCTCCTCCACCTCAACGTGCTGGGGAGCGTTTTCTTCCTCAACGCGGTGTATCTTCGCAGTTTCCGCTTTGAGGAATGCGTCACCGCGCGGAGCGTACTTCTTGGAGCCGTTCATTATCCGGTCACCACCGTAAAGGGACCGGACTCTTCGCCTTCGGGGTCCATGATGTGGACGGCGCAGGCCATACACGGGTCGAAGGAGTGAATGGTGCGGAGCACCTCCAGCGGCTCGTCGTTGCGCACGAGCGGGTGCTGTCCGTTTCCGGCGAGTGCCTCCTCGTACGGTCCGAGCTGACCGGTCTTGTCACGCGGCGAGGCCAGCCAGGTAGTCGGAACAACAGCCTGGTAGTTTTCCACCTTGCTGTCCTTCACGTGAATGAAGTGGCTGAGCATGCCGCGCGCCACCTCAACAAAGGCCATACCCTTGGTCTCCTTCGGCCAGCTCGACGGCTCCCATTTGGAGCCGTTGAACACGTCGATGTCGCCGTGTGCGATGCCATCGAGGAATTCCGGCAGTGTCTTCTCGATCATGTAGTCCGCGGTAGTCACGGATTCCACCGCGCGGGCGAGCGTGCGGCCGCCGGTGGAGTTCAGCTGCTCGAGGGTGATGCCGAGGGTCTTGAGAGCGTCATCGACGAGTTTCACCGTCGTCGACTCGCCCTGGTTGTAGGCGAGTAGAACGCGGGCGATGGGCCCCATCTGCATGGCGCGACCGTCGTAGCGTGGAGCCTTCGACCACGTGTACTTTTGGTCGTCGGCAAGCCACTCGTACGGCGGGGTCGGGCCCGTGTACTGCGGGGTGGTCTCACCAACGTCGGGGGTGAGCTGTGCCTCGTCGCCGTCAGCGTAGGTGTACCACGCGGAGGAAATTCCCTCGGTGATCTTCCAGGGCTCGAAGGGATGCACGGTGTGCAGGTCGCCGTCGAGGAAAACGCCGGGCTTAATCTCCGGGTGGATCGTGGGGATCCTGGATTCGGCCGGATCACCGGAGTAGGTCGCACCGGCCATACCCACGGCGAGGAAGTTCGGGGAGCTCTGTCCGATGTCGAAGTAGTCCTTGTACACGCTCATGATGGCAACGGCATCCGGGAAGTAGCAGTTGCGCACGAAGTCGTGGATTTCCTTCGTCCACTTCTTGATCTGGTCGAGGGACACCTGGTTGACGGTCTCGGACTTGTCCGGATCGATGGAGCAGGCCATGCCTCCGACGAGGAAGTTCGGGTGCGGATTCTTGCCACCGAACACCGTGTTGATGCGGATGATGGAACGCTGGAACTGCAGCGCATCCAGGTAGTGGCTGACGGCCATGAGGTTGGCCTCCGGGGGAAGCCGGTAATCCGGGTGCTCCCAGTAGCCGCCGGTGAACACGGACAGCTGGCCGGAGTCGAGGATGGACTGAACCGTCTTCTTCACCTCGGCGAAGCGGTCGACGTTGTTCCCGGACCAGGTCGAGCCGATGGAGTTAGCGAAGTCGACTGCCTTCTGCGGGTCGGCCTGGGCTGCGGAGACCACGTTGACAAAGTCCAGCGCGTGCAGGTGGTAGAAGTGAACGACGTGGTCGTGGACTTCCTGGGATTCGAGGATCAGTTCACGGATGCGACGTGCCTGGTCAGGCAGCGTGATGTCGAAGGCATCCTCGACGGCTGCGACGCTGGCGATGGAGTGCGTGCCGGTGCACACACCGCAGATGCGGCCGACGAAGGCCCACACGTCGCGGGGGTCGTGGCCCTTGACCACGGTCTCAATGCCGCGGAACTGGGTGGTCTCGGCCCACGCCTTAGAAATTTTCTTGTCGTCTGCCTCAAGCTCAATGCGGAGGTGGCCTTCGATCCTGGTGATCGGGTCGACGACTACTCGTTCGGTTGCCACTACTTCGTTCCTTCCTCGTCGCTTGTCGACGTCCTAACCGCCGTTGCGGTTCCGGTTTCCTGGGGCTTACGCACTCCATCGTAGGTTTCCAGGACGCGGTCCTCGCCGTCCTTGGTATTGAGGCGAACTTCCTTGATCATCGTGCCGGCGAAGTGTGCACCCACGCCGACGGTGGCAGCACCAATCAGGCCCCAGCCGACCTTCTGCGCGGTGGTTTCTACACCGAAGCCTTTGATGTTGGGCAACGTCTCATAAAACGGGGTGAACTTGTCAAAGAAGTCTTTTTCTGTGCAGCCGATGCACGGGTGGCCGGCACCGATGGGCCAGCCGGATTTCATGTTCCACTGGATAATCGGGCACGGGCTGAATGTGGACGGCCCCTTGCAGCCGACGTCGTACAGGCACCAACCGTTGCGGGCGCCCTCATCGTCGAAAGCGTGGACGAACTGGCCGGCATCGTAGTGCGCGCGGCGCGGGCAGGAATCGTGAATGCGCTGGTCGTATGCGAACAGCGGGCGCCCCTCGTTATCCACCTTCGGTGGCTTGCCGTGGGTCAAGATGTAGGTGATGGTGGCGGTGATGACCTCGCCGATCGGCGGGCAGCCACTGACGTTGATGACGGGCTTGTCCTTAATGATCTCGTCCACGCCAACAGCTCCGGTTGGGTTCGGTTTGGCGGCCTGCACGGAGCCGTACACCGCACACGCGCCAACGGCGAGGACAACCTCGGCGTTTTTCGCCGCGTCCTTGAGGATGGATTCAACGGAGCGACCAGCAATCGTGCAGTAGGCACCGTCTTCCTTGCGCGGAACCGAGCCGTTGACCACAAGGATGTGTGGCTGCTCAAACGTGTCGGTCATCGCCTTGTCTGCTGCGTGGCCGGAGGCGGCCATGACGAGTTCATTGTAGTTCACGCTCAGCAGGTTGAGGACGAGTTCCTCGATGGTGGTGCCACCGGAGCGCAGCACGGACTCCATACAGCCTGTGCACTCCTGCAGCTGCAGCCACACGACGTTGGGTTTTTGCACCCCGCCCAGTTTGTTGGCGATCTCCTCGGCCGCCGGGTGCAGCGAGTCCGCTGCGGCGGTAACCGGCGCGCCGAAGGCGAAGATTCCCGCCATTGACGTGCACAGACCGAGGAAGTCACGCCGCGAAAAGCCGTGGCGCTCGACGTTCTCCCACAGTGTTGGCTCTTGCCATGCTGTTGTCAGGCTCATGCGTGTTCATCTTCTTTCATTCCGTTTTCCTTACCCGCAGCGTGTGCGGTCTGGCGCGCGGCTTCCAGCCAGCCGATCGCTTCATCCATCCCCTCCCCCGTCTTCGCAGAGACGAAAAACAGCTCCGCGTCCGGGTTGACGGTGTGGACGTTGCGTTTGAACAGATCCATGTCGAAATCTAAGTACGGAGCGAGGTCCATCTTGTTGACGAAGATGGCCCCCACGGAGCGGAACATCACCGGGTATTTCAGGGGCTTGTCCTCCCCCTCGGTGATGGAAAAGACCATTGCCTTGGCATGCTCGCCGACCTCGAATTCTGCGGGGCATACGAGGTTGCCGACGTTCTCGATGAGAACCACGTCAAGCGCGGGGAGATCCAGCCCCTCCAGCGCGTGCGCCACCATAGGCGCGTCGAGGTGGCATTCCCCACCGAAGCCGTGGCCTGTGTTCAGAAGGGAAATTTGGGCCCCGAATCCCTCCAAGCGGTCGGCATCGAGCGAGGTTTCAATGTCACCCTCGATGATGCCGTACCGGGTGGTGTCGGCGGTTTTTTCGAGGACCCGGCGGACGAATTCGGTCTTGCCTGCCCCCGGCGAGCTCATCAGGTTAATGGACACGACCCCCGCCGCGTCGAGCGCTGCCCGGTTGGCATCCGCCTTGCGGTCATTTTCACTAAAGATATCTTCGAGCACATCGATTCGCTGCTCACCCGTGTCATAGCCCGAGTGATCCCCGTAGTCGTGCTCATGCGAATGGCCGTGGTCATGGTCATGTGTATGGCCGTGATCATGGTCATGTGTATGGCCGTGATCATGGTCGTGCAAGTGATGATGCGCATGAACGGTCCCGTCGTCATGGCGGTGGAAGCGTCCCATGAAAGTCCTGATCCTCTCCGGTATTTATGTCTTCACATCAATGCTGACAACCCGGAACTCATTTCCAGCGATGACTCGCGTTGGGGCTTCGCACCGATGGCAGGTGACATCGGGAACGCCACGAAGAACCCGTGTATGACCGTTTTCGCACTCCACTACAGCGTCGATCTCATTAATAATGAGTGTGCTGCCGGCGAGTCCGCTACGGGCACTGACAAAGGTCCACGCGTGGACGAGTGTCTCCGGCACAACCTGACGAAGCGCCCCAATATCCAACCGAATGGTGGTTACGGGGCGCCCACGTGCTGCGCGAGACACCACTCGAGCCAACTGCTGACTTAAGGCTACCTCATGCACACCCCAATATTAGAGTATGGCTCCCCTTTCTAAACCCCTCCACCCCCTAGTGATAAAACGCCCTCTCACCGTGCAGGATAGGCTAGAAAACATGACAGTGGTTCGCAAGCGACTGACGATTTACGGCGTGGTTCAAGGCGTGGGATTTCGTCCGCACGCCGTACAAAAAGCCCGTTTACACGCAGTAACCGGATGGGTGACGAACACGGACGCCGGTGTCATCGTGGAAGCCCAAGGCGCACCCGACGAGGTCGACCGTGCGCTCGCGGACATCACCACCGACCTCCCACCACTGGCCTTCATAAGTTACACAAACGTGCAAAGTATTACCCCCATCAATGGGGAGAATAGCTCCTTTTCTGTCATTCCGTCCCACCGGGACGGCACAGCCAAAACTCTCCTCCCCCCGGATACGGCTATGTGCGAGGACTGCCGGAGGGAGTTCCATGACCCGGAAAACCGTCGTTACCACTATCCGTTCATCACGTGTACCAACTGCGGTCCTCGTCTTACCATCATCCGGGATCTTCCCTACGACCGGCCGCGGACGACGATGGCTGAGTTCCCCCTGTGTCCTGATTGTGAGCGCGAGTACACCGACCCCGATAACCGCCGTTACCACGCACAGCCCATCAGCTGCTACGAGTGTGGCCCCACCGCGTGGCTCGAGTACGACGAGCCGAATCTCGCGCCCGAAAAGCTGACCCGAGAAAACGTCGAAACACTGAAAGAAAAGGTATCCAAGCTCTTCGACTCCGGTGCCATCGTTGCGGTCAAAGGCATCGGGGGATTCCACCTCATGTGCGACGCGCGCAACGAAGAAACCGTCGAGAAGCTAAGACAGAGAAAACAGCGACCCGACAAGCCATTCGCTGTTATGGTTCCGCGAACGAGCGAGCCACAGACGGCGGCAGCCCCCATTGAGCTCGTCAATGATTTCGACGAGCCCCTTGCCCCGTCGGTTAACCCGAGACTTTCCCGCGTGGGCATCTTCTCCCCCTACTCGCCCCTCCACGAACTCATCTGCGACCGGCCACTCGTGGCTACCTCCGGAAACCTCTCCAGCGAGCCGCTCATCACCACTAACGACGATGCCCGGCGCTTCCTCGGCCCCGCCGCCCGCCGCCCGCTTGCCGATGCCCTCCTCCTCCACGACCGTCCCATTCACCTCCCCGTCGAAGACTCCGTCGTCCTCGGCCGCCTCCCCATCCGCCGCTCCCGGGGCTTCGCACCGCTGCCGGTGCAGCTCCCCGGCACCCGGCGCGTCCTCGCTGTCGGGGGCGACATGAAAAACACGTTTACCCTCACCACCAGCTCGTTTGCACATGTTTCCCCGCACATCGGTGAGATGCACTCGCTTGCCGCCAGGAAGGCGTTTCGCACCTCGCTCGCCCAGCTACGGGCCCTCACTGGCGCCGACCCGGAGCTTATCGTCTGCGACATGCACCCCGACTTCGCCACCGCCGACATCGCTGATGAGCTCGCCTTATCCCTCGGCGTTCCACTCGTCGCCGTCCAGCACCACCACGCCCACGCACTGTCGCTGCTGGCCGAAAACCCCGCGCTTTACCGCGCAGACTCGGGTCCACAAACTCCCACACCCACCGTCGCCGTCGCCACCCTCGACGGCACGGGCTACGGCACCGACGCCACGATCTGGGGCGGGGAGATCCTTCTCCTAGGCCCCGACCGCACCACGTTCACCCGCGCCTGGCACCTGCCCACCTTCCGGCTCGTCGGCGGTGACGCTGCCGTCAAGAGCCCGCACCGCATCGCCCTTGGCCTCTGCCGCGACTGGGGGCTTGCCTCCCCCGCTCCGATCCCGCAGGTGGAGCTCTCCCTCGATCGCGACATCGGCACCGTCCGGACCTCTTCGCTGGGGAGGCTTTTCGACGCCTGCGCCTACCTCATCGGTCTTGTGCAGGACCATGTGACGTATGAGGGGCAGGCGGCGATGGAGTTCGAAGCTCTTGCCCTCACCAACAAGAAACAGGTTTCTACCTGCGCCACCACTCCAAAAACGGCGGTCCAGGAGCTCCTCGCCGACCCCAACCCCGCCCGTGCGGCGGCCAGGTTCCACCTCGCCATCGGCCGCATCATCGGGAAAGAGCTCAAAGCCACGGGGGCGGACGTGTTCGGCGTTTCCGGCGGGTGTGCCGCCAATCAACTCCTCGTTTCTGCAATAAAAGACGAGGTGGGGACGGAAAACCTGATAACCCATCACATCGTCCCGCCGGGAGACGGTGGCCTCAGCCTCGGACAGGCGCTGTACGGAAGGCTCGCCCCAGAGCTTTCCTAGATCGACGTCCTTCTCGAAGCTTTACGTGTGCACATCCCAAAGGACAAAGATATATTGGCAATTGCCAGTTACATACAAAGAATAGGGATCACTCACATGACACGTTCATCTTTTTACGCTTGCGCGTGCAGCGTTCTCCTTGGTTTAGCTGTCTACAGCACTGCGCTGCGGATCACCCTCCTCACCTTTGTCGCGGCGATACTCCTGTGTGCCCTCGCCATTTTTGAATACCGCCACGCCACAGCCCGTCGCCCCATAAACCGGACAATGTCGCTCAGTATCCTCGTGGCAATCATCCCACTCGTCGTCGCCTATCTCGGCACGTTCTCCAACGTTACGGCCCTCATCCTAGGACTTGTGGCGAGTGCGCTCGCTTGGTTCGTGATTAGGCTCAACACGACTGAGGACAAGGCCGGTACGACAGCCGACAGCGAATAAAAGTGCCACCAGCACAGGCAGGTGGCACTTTCTTCTTTTCCTGTTTAGCAGATCCTCGGCAGTGGATCGCCCACAAGCATGTCCACCATGCGGGTGCCGCCGAAGCCAGTGACGAGCACGACCGCGCCCGCGGGCTCCTCGGCCACTTCGCCGATGCGGGTGGCACCCTCGAAACCCGCATCGTGGAGGGCGGTGACGGCAGCGTCCGTGTCCGCCGGGTCCACGACGGCGAGGAAGGTGCCCTCGTTGGCCACGTACAGGGGGTCGATTCCCAGCATGTCGCACGCCGCGCGGGTCATGTCGCATACGGGGATGACGTCATCATCAAGCACGAGCCCCAGCCCCGAGCCGCGGGCGAGCTCGTTGAGGACGGTCGCCACCCCACCGCGCGTGGCATCCCGCATGAAGTGCACCGTTGCAGCTCCGGTGAGCTTATCCACAGCCCCGTTCAGCGCCCGGGTATCCGACTCAATCGGCGCCGAGATCGCGAGATCCCCGCGTGCCATCATGACGGCCATCCCATGATCGGCGATGGGGCCTGAGCAAATCACCTGGTCACCGGGCTTAACCTCCTGGTAAGAGAGGGTGAGATCCGTGGCTCCCGCCCCCGCAGTGGTGATGTACAGCTTGTCGGCTTTCCCCTTCGGCACCACCTTGGTATCGCCGGCGACGATCTTCACGCCCGCCGCGCCAGCGGCGGCCTTCATATCGGCGACAACTTTCTTCAGCGTTTCGATCTCCAGGCCCTCCTCCAGGATGAAGGAGGCAGTGATTAAGGGGTGGGTGGCGCCCGCCATGGCGAGATCGTTGACGGTGCCGTTGACGGCCAGGTCACCGATCGACCCACCGGGGAAGAAAATAGGGTTGACCACGTACGAGTCCGTAGAAAGCGCGACGCGGGTGCCGGTTACCTCGGCGATGGCGGCATCTCCCTCGGGGTTGCCGAAGGCTTCCTGGAAGACGTGGGCTGTCAGCGCTGCGGAGGCCTTGCCCCCGGCGCCGTGGGAGAGGGTGATGTGGTCGTCGCGAAGCCTGAAGCCCCGGGAGCGAACCCGGTCAATATTGGCGTTGACCTTGGTTTCATCCTCGTTGAGGCGATTCTTGGGTTGCATTTACTTTCCACCCTTCGCAGCGATCTTCAGTGTGAGTTCGCGGTCAATGCGGCCGAAGTTGTAGTAGGCGGCGCAGGCACCTTCCGGCGACACCATGCACGTACCGATCGGTGTATCGGGGGTGCAGGCGGTGCCGAATACCTTGCATTGCCAGGGCTTAATGTGGCCGGCAAGCACGGCACCGCACTCGCAGGCCTTCGGATCCTCGACGCGATTGCCCGGCAGGACGAAACGCTTTTCCGCATCCCACTTGGCGTACTCCTCGGAGATCCCCAGACCGGAATCGTCGAGTTCGCCGAGACCGCGCCACTCGAAGGTATCGCGGACGGTAAAGACGTTATCCATCATCTTCAATGCAGCGAGGTTCCCCTCCGGCTTCACCACACGGGAGTACTCGTTTTCCACCGTGGCTGCGCCACGCAGGAACTGCTGGACGAGCATGTGTACCGACTGCAGCACGTCGAGAGGCTCGAAGCCTGCGACGACGACGGGCCGGTCGTAGTCCTTGGGGAGGAACTCGAAGGCATCCGTGCCCACAATGGTGGCCACGTGACCGGGTCCGATGAAGCCGTCGACCTTTGCCCCGCCGCCGTCAACGATCTTTTGCAGCGGTGGCTGGATGGTGACGTGGTTGGAGAAGATAGAGAAGTTATCGATGTCCTCCTCCTTCGCCTTCTGCAGCGTCACGCAGGTTGACGGTGCCGTCGTCTCGAAGCCGACGGCGAAGAACACCACGTGCTTGTCCGGGTTCTGGCGGGCGATCTCCAGGGCGTCGAGAGGAGAGTACACAAAGCGCACATCGCAACCGGCGGCACGCGCCTGCAGGAGGGATGTGCCGTCAGAACCGGGCACGCGCATCATGTCACCGAAGGTGGTGAGGATAACGCCCTCCTGGTGGGCAAGCCACATGGCGTCGTCGACGCGCCCCATTGGGATGACGCACACGGGGCAGCCGGGGCCGTGGATGAGGTTGATGTTTTCCGGCAGGAGATTTTCCAGGCCGTAGCGGTAGATGGTGTGGGTGTGTCCACCGCACACTTCCATCAGGTTGATGGGCTTTTCTAGTTTGGCCGCGTCTTCTTTGATCGCCTTGATGAGGTCCTTCGCGGCCTTCGGGTCACGGAATTCGTCTACGTATTTCAAATCCTGGACCCCTTGAAGCTCTCGAGCTCATCCTCATACGTGTTGCCACCCAGCTGCTTGATTTGCTGCAGCGTCATCTGGGCCTCGTCATCGTCGATCATCGACAAAGCGAAGCCCACATGAACCAGGACCCAATCGCCGGGGGCGAGTGGGGCGTCGGCAAGCAGATCAGTGGCGATCATGCGGGTGACACCACTCATGGACACTTGAGCGCGAGATTCGTTGACAACGTCAACGACTTGCGCGGGAACACCTAGACACATGGTGCCTAGTCTACAACCCGCCTCACATCCGCCCCGAGGGCGTTCAGGTTCTCCACGAAGTGCGGGTATCCGCGATCGATGTGATACACGTCATTGACCTCTGTGTCCCCGTCGGCGACGAGGCCGGCCAACACCAGGCCCGCACCCGCACGAATGTCGGAGGCCCACACCGGTGTGGAACTCAGTCGATCCACACCGCGAATGAGGACGTGGTGCCCATCGATCGTCGCATCGGCACCGAGGCGCATCATCTCGTCCACGAAGCGGAAACGTGCCTCGAACACGTTCTCCGTGATAATACTGTTGCCCTCAGAAATCGATGCCAGCCCGACCGCCATCGGCTGCATATCCGTGGGGAAGCCAGGAAACGGCAGCGTCTGGTAATCCACGCCACGCGGACGCGCATCCTGACGCACGCGGAAACCGCGATCGTACGTCTCCACCGACGCACCCACCATCTTCAACTTCTGCAACACGAGGTGGAGGTGCTGCGGGGAAATCCCGCCCACAGTAATGTCGCCGCGGGTCATCGCCGCCGCGTACGCCCACGTCCCCGCCACGATGCGGTCGCCCACCACCTCGTGGGTTGTCGGATGGAGCTTGTCGACGCCCTCAATGGTCAAGGTTGACGTCCCCGCGCCACTGATCCGCGCGCCCATCGAATTGAGCATCGCGCAGATATCGGAGATCTCCGGCTCGCGGGCGGCGTTGTACAGCGTCGTCGTGCCCTCCGCGAGGACGGCTGCGGTGAGGATGTTCTCCGTCGCCCCCACCGAGGGGAAAGCGAGCTTGATCTGCGCACCTTGTAATTTTTCGGCCTCGGCAACGACACAGCCGTGCTCGATGCGGGTCGTGGCACCGAGCTTCTCCAGGCCCGACTGGTGCATGTCCAGGGGGCGGGAGCCAATCGCATCGCCGCCGGGGAGAGCCACCATCGCGCGCTTGCAGCGGCTGGTGAGGGGACCCAAGACACACACGGAGGCGCGGAATTGCCGCACCGCCTGAAAATCTGCGCGGTAGTTGACTTCCTTCGGCGTATTCACCGTGACGGTGGAGCCTTCGATGGTCACCGTGCAGCCGAGGCCTTCGAGGACGTCGCGCATGAGCGGTACGTCGCCGATTTCCGGGCAATTAGTTAGCGTGGTTTCGCCCTCGGCAAGCAGGCACGCGGCCATCAGCTTGAGGACAGAGTTCTTGGCGCCGTCAACGCGCACAACGCCTTCGAGGCGGGCGCCACCATGGACAATAAAACGATCACTCACGCTTTACTAGCCTACTTGCACCCCAACGGGGGCGCAGTTTGCAACTCTCATGCAAAACGGTATTAAGATATCCCCGGTTAAAAATCATAAGAAAGGAATTATTGTGCAGGCGGTAATTAAAGAGAATTTCGAGGGTTTCAAAGCTTTCCTCATGCGTGGCAACGTCGTTGACCTCGCCGTCGCTGTGGTTGTTGGTGCAGCCTTCACCTCTATCGTCAATGCTTTTACCTCCAACATCATTAACCCCCTCATCGCCGCCCTCGGTGGCGCAGAGGTGAAGGGCTTCGGCATCCACATCATCGCCGGCAACGACGCTACGTTTATCGATTTCGGCGCCCTCATCACCGCCGTCATTAACTTCCTTATCGTCGCCTCCGTCGTGTACTTCCTCTTCGTTCTACCCATGAACAAGTACAAGGAAATGCGCGCCAAGACGCTCGGCCTCGACCCCAAGGCGGAGGAAACCCCCGAAAACGTCGTCCTGCTCAAGGAAATCCGCGACCTCATGCTCGCCGAGCAGAAGAAGCAACAATAACCTGCTTCTGATTTTTCACCCCGCAATCCTGGTTGCGGGGTCTTTTTTGTCTGTACCCTGGAAACTATGGCTGTACACATTACGAAGATTTACACCCGCACAGGCGACGACGGCACGACGGGGCTGTCCAACTTCGACCGCGTCCCCAAGTACGATTCCCGCCTGGAAGCCTACGCAGACTGCGAAGAGGCCAACGCCATGATCGGCCAGGTCCTCGCCCTCGGCGAGCCGAGCGAAAAGACCGCCGGTATCCTGCGTCGCGTCCAAAACGAGCTTTTCGACTGCGGCGCCGATCTAGCCACGCCCGTGGAGGAAAACCCCAAGTACCCGCCCCTGCGAGTGGAGGCTTCCTACATCGAGCGGATGGAACAGGAAATCGACGAGCTCAACGAGAACGTCCCCAACCTGGACTCCTTCATCTTGCCCGGTGGCTCCCCCACCGTTGCGCTTATTCACTCCGCACGTATCATCACCCGCCGCGCCGAGCGCTGCGCCTGGCGGGCCATCGATGAGAACCCGGACACCACCAACGTGCTCACCGCCAAGTACCTGAACCGCCTGTCCGATCTCCTCTTCGTTATCGGCCGCGTGGAGGCTGACGGCGGTGACGTGAAGTGGGTGCCCGGCGCTAGCCGCTAACCCACAAGAAAACGCCCCTGACATGCGTCGGGGGCGTTAAAACGTGGGGATTTTTACGGCAGTGCGCCGATGCGGCGGGCGGCGTTGACCGCCTCGTAGCGGGTGTGGGCGCCGAGCTTACGCATGACGCTGCGCAGGTAGCTCTTCACTGTCTCCGCGCCGATGCCCATTTCCTTGGCGGCCTCCACGTTGGTGTGGCCGAGAGCGACACAGCTCAGGACATCGAGTTCGCGGGCGGAGAGCTTCGTCGTCG
The DNA here is from genome assembly GCF_001815555.1 of Corynebacterium sp. HMSC073D01. Taxonomy (NCBI): domain Bacteria; kingdom Bacillati; phylum Actinomycetota; class Actinomycetes; order Mycobacteriales; family Corynebacteriaceae; genus Corynebacterium; species Corynebacterium sp. HMSC073D01. Next base: position 179,660 of record NZ_KV821082.1, on the reverse strand, counting down.
GCTTGATCCGCACGGGGGCGATCATCTGATCGCAGAGAACCTCCAGCTCATTGCGGACTTCCTCGTCGGTGATGCGGTTTGCAAGCATCCGCAGCTTTGAGTGCGTGGAGCGCACCTGCTCCCACTCGGCACCGTTGAGGGAACGCCCGTGCTTGAGAGAGGAAGGACGGGTGGTGTCCGAGCGTCGAAAAGCATGATTGATGGCGAGGTCTTGCTCGAGCGCCCGAGCGGTCATCGTGACCTCCTCAATGACCTTGTCCCCAAGGCGGACCGGGGAGTGAACACCAACGTAGAGGACACCGACGATGTCCCGCTGAACAATGACGGGAACGGCGACGATGGAGTGCAGCCCCTCGTCCTGTATGGCACGGTCATGCTCGTGGGTGATGTTGCCGGCGCGCGTGTAGTCGGTCACACCGACGGGGCGGCGGGTGTTCACAACGCGGCCGCCGACACCGCAGCCAGGAGCGATGGTGAGGTTTTGGAGAGCCGGTGTACGCAGGCCCACCCAGGACGTAATTTGTAGCGACCCGTCTGTTGCGACCATGGAATACATGGTCACAGGGATGCCGGTTGCCGTTTTCAAATTGGTCAGCGACGCGCGGATGGCGTCATCATCATCCTTCATGCGCTGGATCTCCACGAGAATTCCTCCTGCGTTATACCCCCAACTAGGTACACCTTAGTGGGGTGGTTATACAGCTTTCTACGTGAAGTATAAACCACCCATGGGGGTAAAAAGAAATACCCTCTCTACTTCTGCCCTCGTTTCCACTCCGCGTAGGCCTCCATCGTGGAGATTCTCCCCTTCAGCTCCTCTTCGAGCATGGAAGCCCAGCGCGCCTCCGCCATGCCGCCGATTATAGGAATATCCACGGTATATACGGCTTCGACGTGTTCTTCAGTAGTGGTCTCGTCGATGGGGGTGAACGTGTGCGTTCGCGTGGTTTTCAGCTTCCCCGTCGCAGTTCCCTCACCCGTCTGAGTGAAACCTGTGGTATTGAACGGCTCAAGGGTGTAGGTAAAGCTCGCGCCCGCATTATCGACGTTGATGAGGTAGGCACCAGTAAAGGTCTGCGTCACGCTGACGTTGTTTTCTTCCTCACCCTCCTCGCTTGTCGACGAGTAAAACTGCGGATGCAGCAAACAGCTGTGAATCTCCTCGAGGGAGGCGTTGATCGTATGGGTTGCTTCTCGCCTTTCGGTCATGCTGTTAACGGTACAGCTATTGCCCCTTTCCGGCACGAAAACTCGTTAAACAGACCGCCTAGTCTATCTTATGAGAACCGTTCAGTCTAGACAATGGAGGTTGGCGGGTGTACAGTGGCAACCAACAAAAGCAATCAACGTTAAGGAGACACTTTCCATGGCTATCTACGAAAACATCACCGACACCATTGGCAACACCCCCCTTGTTCGCCTTCACAAGCTCACCGAAGGCCTCGAGGCCGACGTGCTCGTCAAGGTCGAGTCTTTTAACCCCGCCAACTCCGTCAAGGACCGCATCGGTAAGGCCATTATTGACGCAGCCGAGAAGTCCGGCGAACTGAAGCCCGGCGGCACCATCGTCGAGGCCACCTCGGGCAACACCGGCATCGCCCTCGCCATGGTCGGCGCAGCCCGCGGCTACAAGGTCATCCTCACCATGCCCGAGACCATGTCCCTCGAGCGTCGCGTCATGCTCCGCGCCTACGGTGCCGAGATTGTCCTCACCCCGGGCGCAGCAGGCATGCAGGGTGCCGTCGACAAGGCCAACGAGATCCTCGCCTCCACCGACAACGCCATCCTCGCCAACCAGTTCTCCAACCCCGCCAACCCCGCCATTCACCGCGAAACCACCGCCAAGGAAATCCTCGCCGATACCGACAACAAGGTCGATATCTTCATCGCCGGCTTCGGCACCGCAGGCACCGTCTCCGGTGTTGGCGAAGTACTCAAGGAAAACAACGCCGACACCCAAATCATCGCCGTCGAACCCGCCGACTCCCCGCTCCTCTCCGAAGGCCGCGCAGGCTCCCACAAGATCCAGGGCATCGGCGCAAACTTCATCCCCGAAGTAATGGACCGCAAGGTCATCGACGAATTCCGCACCGTCACCAACGACGACGCCATTAACACCGCCCGCAAACTCGCCACCGATGAGGGCATCCTCGGCGGCATCTCCTCCGGCGGCAACGTCTTCGTCGCCCTCGAGGAGGCCAAGAAGCCCGAGAACAAGGGCAAGACTATCGTCACCGTCATCACCGACTACGGCGAGCGCTATGTGTCGACGGTCCTGTTTGAGGATATCCGCACCGAGTGGTCCTAACACCCACAAGATTTGCCCCGCTACCTGCGGGGCATTTTTTATTTTGGGTAGATGGCCGACACGCACCCCCGCGCGTCCGTTACCATGTACCCATGTTTCGTGTAATTTCCATGATCCGCGAGGATCTCAAGGCCGCCAGGGACCATGATCCGGCTGCCCGTGGCGACGCCGAAATCGCCGTCGTCTACTCGGGCCTTCACGCCATCTGGGTTCACCGCATCGCACACTGGCTATGGAAAAACGGACACTGTACTTCCGCCCGCATCATTTCCCAGTTGAACCGCTTCTTCACGGGAATTGAAATCCACCCCGGTGCCACGATTGGCCGCCGCTTCTTCATCGACCACGGCATGGGCATCGTCATCGGTGAAACGACAGAAATTGGCGATGATGTCATGCTCTACCACGGTGTGACTCTCGGTGGGCAGGATCTGACCAAGACCAAGCGCCACCCCACGCTCGGAAACAACGTCACCGTGGGCGCAGGCGCGAAGGTGCTCGGCCCCATTACTATCGGCGACGGGTGCGCTATCGGCGCCAACGCCGTCGTCACGAAGGATGTGCCCCCGTGTCACATCGCGGTCGGCATCCCGGCGAAGAACCGCCCCCGGATGCATCACGAGCAGCAAAAGCTCGTGGACCCCGATGTCTACATCGCCCAGGAGTTTGGCACCTGGATTATCTAGAACAAAAATGAGCCGGAGCCCGAAAGGCTCCGGCTTTTGCTTTGCGCGAAAATTCTAGCGCTCGTCCTCACCAGCAATGAGATCCGCGTACTCACCGTTCTTGGCAATGAAATCTGCCACAGCAGAGCACGTCGGGATGACCTTCAAGCCTGCCTCGCGCGTGTCGTCGAGAGCAAAGGCGATGAGCTCCTTGGACAGCCCCTGGCCGCGGTAGTCTCCCTCAATCACCGTGTGGTTGAAGTTGCGGACGCCGTCAGACTCCTCGTAGGCGGCGTAGCCGGCCACATCCTGGTTCACCTGGACGGTGTAGCGGGAATTATCTGCATCGTGGCGGATCTCTTTGTTGATTTCGGATTCGACCATAATTCTTACTCCTTACTCTCTACAACCATGTACCGCGCCTCGCGAAAGACGCATCTTCCAGTATGCCAAAAAATCCCCCGGAGGATCTCCGGGGGATTTTAGAAGGTGGCGCGGGACAGGATCGAACTGTCGACCTTCCACTTTTCAGGCGGACGCTCTACCGACTGAGCTACCGTGCCGCGACCCTGACGGGACTTGAACCCGCGACCTCCGCCGTGACAGGGCGGCGCGCTAACCAACTGCGCCACAGGGCCACATACAAGGACACCCGCTGGGGTGTCGTATGCACGAGTTGTAAGTGTATACAACGCCCCGTTATTGTCGCAAATCCGCAGGTTAGAACGGCTTTCTTGTGCAAAGGGTGCCCGCCGATCCCCTACCACCATGAGCGCACTGCCCCACTCTACACACGAAAAAATCGTCCCACACGAAGCGAGACGATTCCCTTGGCGACCCTGACGGGACTTGAACCCGCGACCTC
>NZ_KV821082.1:88116-175722 GCF_001815555.1 Corynebacterium sp. HMSC073D01 | reverse complement strand
GCGGCGCGCTAACCAACTGCGCCACAGGGCCATATTTATTTTTCCTTTAAAAGGCGCTTCCCAAAAGAGGAAGCCGTACTCCCAACGGGATTCGAACCCGTGTTGCCGCCGTGAAAGGGCGGAGTCCTAGGCCCCTAGACGATGGGAGCGTGCCACGTTGTGCAGCGCTTAACACAATACGTGACAACTCCGTCCTAACAAAATCGCGCCCTGAACTGCTCCTTTGTAAGCGAAAACCAGTTGTCTTCCGCGCGCACATACCCAAGCTTCTCCCCCACGCGCAGCGACGCAGTATTCTCCGGGTACACAAGTCGACGCGCCTCCTGTCCCCCCAGTTGGTCAAAATAGACCCTCAGAAGGCATCTCGCAGCCGCAAACCCAATTCCTCGCCCCTGGTACCGACGCCCCAGCCACGAACCACTCACAGCCACTTTGCGCTCCCCCCACTCGCTCGCCCCGATACCAACAACTCCTACTGGTTGCTTATCGACGATCACCGCACACTCGAGCCTCCACTCCTCCGGCCCGCACGTCGTCCGCACCCCTCGCTGGTACTCAATGACGTTGCCCCGCACCGTCTCTGCGTCCCCCTTCGCCCACCCAAAGGCATACGACGGATACGGCTGCGGAAAGATCCCCTCCGCCGCCAACTCCGCCAACTCCCCCAAAAGCTCATCATCAATCCACGTCAACGTAACAATCCCCTCGGTGTGGATGATTCCTTTTTCCGGCCATCTACCATTCAACTGCATCGTCACAGCATATACCGCAATTTGGTCGGAGCCGAGTTGCCCACTACGATAGGTACCACGGTTATTCCGTGTGGGCCTCTAGCTCATCGGGTAGAGCAACGGACTTTTAATCCGTGGGTGGAGGGTTCGAGACCCTCGGGGCCTACCGATAGGAAACCGGAGTTCACGTGCTGCGAACTCCGGTTTTTCCATTTCTAACAGAAAAGTGCAGGTCAGACACGATTTCTTGTTTATCGTGTCTGACCTGCGTTTATGTGGCCCTTGTGGACGTTACTTCTTCATCGTCTTGGTCTCGAGGAAGCGCTCGTGGAAGCTGAGGGCGGTACTCAGATCGTGCGGTTCGTGGGCGGTCTTGCCACACTTGGACACGGCGCGATCGAAGTACTCTTCGAGCAGCGGACGGTAGTCCGGGTGCGCGATGGCGATCATCTTCTTGGCGCGCTGCTTCGGGGAGAGGCCGCGGAGATCGGCGTAGCCGTACTCGGTGATGACGACCATGGCATCGTGCTCGGTGTGGTCGACGTGGGAGCAGAACGGAACGATGGCGGAGATGTCGCCGCCCTTGGCCGTAGACGGGGAGATGAAGGTGGACAGGCCGGCGTTGCGGGTGAAGTCACCGGAACCCCCGATGCCGTTCATCATGCGGGAGCCACAGACGTTGGTGGAGTTAATGTGGCCGTAGATGTCGGCCTCGATCATGCCGTTGGAGGCGACGAGGGCGGTGCGGCGGATGACCTCAGGGTGGTTGGAGATCTGCTGCGGGCGCAGGACGATTTCCTTGGCGTACTTGCCTGCTTCCTTGTTCATCTTGGCGGCGTACTCAGGCGAGAGGGAGAAGGCCGTTGCGGAGGCAACGGTCATCTTGCCGGCGTCGATGAGGTCAATCATGCCGTCCTGGATGACCTCGGTGTAGGACTTGATGTTTTCAAACTTGGAGTCCAAAAGGCCTGCCATCACGGCGTTCGGGACGTTGCCCACGCCGGACTGCATGATGAACTTGTCGTAGGAGAGACGGCCAGCCTTCACCTCAGACTCGAGGAGGTCGAGGAAGTAGCCGGCGATCTTCTTGGAGGTCTCGTCGAGAGGCTTGAACGGGGCGTTACGATCCTCGTGGTTGGTCTCGACAACGGCGACCACCTTGTCGATGTCGATGTCGATGTAGGTGGTGCCAATGCGGTCACCCGGGTCCGTGATCGGAATGGCGATGCGGTTGGGGGCCATCGGCATGCGCCAGATGTCGGCCATGCCGTTGAGCTCCTCAGACTGCCACTCGTTGACCTCGATGATGATCCGGTCGGCGGAGTCGAGGTATTCCACGCTGTTACCCACGGACGAGGAGGGCACGATGTGCCCCTCGGAGTCGATCGAGCAGGCCTCGACGATGGCAACATCCAGGTTGCCGAAGAAGCCGGCCTGGATCTGCTGTGCAGAGTGGGACAGGTGAACGTCCACGTACTGCATCTCATCGTTGTTGATGGCCTTACGCATCGTCGGATCCGACTGGTACGGGGAGCGCAGGTTGAGGGCACCTGCCTCAGCCAGCACGCCGTCGCAATCCGGAGCGGTGGATGCGCCGGTGAAAAGGGAAATCTTGTACTCGTTGCCCTTCTCGCGCTCCGCCTTGGACTTCTCAGCGATGGCGGTCGGCATGGCCTTGGGGTATCCCGAGCCCGTGAAGCCAGAGACACCCACACGGTCACCGTTATGAATGAACTGGGTGGCCTCTTCAGCAGTCATCACTTTCGACTTCAAGACAGCATGGTGGATACGTTCTGACATTTTTCCTCCTCGGTGGTGAATCGGCCCATCCTCTTTGCAAAGGACGGGTTTCATTTTCTTAACCCCACAATAGTTGGAAACCTTCGCCTATGTCCTTACTTTTACCTTTTGAAGTGACCTTTAGCATCACGAAATCCCACACTCTCCCCATTTCTTGCGCTTTATCCCACGTCAATGCAACAATCTTCCCCGTGGCTGTCAGAATCGGAAACATCGAACTCACCTCCCCCGTCGTCCTCGCCCCCATGGCCGGCGTCACCAACGTTGCCTTCCGGCTCCTCTGCCGTGAGCAGGAGCTAGAGAAAGCGGGCAGCGTTTCGGGGCTGTACGTCTGTGAGATGGTCACCGCCCGCGCATTGGTGGAAAGAAACGAAAAGACCCTGCACATGGCCGCATTCTCCTCGGTGGAGGAGCCGCGTAGCCTGCAGCTGTACACAACGGACCCCGAGTACACCTACAAGGCGGCCAAGATGATCGCCGAAGAGAATCTGGCGGATCACGTGGACCTGAACTTTGGCTGCCCGGTGCCGAAGGTGACGCGCAAGGGGGGTGGCGCTGCCCTTCCCTATAAGCGGGAGTTATTTAAGCGTATTGTCGACGCCACCGTCCGCGGGGTGTCCGGAACGGATATCCCTGTGACCGTGAAGTTTCGTATCGGAATTGATGCGGATCACGAGACGATGCTCGATGCGGGTCGCATTGCGCAGGAGGAGGGTGCTGCGGCAGTGACGCTGCATGCCCGCACCGCTGCGGAGCGTTATTCGGGGCAGGCCCACTGGGAGCGCATCGCCGAGCTGAAGCAGGCTCTCGATGTCCCGGTGTTTGGCAATGGCGATGTTTTTTCCGCTGCTGACGGCCTGGCTATGTTTGAGCAGACGGGATGTGACGGTATTGAGATTGGTCGGGGCTGTCTCGGTCGCCCGTGGCTGTTTTCCGATCTTGCGTTGGCGCTGTCGGGGCGTCCCGTACCGCCTCCCCCGACGCTCGGGGAGGTGTGCACAATTCTCCGCCGCCACGCCGAGCTTTTGGCCATTCACCAGGGCGAGGATCACGCGTGCCGGGATATCCGCAAGCACGTCGGCTGGTATTTCCGTGGCTACCCCGTCGGTGGTGCCTTCCGCGCCTCCCTGTCCTCGGTGACGTCTCTCACGCTTCTCGACGCCCTCCTGGAACCGTTCCGGGACTCTCCCGCTCTCCCCAACGATGCCGACGGCCCCCGTGGCCGCCAGGGCTCGGCCAAGAAGGTTGCGCTTCCCGACGGATGGCTCGATGACACGGGCGATCTCCCCCTCGTTCACGACTCCTAGGTTTCGGAACAAACTTGCCGTGCGGAGTGAGTAAAACCGGGCTAAGGTATCGGTATGCGTACGGTGTATCGGCAACTTTTAGACACGTTCTCCCACGACCTCATCCTCTATTGCGACCTCGCGGATAAGGCTATGACCATGGCCTCTACAGCCCTGACCAAGGCCGAGCTGCAACCGGCAGAAGATGTGTTAGGCCTCAGCGACCACGCCGAGGAACTCCGGCAGCGGTGCGAGGATCGGGCCGTTGATCTCCTTGCGCTAGAAAACCCCATGGCTCGCGACCTGCGCCAGGTTGTCAGCTCGATTTACATCGTCCAGGACTTCGACCGGATGTTCAAGTTGTCCTGCCACATCGCGAAGCTCGCCCGCCGTCGCCACCCTAACCGAGCAGTTCCGGCCGATGTGCAGGGGTTTTTCGATGAGATGGCGCGGCTGTGTGCGCATATGCTCAGCGAGGTGCGCGACATTCTCGTGGTGCCGGACGAGGATAAGGCCATCACCATGGATGCCGAGGACGATGCCGTCGACGATATCAATGCACACCTCAATTCCCTCGTCACCAACCGAACGTGGGAGCACGGCACCAGGTCCGCCGTCGAGGTGGCGCTTCTGTCTCGCTACTACGAGCGCTACGCCGACCACTGCGTCAATGTGGCCACACAGGTGGTTTACCTGGTCACCGGCCTCCGCTCCGAGGAATACCTCGAGCGACGCAAGGAAGAGCAGGCCGAGGCGGAGGTTGCAGCCAAATTCCAAGAGCTCGAAAGACGCTTCCGGGGTTAAAACAGGAAAAGAGCCGTGACCTGGGGTCACGGCTCATTTTTTGGGCTTATCTTGGGTTAGCCGAAGCGACCGGAGATGTAATCCTCGGTCTCCTTCTCATCCGGGTTCTCGAAGATCTTCTTCGTCGGCCCGACTTCCACAAGGCGTCCCGGCTTGCCGGTTGCCTCGAGGGAGTAGAAAGCGGTCTGATCGGACACACGGGCTGCCTGCTGCATGTTGTGGGTCACGATCACGATGGTGAATTCTTCCTTCAGCTCGTGAATGAGATCCTCCACGGCGAGCGTCGAGATCGGGTCCAGAGCAGAGCACGGCTCGTCCATGAGGAGCACCTCGGGCTCGACGGCGATGGCGCGGGCGATGCACAGACGCTGCTGCTGACCACCAGAGAGGCCGCCACCCGGCTTATCCAGGCGGTCCTTGACCTCGTCCCACAGGTTCGCGCCACGAAGGGACTTCTCGGCGACTTCCTTCAGCTTCTTCTTGTTCTTCTCACCTGACAGCTTGAGGCCGGCCACGACGTTGTCCTCGATAGACATCGTCGGGAAGGGGTTAGCCTGCTGGAACACCATGCCGATGGTGTTACGCACGGCGACAGGATCGACCTTCGGGCCGTAGATATCCTCACCGTCGAGAAGCACCTCACCCTTGCAGTATGCACCGGGGGTGACCTCGTGCATGCGGTTGAGGGTGCGCAGCACCGTGGACTTACCGCAGCCGGAGGGCCCGATGAAAGCCGTCACCGAGCGCGGCGGAACGTGAAGGTTGACGTTTTGCACGGCGTGGAAATCGCCGTAGTAAATGTTGAGATCTTTCAGATCGAGTTGTTTAGCCATTTTCGGGATTTTCTTTTACTTCTTGACCGAGTAGCGGGCGGAGATGAAACGTGCCAGCAGGTACAGCACACCGATGAGGATGATCAGTGTGAGAGCTGCGCCCCACATGCGGTCCATCATCGGACCGGAGGAGCCGGACTTGTACATTTCCAGCATGAACAGAGGCAGTGAGGACTGGTTGCCATCGAAGGCGTTCCAGTTCACCGACGATGTCATACCCACCAAGATGAGCACCGGAGCAGACTCACCCATGACGCGGGCGATAGCCAGCATGACACCGGTGACGATGCCGGACAGAGCCGTCGGTAGCACGATCTTCGCGATGGTCTTCCACTTGGGAACACCGAGCGCGTACGACGCCTCGCGCAGCCCCTGCGGAACAACGCGGAGCATTTCTTCCGTGTTGCGGATGATCACCGGAACCATGAGGATGACCAGCGCCAGGGACACTGCCATACCGGAACGGTCGAACCCGAACAGGACGACCCAGAAAGAGTAGATGAACAGAGCGGCGACGATGGAGGGAACACCGGTCAGGATATCGACCATGAAGGTGGTAACCCGGCCAAGTCGTCCACCCTGGGAGTATTCCACAAGGTAGATGGCGGTAAAGATACCAATCGGGATGGACAGAGCGGACGTAATCGCCACCTGAACGAACGTACCGATGATAGCGTGCTTTGCACCGCCACCGGGGAGGATGGCCATGGCCTGCGACATGTCCTTCGTCCACCAATCTGCCTGCGTAATGACGGGAAAACCGTAGCGGAAGACGTCGAAAAGCACCCAAATAAGCGGGATCATGGCGAGCGCCATGGCGAGGGTGATGATCACCGTGGCCGCGTGGTTAGCAACCTTGCGACCACCCGAAATCGGGGTAAACGCCGAGGTTGCGGGAATTTTCTGCTGCGTAGCTGTGTTAGTCATGTCAGTCACTCCCACTTACTTCTTCTTGTTCACGATCGCGCGGGCCGCCGCGTTGACCACGAACGTGAGGAGGAACAGAATCAGACCAGCGGCGATGTACGCACCAGCCTTGATGTCATCGTTGAACTCCGGGGCGGCGTTGGCGATGGCCGTAGCAAACGTCGTGCCGCCGTCGAAAAGCGAACCGCGGAACGCCGAAGAGGGCGAGACAACAAGGTAGAGTGCCATCGTCTCACCGAGTGCACGGCCGAGACCGAGCATGGCGCCGGAGACGTAGCCGGAAAGTCCGAACGGAATAACCGTCATCTTCACCACTTCCCAGCGGGTCGCGCCGAGAGCCAGGGCGGCCTCGACGTGCCCCTTCGGGGTCTGGACGAAGACCTCTCGGGCCGTGGCGGCGATGACCGGGAGGATCATGATGGCCAGGACGATGCCACCGGTGAGCATGTTGCGAGAGGTGGCAAACGACGGGGAGTTTTCGTACACCTTGAACAGGAAAAAGTTCCCCAGGAAAGAATTAGCGATCTTTTCGTAGAGGGGGCCGATCGTCGGTCCGAGAACGGTGACGCCCCACAGACCGTAGACGATAGACGGAACGGCAGCCAGCAGATCCACGAGGAATCCAAGGGGCTTAACCAGTTTCTTCGGTGCGTAGTTGGAAAGGAAGATTGCGACACCCAAAGCCACAGGCATCGCCAGCACCAGGGCGACGAGCGAAATGAGAACCGTTGAGAAGAACAGGTTCGGAATACCGAAGTACATTGCCTCGGTGTCCGCCGTGTTCCAGTCGCCGGCGTAGGTGAAGAATCCACCCAGTCCCTCTGCGTTCCGCATGAGCGCGGGAATTGCGCGCCACAGGAGGAAGAGGCCGATGGCCGCAATAATCACGGTGATGGTTGCTGCCGAAACGGTGGAAAGTGTTTCAAAGACGCGGTCGCCGACTCGCTTAACGGAGCCACCCCGGGCTTGGATCTGAACATCCTTATTTTCGTCAGGGGTTGTCGCTGATTCAGCCGCAGCATTCTGTGTGTGGTTGTCCGTCCCCTGTGAGTCGGGCGTATATCGGGTTGCGACGCCGGTTGCGCCACCGCTACCCGGCGCGCCGCCGTCTACCAGCGGTTTATTGCTAACCATAGGCTTGTTCCTTCAGTAGTATGTACGAGGTTTTGGTTATTCAGTCCCACACACGTGTGGCCCCCAGAGCACCCGGGTTGAGAAATCCGAGCCTGAAGGGGCCGCAGTGTAACCGTGACTGGGAAGGAAAGTGCCACAGTGTGGCACCACCGTCACTTACTGGATGGCGTTCACAGCCTCTTCGAGAGCTGCCTTGTACTCACCATCGACCGGAACATAGCCGATCTTCTCCAGGTTCTCATCCTGATTGTTCAGAGCGACCGTGAGGAAGTCCTTCACGCGGGCGCTGGTCTCAGCGTCGTAACCGGCGGAGCAGACGATCTCGTAGGTGGTCAGAACCAGCGGGTATGCGCCCGCCTCGTTGATCTGGAAGAGGCTCTCAGCGTCGACAACGAGGTCGTGGCCCTCGCCGGCGAAGTCGATGTTAGCCAGAGCCTTGTTGACGGACTCCTTATTGAGCTCGACCGGGCCGTTGCCGAAGTCGATCTTGGCAATGCCGAGGTTCTCGTTCTTAGCGAAGCCGGACTCAACGTAGGTGATAGCACCGTCGGTCTTCTTTACCTCACCAACAACACCGGTGGAGGAGTTAGCGCCAGAGCCAACCTTGGACGGGAAGGCCTTACCGGTGGTGTCCCACTCGGCAGGAGCGGTGGCCTTGAGGAACTTCTGGAAGTTATCGGACGTGCCGGACTCCTCAGAACGGAAGATGACCTTGATGTCCTTGTCCGGGAGAGCGGTGCCGCCGTTGAGCTCGGCGATAGCCGGGTCATTCCAGTTGGTGATCTTGCCGTTGAAGATCTTGGCGATGACCTCAGGGGACAGCGTGACATCGTCAGCGCCCTGCAGGTTGTAGGCAACAGCAACCGGGCCGATAACGAGCGGCAGGTGCCATGCATCGTTGCCACCGCAACGCTCCTTGGCGGGCTCAATCTGGTCGTCCTTCAGCGGCGAGTCAGAGCCACCGAAATCAACCTGGCCAGCGATGAACTGCTTCTGGCCAGAGCCGGAGCCGGAAGCCGTGTAGTTCAGGTTTGCGCCATCAACAGCGTTGGCGTACTGCACCTTGAAGTACTCCATCGCGTTCTGCTGCGAGGATGCGCCCTCGCCGTTGAGGGTGCCGGACTGGCCGCTCAGGCCCTGGATGCTTTCCTTCGCATCCTGGGCTGCAGACGATGCGGCGGTGGAAACGTCAGATGCTGCATCCGATGCGGAATCAGACGAGCAACCGACGAGTCCGAGGGTGCCTACTGCTGCGACGCCGAACACGGCGAGGGAGCGCATAATAGTGCTTTTCACGGGTATAAACCTCCGGTAGTTTTAATTCATGCTGTAGCAACGATCGACGTGCTACTCGCACATCAACTCGCTTCGCGTGCAAACAATAACGGCTCGACATGTCCAACAATAAGAATTCAGGTGAACAGAAGGTTAATTCCGAAGTTTTCCCAAATTTTTTCCCAGCTCCAACGAAACTTCACACCCTTACCTGCACAATTTAGGTTTGGCTAAGTTTTTTCGTCGATGGCGCGCCACCGGCGACAGCACCACCCCCACCAGCTACCCCATCTGACGATGCCAGCGCCCCCAAACCGCCAGCATCGCAACCGTCGCCGGCCTATGAGTGTTCTACTTGTCGCCCGCTGGTACCTCATACACGACGTGACGCTCCTCTTCGGTGAAGCCAAGGGCGGAATACATTCCAACGGCGGCATCGTTATCCCCCTCCACGTACAGGATTATGCGCTTATCCTCGGCCATCGCGTTCAAACCGGCCGTCAACAGGGGTCGCCCCAAGCCACGCCCCCGGTACCCATCGCCGAGACCGATGACGTACACCTCCCCCACACCGTCAACCCGCTTCGTCCAATGGAACCCCGCCAGGTGGTCACCCTCGTAGAGGAAGAAGACTCCTGTCGGGTCGTACCACGATGTCGCCCGCGCCTCACGAAGCTTGTCGACGTTCCATCCCCCCTGCTCCGGATGCCACGAAAACGCCTCATTATTTACACGAACCCACTGCTCATCTTCGCATTCCTCGGCAGCGGTCACGATTCGAAAGCCCGCGGGAAGCGTGACTGGTTGCGGCTCGTAGTCACCCCTCCCCATCACCAAGAGGATTCGGGTCGCGACCAGGCCAAAGTGCTGAGAAAAGGCACGGGCTGCGGGGAGGTCCCCGTGTGCCCACACCGGAGGTTTGCCGGCCTCTTCAAATAACCGTGAGCCGAGACCTCTGCGTCGAAAAGCGGGATCAACGACGAGCTCCGCCGTCGAACCGTCGGTAGCGATAAGGGCGACTACCTGGCCGTTTTCCTCAATTTTGTGGTGGGTATGGCCCATGTTCTCCGTGAGACCGCGAACGAATTGCTCACTCAGCGGCTCCACGCCGTCAACTTCAAATGCACGCGAAAGGATATCCATACGCTACAAATATAGTGTGGCTAAGTTCGTCCCTGTTTTCATCGGAGCCGCCGTGGTGGCGGGTACTTTCCTCTTCGTGGATGGAGTCGTTGCCACCAACACCGAACGCAACGTCTCCGCAGAACTCCAACGCCTCGAAGGGCTCGACATCAAACCGGCGGTGACAATGAGTGGCACTCCGTTTATTGTTTCTGCCCTGGGTGGTTCTATTGATTCCATCCGCACAGAGATGATCGATGTGCAGGAGGAGGGCTTCGGACTCGTTAATAAGAAATCAGAAGCTTTCGATGTGGAGGTTCCGCCCGCCCAGATTTTGAGCGGAAACCTGCAGGATATGACGGCAAAGCGCTTGGTGTATACGGTGCGCCTCGACGGCGTCGCCCTCGGCGCCCAGCTCGGCATGACGGACCTGGATATCGCCAACCCGGATGACATTTCTCCCTCCGCTTCGCCGTCGGCGGAGGCGCTGTTGACTGGGACCCCGCCGGGTGCGTCGGAGAAGCAGCAGGAGTTGGTGAAGCTGCGGATTGTCGACGGCGTGGTTCGCTTTCAACCTGTTTCAGGCAATGATGCGTTTAGCTGGGAGATTAGTTCAGAAAAGCTGCCGTTGACGGGGAGAGCATCGCACGTGTTTTGTGGGGGTGGCTCTATTTATATTGAGTCGGAGTTGCGGGATGTGCGGTTCGACACGGAGGACTTTTCGACAGACCTGTAGACATTCACCCGCGCGCGTTCGCCCGCGTTCGCCCGCGCGTGTTGTGGAATGCCCATACGTGTAAGCTCGATGGGCATGAGTGAGTCTGCATCGTTGGATGGAAATGAAGCTATCGGCAGGGCTGCGGAGGCAGCGAAGTCGACGTCGACAAAGAATATCTTGGATACGGCTGATATCGCCGATCTGGATGCGACCCCGCACCCGGTTGACACAGCTAACCTCCGGGAGGGGCCCAATCTTCACGACGGCCTCCTCGCCCTCCTCCCCCTCGTGGGCGTCTGGCGCGGCGAGGGCCAGGCCGCCACAGATGAGGGCCAGTTCGCGTTCGGGCAGGAGCTTGTGATCGCCCACAACGGCGAGAACTACCTGAGCTACCATTCGCGCACGTGGAAGCTCGATTCTGAGGGTAAATACTCAGGTCCCGATACGAATGCGTATGGGTTCTGGCGGGTCAATGACAAGGATGAGATCGAGCTCATCAGCGTCCGCGCCGATGGCGTAGTGGAGATCTTCTACGGCGAGCCGTACAACGAGCGTTCGTGGTCGCTGCAGTCCGCCTCAACAATGGTGACGGAGACCGGCCCACAGGCACTCGGCCCGGGCAAGCGGATGTACGGTCTCATGCCGAACAATCACCTGGGCTGGGTGGATGAGCGAGCCGAGGAACAGCGGTCCGCGGAGCTCACCCGCGTCGTCGGCTAGCTAAACATCGCCTCAGCGAGCAGGCGGGCGATATCATCGGGGGTGTCGCGGCGGAGCTTGTGCCCATCGATAGACCGCACGGGCACTGCCCCCCGCACCGAGGAAACGAGCCACACGCCGTCGGCTTCTTTTAGCTTGTCGACGCTCAGTGCTTTCTCTTTGCACGCATAGCCCGCCTGGCTCAACGTCTCAAACACAGCCTGCTGCGTCGTCCCAGATAGCACGTCAGTTCCGCTGGGTGGGGTGCGGACCTTCTTCCCCTTAATGGAAATCACCGTACTCGTCGCCCCCTCGAGTATCCGGTCGCCATCAACCCAGATCACATCGTCCATCCCCTCCGCCTTCGCAGCCCGCAGCGCCGCCATCGTCGCCGAGTACCCGAGGGATTTCGCCCCCGAGGCAATCCACGGTGCCTTCTCCGGGTGCAGGGTGATCCCCTTCTCACACAGCTTCACCTTCACCCCTTTTTCCCGCAGCTTGGCGTTGCCCTCGGGCACATCCGTCACGGTCATCCACACCGAGGGGATGCCTGTCGACGCCCGGCCGCGGGTGAACGTCCACACGAGCTTGCCGTCAACCGGCTCCTCCCCGCACTGCTCAACCCACCCCTCAACGGCCTCCGCCGTCGCCTTCAGCACCAAGTCCCGCCCCAGCTCCGGCAGCTGCAGCTTCTTCGCCCCCGCAAGGAAGCGATCCACATGTCGCTCTACGTTGCACGCCCGCCCCTCGTGCACAAGAAGGGATTCGAAAATGCCGTCGGCACGCGTAAGCCCCAAATCATCCCAAAAAATATGGGGAAGCTGCGGGCTCTGCCTACGCGACGACCCACCGAACGGCTCAACAACAACGATCACTGGCGCATGTCCCATACATCCGATTATGCCACCACTACGATGGCGTACATGTCTACTTACGCTTCGCCACTGCTTTCCGCGCACGGCGCGCAACCCGCGCCCGCCGACCACCTCGCCCCGCACACCGCCGGCGTCCCCTGGCACTACGGCAACCCCTTCGGCGAGCAACGCGCCCCCCTCTCGCTTGTCGACCGCTCCAACCGCGTCATCCTCTCCGTCACCGGCGACGACCGCGAAGCCTTCCTCACCAACCTCCTCAGCAAAATCATCGCCCCTGGGGCCACCATGGCGCTCGATCTCGACGCCAACGGCCGCATCCAGCACGAAATGGACGTGGCCGTCACGGAGGACGAGGTGTTCCTCATCGTCTCCCCCCACGAAGCGGAAACACTGCGTGACTACCTGGTTGCCATGATTTTCTGGTCCAAGGTAGAGATCACCATTTCCCCGCTACAGCTCGTCACCGTCTTCGGCAAGCACACCCCGCTCGACGCCGCCTTCGCCCGCACGATCCCCGGCACCCCGCTGCGTACCGACTACGGTGTGCGCGATGTGGAGGCCGCAGCCGACGCAATTCTGCAACAAAACGGCCAGCTCGCGGGCCTGATGTCCTTTGAGGCCTACCGCATTGCCCGGGGCGAACCCGACCACCCCGTCGACTGCGACGAGAAGACCATCCCCCACGAGGTGGGCCTGTGGCTCGCCGAGGCCGTCGACCTGGACAAGGGCTGCTACCGCGGCCAGGAAACCGTCGCCAGGGTGGAGAACCTGGGTCGCGCACCCCGGGCGCTCGTCGTCACGCTTCTCGACGGCTCCGTCCCCCAGCTTCCCGCCCCCCAAACTCCCGTCACACTCGCAGGTCGCACGGTAGGAACGCTGGGTAGTGTGGTGCACCACCACGAACTCGGTCCCATCGCGCTGGCCACGATCAAGGCGAGCGCACTCCAACGCTCGGGCGAGTTTATGGCAGGGGACTGTGCGATGAGCGTCGACAAGCACAGCCTGCCGCGCCCATCATCGGGAGCCGGAAGAGACGCGATCAACCAGCTACGCGGGGACAAACCCCGAGCCTAGGGGGTAAATACAGCAATTTGCGCGCAAACCCGCTAAAGTGTACACAGGTATTTATATTTAGTAACTGCACGATAATGGGGCACCAAAAATACCCGGGTGTCTCTTGGAACTCCAAGGGGGTCAGGCCATGGGTCGCGGCCGTGCCAAGGCTAAGCAAACGAAAGTCGCACGTCGGCTGAAGTACAACTCACCGGAAATGGACTTGGAATCGCTCCAGCGCGAACTGTCAGGACAAATCGATGATAAGCGCCGTGAGGAGGAGGACGATCCATACGCTGCATGGATTGACTACGATCCCGACGAGGACAAATAACTAAACAAAAAAATGGGGAGCCCCACTTGCGAGGCTCCCCATTTTTCACGCCCTATTCCGCGTACTCACCCTCAAGCACAACGCGATCAGCACCGGCAGACTCCTCCACCGTGCCCAACTCCCACGCATCCACGTGGCGGGCGGCAAGTATCGCCAGGACGCGCTCCTTCTCCGCAGCAGGCACAACGGCGACCATGCCGACGCCCATGTTGAAAGTTTTCTCCATCTCGGAGCGCTCCACCTTCCCCACCGACTGGATATAGCGGAAGACCTGCGACGGCTTCCACGTTCCGCGAGACAGCCGGGCGATGAGACCGTCGGGGATGACGCGCGCCAGGTTGCCCGCCAGACCGCCACCGGTGACGTGACAGAAGGTGTGGATCTCGCACTCGTTAATGAGCTCCAGGCAGTCGAGGGCGTAGATGCGCGTCGGCTCGAGAAGTTCCTCACCGAGCGTGCGACCAAGCTCGTCGATGTGCGTATCGAGCGGCAGCTGAGCCTGCTCCAAGAGCACGTAGCGGGCCAGGGAGTACCCGTTGGAGTGCAGGCCAGAGGAGGCCATACCGATGACCACATCGCCCCCGCGGACACGCTGCGGCCCCAGCACCTCGTCCTCCTCCACGACACCGACGGCTGTTGCCGAGATGTCGTACTCGTCCTCCGGCATCACACCGGGGTGCTCCGCCGTCTCACCGCCGAGGAGGGCACACCCTGCTCGCACACAGCCCTCGGCAATGCCCTCCACAATCTGGGCGACATGCTCCGGCACAACCTTGCCGATAGCGATGTAATCCTGCAGGAACAGTGGCTCCGCACCGCACACCACCAAGTCATCCACGCACATGGCGACAAGGTCAATGCCGATCGTGTTGTGGATCCCCAGCTTCTGGGCAATCACCAGCTTCGTTCCCACACCGTCAGAACCTGCGGCAAGCAGCGGCTTCTTGTACTTCCCCAGCGCGAACAGACCGGCGAAACCACCCAGCCCCCCGCGCACCTCCGGCCGAGACGCCCTCTTGGCGTGCGGCGCGAACAGTTCCACAGCCTTATCCCCAGCCTCGATATCAACGCCGGCGGCGGCATACGTGTTGTCAGTCATGGTCATCCTTTGCAGAAAAATTAGTGGGCTGAATCGTAGTCACTGCCAACGAGCGGCAGTGGGTACGTACCGGCCTTCATCGCACGCACCAAATCGGCATTATTATTTCCTTCCGGCAGGCCAAGCGGGTAATCGCCATCAAAGCATGCGCAGCACATCGTGGTCGCATCCTGCTCCGTCGCCTCCACCATCGCGTCCACTGAAATGTAGGCCAGGGAATCCGCGCCGATGGCCTGGCACACGGCCTCCACCATCTGCTCCGGCCGCGATGAATCCACCGCATTAGCGATGAGCTCACCCGGCGACGCGAAATCGATGCCGTAGAAGCAGGGCCATTTCACCGGCGGGCTGGCGATGCGGACGTGGACTTCGGCGGCCCCCGCCTCACGGAGCATTCTAATGAGCGCACGCTGGGTGTTTCCCCGCACAATCGAATCGTCGACAACAACCAGACGCTTGCCCCGAATCTGATCCTTCAACGGGTTCAGCTTCAACCGGATACCCAACTGTCGCAGCATCTGCGTCGGTTGAATAAACGTCCGCCCCACATAGGCGTTTTTCACCAGGCCGGTCCCGTACGGTAGCCCCGAACCTTGCGCATAGCCGACGGCCGCCGGCGTTCCGGAATCCGGGACGGGAATGACAAGGTCACCGTCTGCTGGGGCTTCTTTTGCTAGTCGACGCCCAATTTCCACGCGTGTCGTATTAACCGACCGTCCCCGCAGGTCAGAGTCCGGACGCGCCAGGTACACGTACTCGAAGATGCAGCCCTTACGCTCCGGCTCCGCAAAACGCATCGACGACACACCGGAATCGTTGATCACCACCAACTCGCCCGGGTCGATCTCGCGCACAAACGACGCACCAACGATGTCCAAAGCACACGTCTCCGAAGAGACAACCCAGCCGCGATCCAGGCGGCCAAGGCACAGCGGACGCACGCCGTTGCGGTCGCGGGCGGCGTAGATGTTGTGGCCATCCGTAAACACCAAGCAGAATGCGCCCTCTAGCGTGGGTAATAAGTCCAAAGCGGACTGGAGGACGGTGGTGTCGGAGGTGGCACCGTCGGCAAGCAAAGCACAGGTGACCTCAGAGTCCGAGGGGTAACCGTCCGCAGGAACAACCCCCCTCTCGCGGGCCAGCTTCATGAGCTGCAAATGGTTAATCAGATTGCCGTTATGGGCAAGGGCAACATCCGTATCCGCCGGCGTTGTGCGGAAAATCGGCTGCGAATTCTCCCACTTCACACCCCCCGCCGTGGAGTAACGGGTATGGCCAATCGCCAAATGCCCCTGGAGAGCCTGCAAAGACTGTTCATCGAAAACCTGGCTGACCAGGCCCAAGTCTTTGAAAACGACGACCTGCTCACCATCCCCCACAGCAATACCGGCAGCTTCCTGGCCACGGTGCTGGAGGGCGAACAAACCATAGTACGTAATTTTTGCTACATCCTCGCCCGGAGCCCACACGCCGAAGACACCGCATTCGTCGTGGGCCTGATCGTCGAGAATTGGGTTATTCGATACCACGACCCCCAGAGTAGTAGCTACAAGGCCACCTCACCAAAGAGATAACCCAGTCCGTAGGTAATAGACATCGCCAACGCACCCCCCACAATGAGGCGCACAACCGACCGCGTCGCCGACCCCTCCGACAACGCCGCCGAAATCCCACCCGTCACCATGAGGGCAAGGACGGTGGACACAAGGGTGATGCCGCCGCGCCAGCCGGCTGGAGCAAGCACCACCGCCACCAAGGGGAATACGCTGCCAAGCAGGAACGATACTGCAGAACTGAATGCCGCAATCCAGGGGTTGGTGAGCTCCGTGGAATCAACATTGTGGTGCACCATGAGATGCGCGTGCAAAAGATCCCCCGCAGCAAGCTCATCCGCCGCCACGCGTGCGGTCTCCGGGTGGAGGCCACGCTTCTGCAACGTCGACACGATGTCCGCCTTCAGATCGTGCGGGGTCTCGCGGACTTCCTCCGCGTGTTGGGCGATCATGGCGCGCTCGGTGTCGCGCTGGGCGGACACGGACACATACTCACCGAGAGCCATAGACACGGCACCTGCGGTTACGGCTGCCATTCCGGCGGTGGCGATCTCACCGAGGGCAGCGCCGGTGGCGGCGACGCCCATGACGACGCCGGCTGTGGAGATGATGCCGTCGTTCGCGCCAAGCACCCCGGCGCGCAGCCAGTTCAGCTTGGCGGCAATTGATTGTTCTTCACCCATGGGCGCAACATTAACGCAGCTCACAGACTTTTTCACGCTAGGTTAAGCTAACCTAGCGCTGAATTGGGAGATGCATACCTACTTCAGCGGCCCGGTTGCCGGAGGCGGAAATCTCCCCCGTGGCGAGGCCGTCGGCAAAGGTTTGCAGGCCAAGGGCACACCGCAGCCACACCAGGGGGGACATCTCCACCACGTTGGGCGGTGTGCCCCGCGTGTGACGGGGTCCCTCGATGCACTGCACGGCGGCATATGGGGGCACCCGCAGTTCCACGGAGTGGCCGGGGGCACGGACACCGACCTCCCCTACCGAGAGCTTTACGGCCTCCTTGAGGAGTTTCCGCTCGGGTTTGGGGGTGGTGTCGGGGTGCTCGGCGTAGGAGCGGACCCGTTCGAGGGCGGCGCGTGCGTTGTCAAGGGATGACTCGGTCATTCCTTCAGTTTAGGTTCTCCCCCATTTTGAAATTGTTTCTCCTGTTCATCCCCGTTTTCGGCGTTAAGGATCCGGCGGGCGATGGCGTTGCCGGAGTAGTCGGTGGCAGGCAGCTGGTTGTATAGGGTTGCGCCGCCCTCCGGGGGAATCCAGCCAGCGTGGCCGTTGTCGTCACGGATGTGGCGGCCGTTTTTCACCTTGTCAGGATCGTCGTCGTTTTGCCGGTTGTGGTTCACACACGTGCCGATGATCTCGACTGCGTTCGTCTTGCCGCCGTCCTTGTAGGAAATGGTGTGGTGCATCTCGAAATGGGAGGCCAGTTGGGTGCATCCCGGGTGCGCGCAGAAGATCTGATCAATGGTGATCGCTTGGCGCAGCATCAGGGAGGCAAACCGGTCGTTTTCCAGCTCGTAGCACTCCCCGATATGGTTCGTGCCGTCGTAGATAACGACCCAGCCATATGGGGACAGCCGGGTTTGGGCTGCCTCCTTTCCGATGATGATCTCCCCGTCAGTTGTCGCATACTTGCCGTCGCCGATGTACTTCGTGCCGGGAATCGCCAGAATAAAGGCAGGCCCCAGCGTCCGCTCGAAGGAACCGGAAACATCGGGGAGACCGGACGACGGGGCGTCGATAAGCTGCTCCAAACCGGAACCCAACACCACCGACTCGTCCGCACCCGGCGGCGCCACGCTGAGCTGCTTCATGCGGGCGATGAACTTCTCCATGACCGGCGGTTTCAACCGCACGTGGGCGTGCTTCATGCCCTGCCCGTCGGCCACCTTCGACACCGTCACCGAGGAGCTTGTCGACGGCTGCCGCATCTCCTTCGCCAGTTGCGCCGCCCTCGCCTTCAGCTCCTGCCAGGTCACACCACCCGCAATCGACACCAACCGGGCGCGCAACCCCTCCCGCTCATCCTTCGCCACATTGTTCATTGCCTTAGAGATCAACACCAACTTCGCCACCGACAGCTTCTCCGCCTCGACCAGCACATCCGGGTCAGAAAACGTGCCCCAATTCTTTGACGCATGCATCCACTCCCGGACCATCTCCTCAGACAGCCCGTACAGGCGGGACCACTCGCGGGCCAAATCCGGATGAGTCTTGCGGGCCCGCCACACCTCACGGAGAAGTTCCGGGCCCTGAAATGCAGATACAATCTTGTTTATTCGCTTCATACCCCGGACGATAAAGTCGAAAAACCCCGCGCAACAGGCACACAACCAGAACTGTGGATAACTGTCAAAGATCAGAAAAATCGCCCCGAAAGTTATTCACAACCACCTACCGACACCTATCGACGACGCAACGCCACCCGCGCCACATCCCGCACATCCACATAACAATTCGTCACCGCAAGACCCACCGCCGGCAAGTCCGCCACCTCCCCATAACACAACCACCACTTCTCATGTGACGGCTGGAATTTACGCTTAAACGCAGCTAGAGAACGAAAACCGTACCAAGGCTCCAACAGGGCACCCAGCCGATCCAACAAACTATCCACCGCCGACGACTCCCCCGGTGCCGAATGCGCCAACGGGGCACCCGACAAACTAATCCAGGACAGGCCATCCGCATGGGCGCGGCGGGCGGTCTCGGCGATGAGGAACTCCACCACCGGGCGGAAACCCTCCGTATCCCGGCGCATGAGGTCCAAAACCCAGCCACCGGGAGCCGGCAGCCAACTGGTCACACCGTGGACCCGGCCCGCGTCGTCAAGCGCCACCATAAGCCGGACACGAGGATCGGCGAGGGTCTCCACCCCACCGAGGGTGAAACCCATCTCCGGCAGCGACTTCTCCGACACCCACTCCTCCGAGAGGGCGCGGATGCGCTGGTGGGTCAGCGGATCGAAATCGTCCCACCTCCCCCACACGGAGCGGATATGCTCCTTGACCGCGCGGTTTGTCGCAGTTCTGACATCCTGGAACTTCTTGCCTCGGAAAGATACGTCCGACACATCAATGATCGATTCCTCGGCAACCTGGACACGGGCGCCGGGGCGAGTTTCGGCGAAGGCAGTGGGCACCGAGTACCAGGCACATTTGAGGCCCTGGCTGCGACAATAGTCCTCAAACTCGTCGGCAAGCTGCGGCGGATTGGACGAAACCGGACTACCAACAGTCACCGCAACCAGATTGTGCACCTGGTACGCAACGTAGCCAGAATCCGTGAAAAAGAACTGATTACCCGGCCACAACGTCATATGCGACAAGTGATCGCCGAGGCCCGCATCCAAAAACGCCAGCGCACGGGCCCGATCATCATCACCTTCCCGACGCGGCGGACAGCGCAACACCCACCACAGGCCGACGGCGAAAATAATCCAAAACACCGAGGACGCAAGCACAAACCGCCACGACGGGGCCGTCCCCAAGATGATCTCGCGGAGCATCGGCGGGAGGAAGACGAGGGGGAGGGACGGCCAACCCCCCACCCCACCCGCAAGAAACCAGAGGAGACCAGCCACGATGGCGTCGAAAAGCACGATGCGAGCGAAGAGTAACTCACCACCCTTGACACGGAACAGGCGCGCGGTGGCGAAGAGGACGACGAGGCCGAGGATCCAGGGAACGGCAACCGACGTCACACTCACCGAGAAGAACCACGCCGGGTCCTGCGGCAATGCGTGGAAAAAGCTTGCCTCCATGACGACGATGGGGAGGGTAAACAGAAACGTGAGGACGGTACCCCACCACGCGAGGCGGCGGCCACGGAATAACCCGAAAACGAGGATGACCACGATGATTGCCGGCAAAACTGCCATGGCTGCGTTGTTGACGGACTCCTCGGAGACACAGCCCTCCACCGATTCGCACTGCGCGTACGCCTCGGCGAGATCTGCCAGCTTGCCAAGCCCCGACAGAAGCCCCGCAGAATACGGGCTGAGCGCTGCGATAAGTGGCCCCAATCCGATACCGGCAACCATGAGGGCGACGAGGACGCGCGCCTCCGAGAGCGAGCACGAGGGGCGAGAAAGGCGAAGTGGCCGATTCCAGAGCAGAATCCCCAGGCCAAGCCCAACAAACGTGGCAACGGCAACACACAGTTGAGTGAAGGTGCCGGAGTACAGGACAACCGTGATCACCGGGGCGACAATGAGCATGCGCACACGGCGGCGCCACAACACGGGAAAGCGGGCCGATCCCATCGCTGAGGCGCCGACGATCCACATGAGCGGGCTGAGGAGTTCCTGGCCACGCAGCTCCATGCCCCACGGGGTCAGCGGGTTCACGACAGCCCACGCGATGAAGGCACCCGCCACCCCACCCACCACCTGGATGAGCAAAATTACAGCGACATACCAGCTAGAGCCCACTTTCCTCTCCGTGTAGGTGGCGCCGGTCAACGCGAGAGCGGTGGCGACGATGCCGGCGGGGAGCGTCGCAAAGGTGAGGCCCGAGGTGAGGATGTCTGTGACGTTCATCGGGTCGCCCAGGCTCAGCGAGCTCAATGAATCCGTGCGCGAACAAACGGCAAACAGGATCCAACCCAGCGCGACGAGTGTCCAGGTGACCGGGGCACCGCTGGCTGCGTGGGCAAGGCTTGTGACAACGAAACGTACTCTACGCATGGTCGATGCCTCCGATTGTGGCGATGAAATCCAGGGAATCGATGAGGCCTTCCCGCCAGACGCGGAAATCGTGGCCCCCGGGCAGGACGGTGAGCGTAGCGTTCATGCCCGCTTGCTGTGCCAAGCCGTACAGCTCCTCGATGCCGGGGCGGTAGTCCCGGTCGTCTTCGCCGACGATGAAGCGGACGGGGATGCCGACGTATTTTCTGGTGTCGCCAAGCAGGTCACGGGGGTTATTCTCTCGGTAGGTTTGGGGGTCACCGCCGAAGTACTTATCGACGGTTTCTTGCTTCGTTCCTGCGAGAGGCTCGCGTTGGCCCGACATATCGATGTAGCCGCCGTAGGCGTCGGGAGCGGTCGTTGCGATCTGGAGGGCGCATGTGCCTCCGTAGCTGAGGCCGCCGAGGACCCAGTGGCTGCGGTCCTCATCCACCCGGAAGAATTGGGTGATGGCCTGGGGTAATTCGTCGGAAATGTAGTCGTGGGCCCAGCCGACGCAGAGGGGGTTACCAGTAAAGGAGCCGGTGGCGTCGACGGAGACGACGACGGGGGCCATGCCGGAATGGGCGGCCTGGAACTCGTCGAAAAGCTGTGGTGCCTGGCCCTCGTCCATCCACATGGAGGGTGAGCCGGGATTGCCGTGCATGAGGACGAGGACGGGCGGGCGTTTGCCTTCGAAATAGGCGGGTGGGAGGTAAACCTCGGCGGGGCGGCCACGGCCGAGGACGAGACTCGTGCGGACGCTCTGGCCGGGACGGACGCTGGCGAGGTCTCTGTAGGGGACGTAATCCACCCAGTTGGTGATCGCGCCAACGGTGGGGACCATTTGGAACTGGGTGTTGATGATGCCGATCGAGCCGACGACGGCGACGGCGACGAAGAGGGCGTGCACGGGGCGCCGGCAAGCAGAAAGGAGAAGCAGCAGAAGCCCGCCGCCAACGGCGAGCGCCGGGGGCGCGTGGAGAGCCCAAGCAACGGCAACGACAATCCCAATAATGAGAACGGATGCCATGGTCAGGCGGCACTTCTGCCGGGTGAGGAGGAAGAGAGCCGGCACGACGAGCGCAGCCCAAAAAAGGACCGACTGTGTGGGGCCGGTCAACTCTACTGACTCAAGCATGTAGTGAATATACGCACGGCTGCGGGCGGGAGGGAAGCGGGAAAGCGGGTTCCGGGCAAACTCGTGTGGAACTTGTGGCGTTACTCCCCATTACCCACAGGGTTTTGACACGTTTTTGTGGGTTGACGTGCACGGAGTGTGTGGGTTTTGGAGATTTTTCGGTGTCGACAAACTGTTGGACTGCTACCGAGGGGATACAACTAATGGATGATGCGCAGTGTCCGTCGGGCGCGGGCACGAGTCAAGGAGCATTATAGCGTCGGCAACAGTGACGGCCAGATTCTGCAACCTTCCCGCAGATAAGCGTGAGCACATCACGACTGCGGCGACAACGGAATTTGCGCGGCACGGCTACGAGCAGGCCAACACGAACCGAATTGCCAAGGAGGCCGATATTTCCGTCGGCGTACTTTTCAAGTATTTCCCCACAAAGGCGGACCTATTCCTCTACGTGGCGAGAAAGGGGCGGAGATCATCGAGACGAAGACTACCCCCGGTTTTGAAATCGGATGCGGGGTGCTGGAGATCGTCGGCAAGCTTGTGGATGTCATCGGAAATACGAGCGCAAGTGAGCGGGAAGCAGTCCAGACGTACCAAGCAATGACCGCGCTCGGCGATCGCGCCTTTGCCAAGGAAACTGCAGCTGAGCTGGAGCGATATACACTGAAACAGTACCTGGCAATGCTCGAGCGAGGGCAGGAATGCGGTGAGGTACGCACTGACATCCCCGCAGAGCTCCTCTCCTTATTTGTGGACAACCAGTTCATTTCGTTGCAGTACACGCTGGCGACGGCGTATCACGAGGAACGTCGCCACATGTACGTGGGAGAAATGCCCACTGAGCAGGTGCTGAGCGCGACTAAGCAGCTTCTGCGGGTGCCGCTGGCACCAACCAGCTAATTTTCGCACTCCTGTTCCCATAATTACCTCCGCTTCCACCCCCGCTGGACCAAAAGGCCGGTATACAGGGGCTACCCGACCGTAGAATGAGGGCTACAAAATACCCCACGCAAAGGAAGTGCCCCGTGATCAGCGAAGCTCTTAAAAAACTGGTAATTAAGGAAGACCTCACCTATGACGAGGCGTATGCCGTCATGGATGAGATCATGAGTGGGGAGTCCACCCCTACCCAGAACGCCGCCTACCTTGCAGCGCTGTCCACGAAGTCTTCCAATGCGGAGACCATCGACGAGATCATGGGCTCCGCCGAGGCTATGCGCAACCACGCAACGCAAGTGGAGCACCCCGGCATCGAGGTGCTGGAGATTGTCGGCACGGGTGGCGACAATGCCCATACCTTCAACATTTCCACCACCTCCGCGATGGTCGCCGCTGCCGGCGGCGTGACAGTGTGCAAGCACGGCAACGCCGCGGCGACGAGTAGGTCCGGCGCCTCCGACGTGTTGCAGGCCCTCGGCGTGAACATCCACCAGGACCCGGAGCTCGTCAACAAGCTTCTCAAGGAAGTCAACATCGCCTTCCTGTACGCCCAGCAGTACCACCAGTCCATGAAGCACGTTGCCGGCCTGCGCAAGGAGCTCGGCTTCCGCACCGTTTTCAACATCCTCGGACCCCTGACGAGCCCGGCCAAGCCCGAACGCTTCGTTCTCGGCGTGTACTCGGAGTACCTCGTTGAGCCACTGGCCAAGGTCCTCTCCCACCAGGGTGTACGCCGTGGCCTCGTCGTGTTCGGCCAGGACGTCATGGACGAGATTTCCGCGTCCGCCCCGTCGACAATCTGCGAAATCCGCGACGGCTACTTCCGCACCTCCGTGATCAAGCCCGAGGACTTCGGTCTTGAGCGCTGCGAGAAGAAGGATCTCGTCGGTGGCGATCCGCAGGAGAATGCCGAGATCACCCGCGATGTTCTTGCCGGTAAGGATCGCGGCCCCCACCGCACCGCTGTCCTCATGAACGCTGGTGCCGCCCTCTTCACGGGCGACAAGACCGAAACGCTTGCCGACGGCATCGCCCTCGCCGCTGAGCTCATCGATTCTGGCAAGGCCCTCCAGAAGCTAGAGGACTTTATCAAGGCCTCCAACGAGCTGGCATAGGAAAAACACGAAACCGGCGGTGACCTGCACGGTCACCGCCATTTTTATTCACCCTCCCGTTCAGCTATCGCAGCGCTCCCCCCTAACAGTTTCCTCACCGCCTTCTTTTAATCATTTAGCAGGTTATGGTTCGATATAGGAAGAGGATGAGCGAGGTTCAGCACAATGATCGATGGTGATACCACGGTCGGCTCACACCCCTCTGGACTTTGCTGAAGGTCCAAAAACTAAAAGGTCACGCACTGTGAAAACAAAACCATCACTGCCCGTTCTTGCTACCGCGACAGCAATTGCCCTATCCACCATGATGGCTCCCCAGGCAACGGCAGCAGCAACCGCCAGCGATTTCACCACAAGCTACGACATCGTTTCAGGTAACTGTACAGTCAATTACAGCAGGAATGCCCAGAGAAACATCATGTCGGGCTACAAGGACATGGGGCGCAAACTCGCTGATGTGCGCGGGATGTCAAACACAAAAAACCAAGAGTCTATTACAGCATTGGCTACAGGCTTCCAACTTGCTGCCGTTTCAGAACCAACCGTTTACAAGCCTGAGCAATACAACGCTCGCAACGCATTTGACGATGATCCCTTCTACATTCCCGGGGTCAGCTAGGAAGTGCAAATCGCGGTGAGGCAAACCGCTTTCCGCTCCTACCCGTACCAAAAAGCCCGCGAATTGGAGAACCAGGCTTTCGCGGAGTGCCGGAATGGCAAACTCGGGGTTATAATCCCGTCAGTCGTTGTCCCAATTGTTGCGGTGATTCTTGCAGCCCTCGCGTGGCCGGCGATCAAGCAGGCAGTCCCCGCCTTGCAGGGACTCCCCTTCTAGACCAGGCCCCCAAAACAAGAAATCCTCCCTTAGCGGTTTTCTCTATTTTAGAATCAAACCGGCAACGTACCACGGCAGCGCCAGGCCGACGAGCACCACGTACGTAATGATCGTCCCAAGTCCCACGGAGGTAGTGAGGGCGACAATGGGCAGGGCCGCCAACCCCAGGGCTGCAAGGAGGGTCCGCGGCAAGTCACGCATCGCATCCAATACCGCACCTTTGAGGCTGCACTTGGGATAAAACCGCACCGTGATGATGGTGAGGATAATAAGCCCCGACCAGATGCCCGACTCCAAAACGAGGGCCGCCATGGGACTGATGAGGCCCTCGCCCGCCCCACGGATGACGTAAATCTCGTAGATTCCTAGCACTGCGATGCAGGTAGAACCCACAAAGTAGCCCGTGGGGGGGAGGAAGGATGCACGAAATGCCTTCCAAAACGTGGCAAACGGCCGGGAACCCTCGTCGCGGGCGAGTTGCCGTGTGACGTAGGCCCCGGCCTTCGTCGCGGCTCCTGCGGTGATGATCGGGAGTGACGCAATCACCATGCAGAAATTGACGATGACCAGGTCCGCTGCGAGGGAAAACGCGGCGTAGAACCTGGAATCGGGTGAGAACATTTAGCCCTTCACCGCGCCGGCGGCGACACCTTCGATGATGTGCTTCTGCGTGGCGACGTAGAAGATGACGATGGGGATGATGGCGAGGACGAGCATGGCCATCATGGCGCCCATGTCGCGGTTACCATTGGAGCCCACGAAGGATTGCACCACCACGGGGATGGTCTTGTACTTGGTGGATAGGCCAATGACAAGGTAGGGCAGGAGGTAATCGTTCCATACCCACATGGCGTTCAAGATGGCCACGGTGACAGCCGTGGGCTTGAGCATGGGCAGCACCACGCGGAAGTAGTTTTCCAGGGGGCTGCAGCCGTCGATCATGGCGGCTTCCTCGATGTCGAGGGGGATGGATTTCACAAACCCTGCGAACATGAACACCGACAGGCCGGAGCCGAAGCCCAGGTAGAGCACGACGATCCCGATGGGATTGTTGAGGTGCAGCATGTCTGCGATCTTGACCGTGGGGAACATGACCATCTGGAAGGGGATAACCATGCTGAACACGAACAGGTAGTACAGCGCCGAGGTCCACCACGTTTTCACGCGGGTGATGTAGTAGGCGGTGAGGGCCGAGAAGAAGACGATTGCCGCCACCGAGAGGATGGTGATGACGAACGACCAGAGGATCGCCCACAGGAATCCCTCCTTCATGAGGCCGACGGCGTAGTTTTCCAGCCCGACCCACATCTCATCCAGCGGCAGTGCGAAGGGGCTGTCGGCAATGGCGAGCTTGTTCTTGAAGGAGTTGAGGATGATGAAGAAGATCGGCCCGAGGAACACGACGGTCAGGAAGACGAGGACCGTGTACAGGGCCACTTTTGCTCCTGTCCCGACCTTTGCTTCGTCGCTTTTCGACGGCTTGTTGGTCACTGTTTTCGTCGACATTACGCTTCAACCTCCCGGGAACGCGTGGCGCGGAGTTGGAACATGGCGATGACAACAACCACCACCACGAAGATTACGGCCTTGGCCTGGCCAACTCCCTCAGAACCGACGCGGTTGAACATCGTGTTCACGATGTTTAGCGCGACCATTTCTGTTTGACTTCGTGGCGCGCCGTTGGTGAGAGCCAAGTTCTGGTCGAACAGTTTGAACGTGTTGGACAGGGTGAGGAACAGGCAGATGGTGATCGACGGCATGACCATGGGGATGGTCACGTGCCGCAGGATTTCCCCGCGGCCGGCGCCGTCGATCTCTGCGGCCTCGATGAGCTCCGGTGGAACGTTTTGCAGCCCAGCGATGTAAATGATCATCATGTAGCCCACGAGCTGCCAGTTGATGAGCATGATGAGGCCCAGGTACCCGTACTTCCAATCGGCAACAATCGTGGTCCCGTACTTGGCCAGCACGGCATTGATCATCGATTGCCACGTGTAGCCGAGGACGATGCCGCCGATGAGGTTCGGCATGAAGAACACCGTGCGGAAGAAGTTCGTTCCCTTGAGCTTGCGGGTCAGCGTCCAGGCGATGGCGAACGCCGCAATGTTCACGGTGATGATGGAGACGATGACCACCAGCACGGTGAAGACGAACGAGTCAATGAACCCTTCGCGGGCGGTGAACGCCTGCTTGTAGTTGTCGATGCCAACAAACGTCGCGTCGGTGATCGTGGTGAAGTCCGCAAACGACAGGAAGAAGCCGATGACGAAGGGGACGAGGAACGCGATGAGGAACGCGAGCAGCGTGGGCAGAACAAAGATGGGGAAATACTTTTTCAGGCTAGTTTGCATGAGCGTGTGCCACCTTGACCGAAGTCCCCACCACGGGGGTGGGGACTACAGCGTCTAGTTACTTCTTCCAGTTTGCTTCTTTTTCGGCGGCCCAGTTTTCCTGGAACGCCTTGACCACTTCGTCCCACTCCAGGTTGCCGGCGGCGTACTGGGCTAGATCAGCGCCAAAGTCGTCCTTGAACTGCTGAGACGGCATGTATTGGAACGTCCAGGGGTACGTCTTCAGTGAGGAATCCTGGATCGCCTTAGCGACCTGCTTGCCCAGCGGGTCGTCCGGGGTGCCGAGATCCTTGAAGCCCTTGAACGGGGCGATGAAGCCGAGGTCATCGACAACATACTGCATGCCGTCGCCGGCGTAGAGCCAGTTAGCAAAGTCGATGGAGGCCTTCTGGTCTTCCTCGCTCGCCTTGGAGTTAACGGCAAGGTAGCTTTCCGTGCCCACGGAGATGCCGCGGCTTGATTCGTCGGGAAGCCCCATGTACATCGGGATGAACTTGATCTTGTCTTCCTTCACCACGTTGCCGTCAACATCGGAAATCTGGCTCCAGGCCCAGTTGCCGTTTTGCACCATGGCGGCCTTGCCGAGCGCGAAGTCGGCCATGGAGTCGCTCACGGCTTTGGATGGGGTGAGCGACGGGGCGACGGTGGAATCCTCGAGGTACAGGTCAAAGAGGTTCTTGAACTCCTTGTTGTACGTGAACTGCATGTTGTCCATGTCCGTCACGCCGGCATCCTTGAACTCCTGGTCCATCGGGGTGTTGAGGAGGTGCGTCTGGTAACGCCACTCCTCGCCGGAGGAGAGAGAGGCGGCCGCGAAGGCGCCATCGATGCCGAGGTCCGCCTTGCGGGCCTGCATATCGTCGGAAACCTCCTTCAGCTTGTCAAAGGAGTTGATCTCCTTCAGCGAGGTGGCCGTGGCGCCGGGGAGGGCGAAGTATTTATCAAAGATCTCCTCGTTGACGATGATGCCGTAGCCCTCGACGGCGAACGGAACGCCGATGATCTGGCCCTGGTCGTTTTTCAGCGGCGGGGTATCTTCGTTGAGCTGCTTGGCGAACTCCGCGTCCGAGAGATCCGCCATGTAGGACTCCCAGCGCAGCTGCCCGGCGGGCCCGTTGATCTGGAAGAGCGTGGGCGCATCCTTCTTGCCCACCTCCGCCTTCATCGTCTGCTCGTACGTGCCGGAGGCGGCGGTGACAACCTTGACCTCTACGCCGGTCTCCTCGGTGTACTTCTTGGCGATCTCCTGGTACGCCGCGTCCTGCTCAGGCTTGGCGTTCATGAAGTAAACGCTGGGGCCGTCCGCCGAGCTACTCGAGTCCGAGCACCCCGCCAAACCTGCGGCTGCGACTGCTGCAGCGGTCACCACTGCGGCGAAACGTGTCATCTTTTTCACGTTATAACCTTTCAGATTCTTGGTTGGTCTTTCAAACCTCTATCACAGCTAGCGTACAGGCGAAGTACCGTTAAAAAGGCAAATATCTGACCTTTAAGAGCCCGGTTTCGACCAAAAACGGCCCTACGGTGGGAAAAGACACACCTTTTTGGTACATGAGATTTAGGTTACATTCCCACTTTTAGGGGAGGTTCACCCCAGAAGCGTCTCCTCGTCGCGGTGCTCGGGAAGAATCGATTGGATATAGGACTCCGTCGCCTCCGCAAGCGACACGTCCCCACCCCGTTCCTCGGCCATGTACCACCGGTGTTCCATCACCTCGTGGAAGATCTGTGCGGGCTCCAGCTTCTTCGCCAGCTCCGGTGGGACCGAGCGAACGGTCGGGAGGAAGACGTCGAGAAGCCACGTGTGCGCAACCTGTTCGAGGGGGAGCTCGGGGAGCTCGAGCGCCCGGTAGGTATGGATCGAGTTGAGCATCCGCTGCGCCTGCTTTTCCTGAACATCGAGCCCGGTCAGGCGCATAAGTGCCCGGTTGTGGTGGCCGGAGTCCACCACCCGTGGGCGAATCGTCACCGTCTGACCCGAATCGTCCTTTTCCACCTTCAGCTCACCCACATCGAACCCCAGCTCATTGAGCCGGCGGATACGGTCGCTCACCCGCCACGTCTCGTCCGCAGCGATCGCCTCCTCTCCGGTCAGCTCGTCCCACAGCTGCCCGTAGCGCTGGGTTATTCGGCCACCGATGTCGATGGGATCCATCGACTCATCCATGAGGCCCCCGGCCTCGAGATCCATGAGCTCGCCGATGATGTTGACGCGCGCCACGTCGACATCGTACATCCTCCGTGTATCCGATAGGCACCCCGGCAGTTCCCCGGTCTCCGCGTCGACGAGGTAGCCACTGAAAGTGTCGGCATCGCGGCGGAACAGGGTGTTGGACAGGCTGACGTCGCCCCAATAAAACCCGACGAGGTGCAAGCGCACGAGCAGGACGGCGAGCGAATCAATGAGCTTCCCGGCCACCTCTGGTCGCAGTTTTTGAGAGAAAACTGCCCGGTAGGGAAGGGAAAACGATAAATGGTCGGTGACCAGACACGCGGTCAGTTCCTCCCCTTCCGTCGAGCGCCTACCCGTAATCACAGCCAGGGGTCGCACCGATGGCGCGCCGATCCGGTTGAGCTCCCGCAGCATGTGGTACTCGTGGTGGGCAACCTTCTCGCCAATCTCCTTCACGGCGATGACCCTCGTCCCCTCCCCATCGCCGAGTGTGACAAAACGCACTGTATGGCGGCTAATTCCTCTGGGTAGGGTGGTGATGACCCTCTCCGGCCACTGCTCCAACGGCAGCTCCCACGGCAGTTGCAACAGCGCCGGCGCCAGGGCAGTGCCGGAGATATCCATCCTCTCCGGCATCTCGACTACTCCTCGATCCGCTTCCCCGTCGTCGCGGAGAAGGCGTGCAGCATCCCCGGCCTGATCGTCAGCCGCACGGTGTCCCCGGGCTTCGGCGCCGTGTGGGGCGCGGTGCGCACGACAATATTGTTGCTTGTCGACGCATCGGGGTTGCTGTCGGTGCCACTGGACAGGTTTCCTCCGCCGACGAGTGTCCCGTACAGGTAGGAATCACTGCCGAGCTCCTCGACGAAGTCCACCTTCACGGGGATCTGCCCGTTCGGGTCCACGTCCAGGGCCTCCGGGCGGAAGCCGAGGACGACATCCGGGCCGTCGAGCGCCGCGACAACGGCGTCGGGAAGCTCCACCGTCGCCTCGCCGAGGCGAGCCGTGCGCCCCTCCACCCTAAACGTGCCGAGGTTCATCGCCGGGGAACCAATGAAGCCCGCGACGAACTCGTTTTGCGGGTGCTCATACAGGTCGCGGGGCGTGCCCACCTGCTGCAGCACACCCTTATTCAGCACGGCAATACGGTCACCCATGGTCAGCGCCTCCGTCTGATCGTGGGTCACATACAGCGTGGTCACGCCGAGTTCGCGCTGCATCGACGCGATCTGCGTACGGGTTTGCACACGCAGCTTCGCATCCAAGTTACTCAGTGGCTCATCCATGAGGAACACCTGCGGCTTGCGCACAATCGCACGCCCCATCGCCACACGCTGACGCTGGCCGCCGGACAGCGCCTTCGGCTTACGATCCAAAAACTCCGTCAGATCCAGCGTCCGCGCCGCGGCCTCCACGCGCTCGTTGATCTGCGCCTTATCCACACCGGCGATCTTCAGCGCGAAGCCCATGTTCTCCCGCACCGTCATGTGCGGGTACAGGGCGTAGTTCTGGAACACCATCGCAATATCGCGATCCTTCGGCGGCACATTCGTCACATCCCGGTCCCCGATGAACACCTGCCCGGAGTTGACATCCTCCAGGCCTGCAAGCATGCGCAGGGTTGTGGATTTGCCGCAGCCCGACGGGCCGACGAGGACGAGGAACTCCCCATCCGCGATGTCCAGATTGATGCTGTCCACGCTGGGGGTGGTGGCACCGGGGTAGATACGTGTCGCATTCACGAAGCGAACTTCAGCCATGACCTTACTGTTTCCTTTACTTTCATTGGCAGGTACGTGCCAAACGATCCGAGTGAAAGAGGAGGGGCCATAAGCGACCCCACTCAGTAACCCAGGCTAGCCCGACAGCCCGGTCATAACCACAAAACGCCGTGTGATGTTTCTTACAGCGGCAGCAGCGGATCAATCGCATCCGCCGCCTCATCGATATCATCGAAACGCCCGGCGAGCTCACCTTTTGTGTCCAGAATTGCGCACGGGGAGCCGTCGAGAAGCGAAAAGTGTGCATCCTCAGACGCCTTCACAGCGAAGAACCCCCGCGGGGTGAACTCCTCGATGAGTTCTTCAAACTCATCGTCCGAATAGACCATCACAACATGCTCTGCATACTGAGGGAACAGCATCATTACACCTCCACGTAGGTACTTGGCTTTGCCCCCAACTCTAGCGCCACCGCCACCGCCGCCGCGACATCTTTGGCCACCTTCGTCTTCACGAGGTTCCGCGCCGAGACACTCAGCCGGATCACGCCGCCCCGGCGCGCCGTCCTCTCGACGGAGCGGGTGATGGTGGAGCGCCACCAGCGGGAGGCGCCATACCCCTCCCCCACGGAGAGGTTTCGTGCCTGGACCAGGGTGTTTGTGTTCAGAATGTGGATGCCTTTGGTGGACAGTGCGCGGGTGAAGCCGAGCTCGGGGAGGACGGCGAGGGTGCCCTCCGAGAGGCGCCAGCGAGGTGGGGCGAAGATGGGCGTCGAAAAGCCGAGGCGCTCCATCTGGGCGACGGCACCGGTGAGGCGCAGGCGGGCCTCGTGGGCGCGGAGGGTGGCGAACTCCGCGCGGCGACCCTGGACGGCCTGGTCGAACCCGTTGAGAACAAAAGCGTCCCCAGCTGCGATTTTGCGCTCAAAAAAGCGCCGCGTGTCTGCGTCCTTGGCCAGGTGCCAGTTGCCGTCGATGTGCGGGGCGATGAGGAGGCTGACGGGAACACCCCACGCCTCCAGCTCGCGCATGAACTGCGCCGCCGGCGTGCGGGTCTCCGTGAAGACGGAGGAAATAGATACCAAAAGGGTTGCGCTCACGTTCCTCAGTATCACACCGATTGTTCCGGCGCGCAGCGCATGCGCTAGCGCGCACGTTATTTTGTGAGGCCCGTGATCTGATTGACAAGCCAGGCGGCGTCCTCACGGGAGCGTCGAATAGCGTCGTAGCGGCCCGACACCCCACCGTGACCTGCGACCATCTCCGTGCGCAACAGGAACTCACCCGCCGTAGCCACCTCCCGCAACTTCGCAATCCACTTCGCCGGCTCCACATACAACACACGCGTGTCATTCAAGGACGTCGTCGCCAAAATATTCGGGTACGGCTTCGCCTCAACATTCTCATACGGGGCGTAACTTGCCATGTAGTCGTACACATCTGCCTCGTGGTAGGGGTCGCCCCACTCATCCCACTCCGTCACCGTCAGTGGCAACTCCGGCTTCAACATCGACGTCAACGGATCCACAAACGGCACATCCGCACGAATCGCCTTAAACCGATCCCCGCCCATGTTCGCCACAGCGCCCATGAGGAGACCGCCGGCACTGCCCCCCGAAGCACCCAACATCGCGGGGGTGGTGTAGCCATGGTCAATCAGGTAATCCGCCACCGTGATGAAATCCTCAAACGTGTGCTTCTTGTTCAGGCCCTTGCCGTTGTCGTACCAGAGGCGGCCCATCTCGCCGCCGCCGCGAACATGCACCTCCACGAAGCGGATTCCCCGGTCTAGCAGGGACACTCGCGCAGAACTGAACGCCGGGCCGGAACTCACCTCGTACGCGCCGTAGCCCGTCATATGGGTCGGGTGCGGAACATCGGGGTCGAGATCGCGGCGCTGCACAATGGACACGGGAATCTTTTTGCCATCCGGGGTGGGCACCCACAGGCGACGCGATTCATACTGGCTGGGGTCGTACCCCCCACGCACCTTTTCCTGCTTGAGCAGGGTCTTCTCGTCAGTTTTCACGTCGACGGCGTAGATCGCCGGCGTGTTTGTGTACGTGGTGTAGTAGGCACGGAACACCGGTGCCTCCCACAGACTGCCACCGGAAATCGACGTGGAGGACAACTCCTCATCACCGATATGGAGAAGCTCCCAGTCTCCCTCGCCGCGCTTGACGTAGCTCTTCGCCAACCCATTTTCCATCCGGCCGAGAAGCAAAAAGTCACGGTAGGCTGCAGCCCCCGTGATCCGCGCCTCGTCCGAGTGGGCCATCAACTCCTCCCCCAGATCAAGAGGCTTGCCGACGGGCGACAGGCCACACGAGTAGTTCGGGCTCAGCTTGTTGTGGGTCACGATCCACATGTCCTCCCCACCGACAACGGCATGCGTCAGGTCGTAATCAACGCCCTCCTCCCGCTCCCGGATGAGACGAAACTCGCCCTCCGGATCGTCGGCAGGCAAGTAGTAATACTCACTCGTCACCTTCGACGAGCACCCGATGAGCAGATACTTATCCGACACACTCAAGCCGACGCCGACCCAGAACCTCTCATCCGGCTCATGGAACACACGCACATCCTCACTGCGCGGGGTCCCCACCCGGTGGCGCCACACGGAATCCGGCCGCCACGCATCATCCACCGTCTCGTAGAAGATGTACTCCTCCCCTACCCAGGTACACCCAGAGGAGATGTTTTCCAACACATCGTCGAGGTCCTCACCCGTGGACAAATCGCGGATGCGCAACGTGTAACGCTCGTTGCCCTCCACGTCGAGGGAGTAGGCGAGGTAGCGGCCTGAATCGGTCACCGCCGCCGCACCGAGAGAAAAGAACTCCTGACCTTCGGATTCCTTCTCCAAATCGAAGATAACCTGTTCTCCCGGAAGCGCGAAATCACGCTGCACCTGCGGAGGAATCCAGCCCTCGCCTGCGGGAACCCTGCAGATTCTGCCGTAGTTCTCCCCCTTTTCGATGCGGAAGAAGTACCAGTATCCCCGCCCCCTGCTCGGCAGCGACATATCCGTCTCGTGGATGCGGCTCAACACCTCGTCGTAAAGATTCTGGGAAAGGGTGCCCAGGTGGGCCATCGATTCCTCTGCGTGGGTGTTGGAGGCGTTTAAGAACTCCAGCGCCTTGTCCTTGTCCCGCATCCACTCGTAGTCGTCGACAAACTCGCGGCCGTGGAAGGAGCGGATAGTGGGAATTTTGGGGGCACGTGGTGCGGATGGCTTTGTCATGACCTCTTACTCTACACGGGGAGGAAAGAGCGCCTGAACAGGGGTTTTCCAAAATTTAGAAAAACCCCCTGGTCAGGAGGTAAATCCGTTTCCAGGGGGTGTGAGGTGCGGTTTTTAGGCGCAGTGGCCGATCCAGTCTTTGAACTTGGTGCCGGTGATGCGCTCGTAGGCTTCGATGTAGCGCTCGCGGGTCGCCTCGACAACGGAGCCGGGGAGGCTCGGCGGGTTGTCGCCGGAGGCGCGGTCCCAGCCGGAGTCGGGGCCGGTGAGCCAGTTGCGGAGGTACTGCTTGTCAAAGCTGGGCTGAACCTTGCCCTCGACGTAGGTGTCGGCGTCCCAGTAGCGGGAGGAATCGGGGGTGAGGACCTCGTCGGCAAGCGTGAGGGTCCCGTTCTCGTCGAGGCCGAACTCGAACTTCGTGTCGGCGACGATGACACCCTTGGCGATGGCAATCTCGGCACCCTGGGTGTAGAGGTCGAGGGTAGCGTCGCGGAGCTGGGTGGCAAGCTTCTCACCGAGCTTTTCGACGACCGCCTCGAAGCTGACGTTCTCGTCGTGCTCACCGTAGTCGGCCTTCGTGGCCGGGGTGAAGATGGGTTCCGGGAGACGCGACGCCTCCTTCAAGCCGTCGGGAAGCTCAATCCCACAAACCGAACCCTTTTCCTGATACTCAACTAGTGCCGAGCCCGTGAGGTAACCACGGGCGACGCACTCGAACGGCAACATGTTCAGCTTGTGGCACACCATCGCGCGGCCGAGGACCTCCTCGGGGATCCGCTCGTCATCGATCGGGCCCGCCAGATGATTGGGAAAATCGAGGTGCTCAAAAAAGTAGTTGCTCATCGCAGTGAGCACGCGACCCTTATCGGGAATCTCCGA
Source organism: Corynebacterium sp. HMSC073D01 (assembly GCF_001815555.1). NCBI lineage: Bacteria > Bacillati > Actinomycetota > Actinomycetes > Mycobacteriales > Corynebacteriaceae > Corynebacterium > Corynebacterium sp. HMSC073D01. The sequence goes on along the minus strand of NZ_KV821082.1, from coordinate 140,410 downwards.
ATCAAGGATGTAGTCGTATGCCGAGATGCGGTCACTCGTAACAAGCAGGAGAGTCTCGTCATCTACCTCGTAGATTTCACGCACCTTACCTGCAGAAAAATGCTCATATGCGGATAGTTCTGGTCGCATGACCTATTACTCTAGACCCATCAAAACCAATTCGCCACGTAGCCACCCGCCCCATGAGTGATACCGCACGCCCCACACCACCCCGTGCGACTAACGGTCTACCCCACCCAGGCCCGCGCGGTAGCGTAAAAGACATGAAGCTCATCGCCCTCACGCTAGCGGCCACGCTCCCCATCAACTACACCGTCACCTTCACCCCCGACACGAACGAACCACTCGCCGGACAACCCCAAGCCTGGATGTGCACCATCACCCCAGAACCCCCCACCGGCAAAGAGTTCTTTACCGAACTACAGCGGGCCCGCACCGAGCTACGCACCAACCTCCTCCACCGCTACCACGACCACGCCGAGGACATCACCGCCCTCGACCACCGGATCGCCTACGCCAACAAGTTCGGCCAATCAGAAGCAGCCGATAAAATCCTCGACCACGACGTAGCGACCATGGCCCGCATCCTCACCGCCGACGGCTTCAAAGCCTCCGAACTGGACTTCCTTTTCTCGAGTATCCCCGCAGCTAGTACAGACATTCCTCTCGGTGTGGTGGAGGATACCGCCGTTGGCGCCACCTACACCCGGGAGGCGGCCGCACGGACATCGGCGGATGAGCTCGCCGCCGAGCTGGAAGCGGCGCTTTCCCAGGATTCTCTCCTCGTGCCGTCAGACGCGTCGGAACCGTTGCAGGAGGAAGCGAGGCGCGTCGACAAGCGAGTGCGGGAGGAAGCGGCGAGAGTGAGGTTTGATGCCCCCTCCTACCACGAAGCGCTTTTGGCGTGTGAGCAGGGCATTGACGCGAGAAATGGGACGAGTGCGGGGTCTTTTGTGAGGGAGCCTGCCGGTGCGGAGTTTCGGCCTGTCGAGATTTTTGGGATTGTTGTTGGGGCGCTTAGTCTCACGGGGCTCATCGGCTGGCTGTACACTATTGCAAAACACTTCGATGTGAGGAGGATCCTTCCATGAGACTGTCAGCATTAGCGGTGTGTGGTGTTGTTGCTGCATCTGCAATCACCGCACCGGCATCAGCAGCCACGACGGATGTCCTCGTCACCGTGGGTGAGGGTTCCCCTCTTGAAGGGGCGACCGCAGATGACGATTTCACGGGGCCGGCCCAGGTCTACCCGCAGCGAGCCCCGGAGGGGTCATCCACAGCGAATGGGTCTGTGGGGGATCTGCTGCGGCTTATTGGTCTACAGTTTTCCACCGCGACGCCGACGGAGACCGCAAAGTTGGTGACGTTTATCATGGGCCTCGTCACGCAGTTTGCCTTGGCTTTGGGGAAGTTTGCGGACGAGGAGAAGGCTCCCGCAGGCGCGTAGCCGCTAGGGGCTGTGTAACGGTTCTACCCCTTGACCTGCGTCACTACTTTTATTTTGGCGTGTTTTGGTCAGGGGTTCTTTTTTGCCTGCGACCTATGGGTGCCGAAAAGGCCGCGACCTGTGCTGGTCGCGGCCTGTTTCTTGTGGGTGTTAAAGGATGTCACCCGGGGTGTAGGAGGCAGCCTCCGGGTGCGCCTGGACAAGGGCGTTGACCTGGTCGACAACGCGGGCGATCTGGGAGCCGGCGGCCCCGATGAAGGCGTGCTTATCGGCAAGCGCGGTGTCGAGGGCGGCGCGGTCGAGGGGGAGGCGGGGATCGTCGGCAAGCCTCTGGATGAGGTCTTGCTCGCCGCCGTTTTCGCGCATGTTGAGGGCGACGGCGACGGCGTTTTCCTTGATTACCTCGTGGGCGGTTTCGCGGCCGACACCGGCGCGGACGGCGGCCATGAGGATCCTCGTGGTGGCGAGGAAGGGGAGGTAGCGTTCGAGTTCGCGGTTGATCATCGCGGGGAAGGCACCGAATTCCTTGAGGACGGTGAGGAGGGTCTCGAACTGGCCGTCGATGGCGAAGAAGGCATCCGGCAGCGCGACGCGGCGGACGACGGAGCAGAACACGTCGCCCTCGTTCCACTGTTGGCCGGCAAGGTCGGCGACCATGGTGTTGTAACCGCGGAGGATGACCTGGAAGCCGCAGACGCGCTCGCAGGAGCGGGCGTTCATCTTGTGGGGCATGGCGGAGGAGCCGACCTGGCCCTTCTTGAAGCCCTCGGTGACGGTTTCGTTGCCGGCCATGAGCCGGATGGTGTGAGCGAAGCTGGAGGGGCCTGCGCCGAGCTGCACGAGGGTGGAGACGACATCGAGGTCGAGGGAGCGGGGGTAGACCTGGCCGACGGAGTCGAGGACGCGGGAGATGCCGAGGTGGGTGGCGATGCGGGATTCGAGTTCGGCGAGCTTTGCCTCGTCGCCGCCCATGAGGTCGAGCATGTCCTGGGAGGTGCCCATGGGGCCCTTGATTCCGCGCAGGGGGTAGCGCTCGAGGAGGTTGTTGAGCTTTTCGACGGCCACGAGCATCTCATCGGCAGCCGATGCGAAGCGCTTGCCCAGGGTGGTGGCCTGTGCGGCAACGTTGTGGGAGCGACCGGCCATGACGAGCCCCTGGTACTCGGTGGCCTTCTCGGCCAGGCGGGCAAGGACGGTGATGGCCTTGTCCCGGATGAGCGTCATAGACTGGTGCATCTGCACCTGCTCAACATTTTCGGTGAGGTCACGAGACGTCATGCCCTTGTGAATGTGCTCGTAGCCGGCGAGCGCATTGAACTCCTCAATGCGGGCCTTCACGTCGTGGCGGGTGACCTTTTCGCGCTCGGCGATGGAGTCCAGATCCACCTCGTCCACGTGGGCCTCGTAGGCGGCGATGGCTTCCTCGGGGATGTCCACGCCGAGGTCCTTCTGGGCCTTCATGACGGCAATCCAGAGCTGACGCTCCATCTTGATCTTGGCTTCCGCACCCCACAGGTCCTTCATCTTCTGGGAGGCGTACCGGCTGGCTAACACATTTGGGATACTCACAGCGCTCATTATTGCACGCTCAGCTTTCCTTCGGCGGCCTTCCGGCCGATGTCCGTGCGATAGTGGCTTCCGCGCAGCTCAATGCGGGAAATCTGCTCGTACGCGGTGGCCCGGGCCTCCTCCAGGGTCTCCCCCAGCCCGACGACGGAGAGCACGCGGCCGCCGTTGGATACAAGCTGGCCGTCTACGACGGCGGTCCCGGCGTGCAGAGTCCCCTCAGCGCCGGTGATCGGGTCGCCCTTTATGGGGTGTTCGGGGTACCCCTCGGCGGCGAGCACGACGGTGACGGCGTAGCCCGGCTTCCAGGTAATCGGACCCATCTCGCTCAACCTGTTTTGTGCGGTGGCCAGGAGGTATTCGCTCAGATCCGAACCGAACAGGGCAAGCACGGACTGGGTTTCTGGGTCGCCGAAGCGGCAGTTGAATTCGACCACTGCGGGGCCCTTCTTGCCCCAGGCCAGGCCCGCGTACAGGAGGCCACTGTAGGGGTCGCCCTGCGCCACCATTTGCTTGGCGACGGGGCGGACAACGTCGTTGACGATACGGTCAACGTTGTCCTGACTCACCCACGGCAGCGGCGCGTAGGCACCCATCCCGCCCGTGTTGGGGCCTTCGTCATTATCCCCCACGCGCTTGTGATCCTGGGCGGGCAGTAGGGGGACAACGGTTTCGCCGTCGACAAGGCAGAACAGCGAAATTTCGGGGCCGTCGAGGAAGCTCTCCACGAGCACCGGGTTGCCGGCTGCGAGCACCTCGTGGGCGTGGGCTTTCGCAGCCTGCAGGTCCTCGGTGACGACGACGCCCTTGCCGGCGGCAAGCCCGTCATCTTTGACCACATAGGGTGCCTCGAAGTGGCTAAGCACCTCATCCACATCGCGTTCCTCGGTAATCTGCTCGGCGCGGGCAGTCGCCACCCCGGCCTTGGCCATGACATCCTTGGCAAAGGCCTTGGAGCCCTCGATGCGGGCGGCGGATTTGGAGGGGCCGAACACGTCGATGCCCTCGGCGCGGAGGATGTCGGCAAGCCCCTCAACGAGCGGAACCTCAGGGCCGACGACGACCAAATCTACGGAAAGATCCCTGCACAGACCCACAATCTGCTCGGTGGTGTGGATGTCCGGGTGGCACGTGGCCGCCGTCATGCCGGGGTTGCCGGGGGCAGCGTGGACATCGTTTCCGGCCCCGTTGCCGTGGGCCAGGGCGTTGACAAGGGCGTGTTCGCGGGCGCCCGATCCGATTACCAAAATACGCATGCGCCTAAGCGTACTAGGATTTAAACCATGAGCAGCATTTTCTCGAAGATTATCGCCGGTGAGATTCCCGGCCGTTTTGTGTACAGGGACGATACCGTCGTCGCGTTTTTGGACGTGGCACCGCAGCAAAAGGGGCACACGCTGGTGGTTCCCGTCGAAGAGGTGAACCGCTGGACGGATCTCGACCCGGCCACGTGGCAGCACCTGACGGAGGTGGCCCAGAAGGTGGGCAAAGCGGTCATCGAGGTGTTCGGCTCCGAGCGGGCCAGCTTCATCATTGCCGGCTTTGACGTGCCGCACACGCACATCCACGTGTTCCCCGCCAATGACATGGAGGGCTACAACCTGGGTCACAAGGTGGATGTCAGCGACGAGGAGCAGGACGAGATTGCGGAAAGGCTCGCCGAGTGCATAAAGCGTTTGTAAACGATACGGAATATGAGTTTGCCTGGCCCGCCGACACGGTGCTCCTGGAGGCGATGGAGGCGGCGGGAATTCCCGCCAACTACTCCTGCCGCCAGGGCGAGTGCGGATCGTGCCAGGTGTACATCGAGGGTGGGGCCTCGCACATGCGGCCCCACGATTACGAGCCCGGGGAGGGCGTCACGCTGGCGTGCCAGACGCTGCGCGATGATGAGGGGCCGTTCGAGGTGGAGAGCGTCTTTTAGGCGGACTCTTCGTCGATAAGCCGGGGGAGCCGAACCGTAAACGTCGAGCCCACGCCCTTTGTTGAGGTGACCGAGAGGGAGCCTCCGTGGGCCTCGACGAGCGACTTGGCGATGGACAGCCCCAGCCCCGAGCCGCCCGACTGGCGGGAGCGGGACTCGTCGGTGCGGTAGAAGCGATCAAAGATGTGCTCCAGATCCTCCGGGGCCATCCCCTGGCCGTTGTCGCGCACATCGATGATGACATCCGTGTCATCTGCCGTGGGCAGGACGGAAACGTCCTTCCCGCCGTGAACGAGGCCGTTGACCATGAGGTTGGTGAATACGCGGCGGATTTTCTCCTCGTCGGCCAGCACGTACAGGGGCTCAGATTCCCCGATGGTGATCTCACGGTCCGGGTATGCCACCCGCAGCGACGTGCCGAGCGACTCGATCACCTCCATGAGGTCAACCTTCTGCTTATCCAGCGGGTTGCCTTCCGCCCGGGTGAGGGCCAGCAGGTCCTCCACGAGCGTCGTCATGCGACCAGCCTCCTCTTGGATCTTCGACAAAACCCAATCGGCATCGTCTGTAGCGCCGGTCTTATACAGCTCAGCGAAGCCTTTCACACTGGTCAGCGGCGTGCGTAGCTCGTGCGAGGCGTCGCCGACGAACTGCCGCATCTCCTTTTCCTGACGGTGCGACTTCTGCAGTGAGTCCTGCAGCTGCTCGAGCATGGTGTTGATCGCGCACGCCAGTTTGCCCACCTCTGTGGTTTGTGGCCAGGCGGGGACACGGCGGTTCATGTCCCCGTCGGTGATCGCCTGCGCGACCGACTCCACGGTCCGCAATGGGCGCAATGCCCGGTAGATGACAAGAATCGCAATGAGCGCCACGAGGAGCAGAGAACTCAGGCCGATGCTCGCCTGAGTCTTGATGAGGTTTTTCACCGTCGACTGCTCTTCTTCCAGCGACTGGGCGACAACCGTCGTCGTCCCGCCGGTGCGCACGGCAAGCACCCGCCAATACGCGGACGAATTAGAACCTGCTGCCGGAACCACCGTGTACGGCTGCCCATTGGTAACGATCGTGGACAAATCCGGGGCGGAGTCGCGATCATTCATGACAACGAGATCCCCGTTCGGCATCTGCCGCTGCACGTAAAAGTTGGACGGCGGGCGGGTGTGTGCAAGCGGCTCCTCCGCCGGATACACATCCCACGCCCAGCCGTTGACGGCACCGATGAGGCGCTCATCCACGCGAGAATAGGTGAAGTCCCGCATGATTGCGGTGACCACGATTCCTGTCCCACCAATCGCAACGATGGCCAATGCCAGCACGAGGATCACCAACGACGCATTGAGGGAAATGCGCGATGTGGGATCCTTTGTTCTTGGAACGCGCATCGAGCGTTACTTGCGCGGCTGACGCAGAACGTAACCCACGCCACGCACTGTCTGAATGAGCTGCGGCTCCTGTGTATCAATCTTGCGACGCAGGTAGGAGATGTAACTTTCCACCACGTTGCCGTCGCCACCGAAATCGTAGTGCCACACGTTATCCAAAATCTTCGCCTTGGACACGACAACCTCCGCATTCAGCATGAGGTACCGCAACAGGTTGAACTCCGTGGGAGACAGGTCGACGATTGTCCCCGCCTTCGTCACCTCATGCGTCTCGTCGTTCAGGGTCAGATCCGCGTACGTCAGAACACCACTGGCTTCTTCGGTTTCCTCCGCCTTCCCACGACGCAGAATCACGCGCAGCCGCGTAATCACCTCTTCTAGGGAGAAGGGCTTCACCACGTAATCATCGGCACCGATGGTCAGGCCGTGGATCTTATCCTCCACCGCGTCTTTCGCCGTAAGGAAGAGCACCGGGCCATCGTGGCCGGTCTCCCGCAGCTTTGTAAGCAGCTCGAAGCCGTCCATCCCGGGCATCATGACATCGAGGATGAACGCATCCGGACGGGATTCCTCCGCGACCTTCAGTGCCTCCTCACCGCCGCTAGCAGTCACGACGTCGAATCCTTGGAAGCGCAAAGAAACCTGCAGTAGCTCGACAATGTTCGGCTCGTCGTCAACAACTAGAACTTTCGTTTGTGCATCAGTCATGAATACTATTGTTCCATCATTTTCTTTTACCCGCCTTAAAGGGTAATGGGTATTTCCTCCCCCACGGAGAGGAATTCGCCCGTGACCTGGCAATCAGCGTAAAAAACTGGCAGGCTTTCCTGGAACTGGAAGGAGTTAGGACGAGCCTGCGGTGAGATATGCGGGGAGGGAGGGATCGAGCGTCGACAAGCAAAAACGGCCGGCACCATGGGGCGCTGGCCGTTTGCAGTAAGCCTAGGTGGACCTAGGTGAGCTCCGTGAGGGAGGCGGGGATGTTACGGAGGTTGGACTTTGCGATGTCCAACATTTTGCCCACGCCACCGTCGAGAACCGTGGCAGCAGCCGCGCGACCGAAGCCGTAGAGCATGCTCATCGTGATGTCCGGCGGGATGGACAGGGCATTGGGATCGGTGACGATATCCACGAGCTGCGGCCCCGGGGAGTTGAGCGCGTGGGAGAGGCGGTCGCGGATCTCCTTCGGGTCGGTGATCCGCACCGAGGGGATGCCGACGGCGTTGCCGATCGCCGCGAAGTCCACCGGGGAGTGGTCGGTCTGGAACTCCTGCAGGCCAGCAACGAGCATCTCCAGCTTCACCATGCCCAGCGAGGAGTTGTTAAACACAACGATCTTCACGGGGATGTTGTGGAGCTTCACCGTAAGGAGCTCACCCAGCAGCATCCCAAGACCGCCGTCGCCACAGATGGCGATGGTCTGGCGGCCGGAGTAAGCGGCACCGATAGCGTGCGGCAGCGCGTTGGCCATCGTTCCATGGCGGAACGAGCCGAGGAGGCTGCGCTTGCCCGACTGGTTGGTGACGTAGCGGGCGGCCCACACATTGTTCATGCCCGTGTCGACGGTGAAAATGGCATCGTCGGCGGCGAGGTCATCGAGGATGTCGGCGGCGTACTCGGGGTGGATCGGCGTGTGCTCCTCCACACCGTCGGTGTAGGCCTCGACGATCTTCTCCAGCAGCTGGGCGTGCTTCTTCAGCATCTTGTCCAGGAAGTTGCGGTTTGTCTTCTCCTCAATGAGGGGCAGAACGGCGCGGATTGTTGCTCCCACATCGCCAACAACCGGGTGCGTGACGCGGGTGCGACGGCCGATGGCAGCCGCGTTGATGTCCACCTGGGCGACGTTCTTATCCGGCAGGAAGTCGCTGTAGGGAAAGTCGGTGCCCAGCATGATGAGGAGGTCCGCAGTGGTGCAGGCCTCGTGGCAGGAGCCGTACCCCAACAGACCACTCATGCCCACGTCGTAAGGGTTGTCGTGCTGGATAAACATCTTACCGCCGAGGGCATGTCCCACCGGGGACTTCACCTTGCCTGCCAGCTCAAGCACCTCATCGCGGGCGTTCATCACGCCGCGACCGCAGAACAGGGCGATGGTATCGGCCTTGCTAATAGCATCCGCCAGGTCCTTGACCTGGTCTGCCGGGGGCACAACCGTCGGCGCGCTTGTCGCGATCTCGGAGGCGATGATGCCGTCGTAGGACGTCTTCTCCATCGTCACATCACCGGGGACCACGAGGACGGACACGCCATGGCCACCGAGGGTGGACTGCAGCGCGTGGTGCAGGATGACGGCGCCCTGCTCGGCGGAGTTCGCCATCTCGCAGTAGCCGGAGCACTCCGCGAAGATCTGCTCGGGGTGCGTCTCCTGGAAGTAATGCGACCCGATCTGACGGGAGGGGATGTGGGATGCCAGGGCGAGAACCTTGGCACCGTTGCGGTGCGAATCGTACAAACCCTGGATGAGGTGGGTGTTGCCGGGGCCGCAGGAGGCAGCGCATACGCCAAGCTCGCCGGTAGCTAGCGAGTAGGACCCGGCGGCGAAGGCTGCGGCCTCCTCGTTGCGCACGTGGATCCACTCAATCTGCTTACTGCGACGCACGGCATCAACGATGGGGTTCAGCGAGTCCCCCACGAGGCCGAAAATACGGGTGACCCCGGTTTCCTCTAGTTTCTTGATAATTATGTCTGCGAGTGTATCCGCCATTAGTGACGTATCCCCTTTCTATCGTTTTCTCCCATGGTAGGCGTTTTCGTCACCGCATGCGCGGCAATGATCGGTATTCCACAGTGCTGCAGAATATCCGCCTTCACGGCGTACACCTGCTCGATGAGTTCAGGGGTGATGACCTCGCTGGGAACACCCTGCGCGAGGATCTCGCCGCAGTGCAAAACGATGAGTTCGTCGCACATGCGGCAAGCAAGGTTGATGTCGTGAATGGCGACAAGGGCAAGGCTGTTGTCCTCGTGCGCCTTCTTCCGCACCGTGTCCAGCACGAAAAGCTGGTGGTGGAGGTCGAGGGCGGAGGTCGGCTCGTCGAGAAGCATGAGCGCCGGTGTCCCCACCATCATCTGTGCCAAAGCGACGAGTTGTCGCTGACCACCGGACAGTTCTGACAGGTAGCGGTGGGCGTAGGCATCCATCCCCAGTCGGTGCATGACCTCCGCTGTGTGCTCGACGGGGTTGGCTACCGCTTCTCGACGGCTGGTAATCAGCACCGCTTCAAAGGCCCGCAAGGCTGCGGACTCGGGAAGGCCCTGGGGCACGTACCCGATCGCCTTGCGGCGAGCGCGGGGAGGAACCACCTGGGCGTCGACAAGCAAAGAAACCTCGCCCGAACGAACCGGATGCAGGCCAGCGACCGTCTGCATGAACGTCGATTTGCCCGACCCGTTCGGGCCGAGGACACCGACCACCCGGCCGCCGGTAAGCGGAGCAACCGTCACGCCGTCCAGCACGCGGTGGCGGCCATAGCCTGCGACCAGATCGCGAATCGCTAGCTCCACAGCGCACGCCTCCTCGTCAGCACAATACCCAGGAAGAACGGGACACCCAGAAGCGAGGTCACGATGCCGATCGGGATGGCCAGCCCCGGCTTCGCCATGAGGCTCACCGCGTGCGCACAGCACATGACGGCAGCCCCCGACGCCATCGACGCGGGGATGAAGTAGCGCTGGTCCTCCCCCACCAACATGCGGGCAATGTGCGGACCAACAAGCCCCACAAACCCGATGATGCCGGCAAACGCCACCGTCGTCGACGCCAAAAGCGACGACAACACCAACACGACAATCCGCAACCTCGACGTATTCACGCCCATCGACTGCGCCCGCGCATCCCCCAGGCGCAACGCCGTCAACTTCCACGACTGCGACGCGAGCAGCGGACACACCACAACAAGCACCACAGCCAACAGTCCATTGGCCACCCACGTCGCACGCGTCATCGACCCCAACGACCAGAACACAATCTGCGACAGTGCCTCCGCACTCGCCCGATACTGGATGAGCGCCAGCAATGCCTGGAAGAAGAACACCAGGCCGATGCCGAGCAGCACCATCGTCTCAGCGCGGGCGCCGCGGAGGATGGCGGCGATGACGATGACCGCTGTCGCCCCCACGGAGGAGATCCAGGCGATGACCGCGAGGTTTAGCTGAGGATTGGTGACCACCTGCCAGCCGAGGACGATCGCCGTCGCGCCGCCGAAGGCAGCGCCAGCGGAGATCCCCAGGGTGAACGGCTCGGCGAGGGGGTTACCCAGAATGGTCTGCATTTCCGCGCCGGCGAGCGACAGGGACACACCGATGAGGAGCGCCATGACGGCCATCGGCAGGCGGAGGTCCCACAGAACCGTATGCGTTTGCTCATCGAGGGAGGAGGGAACCATGATTCCGCCGATGACCTGCGAGGGGGTCAGAGAAATCGCACCCACCATGTTGCTCATGACGAACGCGGCGGCCGCGACAACGCACAGCCCCACGACGATCGCCACCCGGCGCGCTGTCAGGCGCCGGTGTTCGTGGACAAGATCGACCTCGCTCACGTCCTACTCACCTGCCGGAGTCGACGTAGAGAAGAACACGCCCTCGCCGGAGACCGGCGAGTACTTTTCCTGTGCCTTCATCCACTCCGCCGGGACATCAATATCCGAGTAGTCCTCCGGGTGCAGCCACGCGGCGATCTGCAGGAGCGCAAGGTAGTTGAATGGGGAGTTGTAGAACTGGTGCCACAGACCGTGCAGCTGGCCGTCCTTCACTGCGGACAACGTATCGAAGCCCTTCTGCCCTTTGGAAAGGTTATTCACGCTGACCTGGGCATCTTCATCAGAAATGCGGTAGCCGAGGGCCGCGTAGCCCACCGGGTTTCCTTCCTTATTACGCTTTGCCGACCACTCGCCACCGGTGGCGAAAATCTCATCCGGGTTATCGCTGATGACCTTCTCCGGGGTCATGGCACCGGATTCACCCTCGATGACAGCATCGCCAATGTTCTTACCGCCGGCGACGTTAACCAGCTGAGAAATGTTGGAATCGTTCCAGGTCTGGCAGCAATCGGACAGCCCCGCCGCACGCCACACGAACGCCGTCGGCTTGTCCTCGTCTTTCAACTTGGCGGAGCGGCCTTTCACCAGGTCCACCGTCTCCTGCCAATCCTTATTGAACGCGGCCGCTTCCTTCTCCTTGCCAAAGACCGTGCCGAAGATCTCTATCGAGCGCGTCGTGTTCTCCAGGGGTTTGGCGCGGAAATCCGTCACCGCGTAGGTCAGCCCCGCCTTGTCCATCGACTCGATGAGGCCGGTCTTCTCGCTGGCCTGGTATTCGTCAAGCGACAGCAGGATGATATCCGGCTTCAGGGACAGCAGGTTTTCCACCGTCACATCGCCCTTCATGAAACCGCCGACCTCCGGCAGATCCTTCACCTCGGGGTTCGTCTGCTCCAGCTGGGCCATGTAGTCCGGGACGTTGTCCTTCAGATCCGTGCCGATGCCGACGACCTTGTCCAGGGGGTTGGACTTGTCGAGGATGCCGGTGGCGAAGACGCTCCTCCCCTCACCGAGCAGAATGCGCTCGGGAGCTGCGGGAAGGGAAATATTTCGGCCGGTGATGTCGGTGAAGGTGAGGGCTGCGGCCTGGGTGGTGGAGGTGGACTGCTCGGAGGTGGTATCGGCAGTTTCAGTGCCGCAGGCGGTCAGGCCGCTGACGGCTAGCGCTGCGACGGCGACGAGGCCGACGAAGCGGCGTCGGGAGCGGGAAAAGGACATGCGTGTCTCCTTGGTGATACCTAATCGTTACGCCTTGAGCATAGCGCCTTAGGTAAGCCTAACCAATACAAAAATAAGGAAATGGAGAAAGGGCATACGTTTGCGCAGGCTATGCACGTGGCACATGATGGATTACACGGTGGCGACCGGAAGTGTTGCAGACCACAGTACGAGAAAGCGTCGACAAGCAAAAACCCCCGCACGAGGCGGGGGTGAGAGAGCTGGAGACGAGACTTGAACTCGCAACCTACGGTTTACAAGACCGTTGCGCTACCGATTGCGCCACTCCAGCGGACTGAGGTTGTATCGTACCAGTTGTGACTACTTTTAAAGAAGTCGACCCGCGTGTGACAGGCTGAACCCATGGGAAATATCCTGCGTACCCTCCGTTTACGGGCAAATACCAACGCCCGCATCGCGACGATCGATGCGGCCAAGGCAGCGCCACCACCGTCCCCGCTGCAACCCGTTGAGCTAACCAACGAGCACCAGGTGGCCGGCGTGCTCCTCATCGGTGCCCGCGTCGGCGAAATCCTCATCTCCGCAGGAACGGCCAACAGGGATGTGCAGGCACAGATGCGCAGCGTCATCAACGCCTACGGCCTGTATGACGTGCACATCGATGTCACCCTCAACACCATCCAGCTGTCCACACACATCGGCAACGAGGACGGCGATACCACGCCTGTCACCGTGCTGCGCGTCGTCCGCCGTGGCGCGATGGACTTTTCCAAGCTGGCGAAGTTGGACCGCCTCATCCGCTCAATCCGCGCCGGTGCCACCAATCCAACTACCGCCGATATGCAGCTGACGGACCTGTGGAACTCCAAGTCCCCGTACGGTGTCGGGCTTGAGCTTATCGGCTGGGGTGCCCTGGCTGGTGGCTTCGCCATGGTGCTCGGTGGCACGCCGGTGGTGGGAATCGTCGCCTTCATCACCGCCATGGTGATCATGGCTGTGTACAAGCTCATCGGAAAGGTGGGGCTGGGCGATTTCTTCTCGCTCATGGCCGGCGGCTTCATCTCCGTCATCCCCGCAGCCGGTGCGTTTTGGCTCGCCAGCGAATCCGGTTCGTCCATCAACCCGTCGCTCATTATTGCCTCCGGCATCGTCGTCTTGGTGGCAGGGTTGACGCTCGTGCAGTCGCTGGAAGATGCAATTATGGGCACACCGGTGACAGCCTCGGCGCGATTCTTTGAGGCGATGCTCAACACGGGTGCGATCATCGCCGGGGTTTCCCTCGGCGTGCAGTTATCCCTCGCCCTCGGCATCATGCTCCCGGCGATTGAGACGCAAACAGCCCCGGACTTCCAGCACGTGCCGGTGAAGATCGTCCTCGGCGGCATCGCCGCCGCCGGGTACTCGCTGGCGTGCTACTCGGAATGGACCTCCGTGTGGGTCTCCGGCTTAACGACGATGATTGGTTCCGCCGCCTACTATCTCCTCTTCCTCCCCATGGGTCTCGGTGGCATCTTCGGGGCTGGGCTCGCTGCGACGCTCATCGGTCTCATCGGTGGCCTCCTTGCCCGCAGGTTTTTGATCCCCCCGCTGATCATCGCCATCGCCGGTGTCACTCCCCTGCTGCCAGGCCTGCGCATTTACCGCTCCATTTACGCAATCATCCACGAGCAGCTCCTCGTCGGCATTTCCTCCATGGCCATCGCCTTGGCTACGGCGATCGCTCTGGCTGCCGGCATTGTGCTCGGCGAGTGGATGGCACGCCGGATCCGTCGCCCGAAGCCGTTCAAGCCCTATCAGAACATCATTCGCAGGCGGTATAGCTTTAAACGTAGTGGTCGGTAGCGTACAATGGCGCCGAAGAAGTAGTTATCTATCGGAGGTTTGATTTTCGTGGCTTTTAGGACGTCCCGGGATCGCGAAGCGGAAGCAGAAGCGCAGCAGCAGCTGGAGGAAGAGACCGCTACGGCTGCACGCAGGGTAGTAGCCTCGTACTCCGAGGACTACCACGATGCCGTCATGTTGTCATCCATGCTGGGGATCACCCCGGACGGCTTCGTCTATGCACAGTTCGCCGAGTCCGAGGGCATCGAGATGCCGACGACGGACGGTAAGAAGAAAAAGAAAACCACCAAGAAGTCGACAAAGAAGTCCAGCAAGAAGACGTCGAAAAAGACGACGAAGAAAACCACCAAGAAGACCGCGAAGAAGTCGACAAATAAGACAACAAAGAAAACGTCGAAAAAGACGACGAAGAAAACCACCAAGAAGTAGTGACCGGTAGCGCCTCCTTTCTCATCGCCGCGAATCGTCTCCCCGTGGAGCGACGCGGCGATTCTTGGCGTGTCAGCCCCGGTGGCCTCGTCACCGCACTGACCCCCATCCTCGCCGAGCACAGTGGCACATGGATCGGGTGGGCCGGCACCCCCGGCGACGCGCCCGAACCGTTCACCACTGACTCCGGGATCTCCCTCCACCCCGTCGCCCTCGACGAAGACGACTACCGCGGGTTCTACGAGGGATTTTCCAACGCCACCCTGTGGCCCCTGTACCACGACCTCATTGTGCAGCCCGTGTACAACGCGCAGTGGTGGGAACGCTTTCAACTTGTGAACAGGCGTTTTGCCCAAGAAATCGTCGCCCTCGCCGCTCCCGGCGCGACCGTGTGGGTGCAGGACTACCAACTCCACCTCGTCCCCGGAATGGTGAAGGAACTACGCCCCGACATCACCGTCGGCTTCTTCCTGCATATCCCTTTCCCCTCCCCTGACCTCTTCGCCCAGCTGCCGTGGCGTGAGGAGCTCATCCGCGGGCTTGCGCACGCCGACCTCGTCGGCTTTCACACGGCGCGGTCGGCACAGAACTTTGCGGAATGCGCGACGCGGTTTGCCGGAACGCCGCCGCGGACGGTGGCGTTGCCGATTTCCATCGACACCCCACGGATAGCTTCTGTGGCGCAAGCTGGGGATATCCGTGAGAAACTGGGCAGTCCGGAGACGTTTATCTTGGGCGTCGACAGGTTGGATTACACCAAGGGGATCCTGCCGCGCCTGCTTGCGCTGGAAACTTGCTTCGAGCGTGGCGAGCTCGACCCGCATACAACGACGATGCTGCAGATTGCCACGCCGTCCCGCGAGCGCGTTGAGCACTACGAGAAGACGCGCGCGGCGGTGGAGCGCCACGTTTCTCGGATAAACGGCCTGTACGGAGACCTTTTCCGCCCGGTGGTGCGGTATGTGCACCGCACTGTCGATGCCGCCGACCTGTACTCCCTCTACGCCGCCGCCGACATCATGCTCGTGACCCCGTTCAAAGATGGCATGAACCTGGTGGCCAAGGAGTACGTTGCCTGCCACGCGGACGGCTCCGGTGCCCTTGTCCTCAGCGAGTTTGCCGGTGCCGCCGAGGAGCTGACGCAGGCCTACATTTGTAATCCGTTTGATGTTGAGTCGATTGCCGATGCACTGGCCTCCGCCGCGCGCCGCGAGGGCGACCCGGTGGCGGCGATGCGGGCGATGTTCGCGCGCGTGTCTGAGTTCGATGTTCACCGGTGGGCGAATGATTTCTTGCAGGAATTGGGGCGAACACGATGAGACGGTTAGTGGCTGCTTTTCTCGCCGGGGCGCTGTCCCTGCCGGTGTCGGCGTGCGCGCCGCAGCGCAGTGACCACATGTGGCAGGTGTCGCAGGTGTATCTGAATTCCGCTGCGACCCCGACTCCCCCGGCACCGATGTACCTCGTGCTGGGCACAAGCTCGTTTGCTGGCGATACGGGCTGTGGCCCGATCAATGGCCGGTTGCGTACGGATGAGAAGGAGCACACGATTACGGTGGTGCGCGTGCGCACCCCTGATCGGTTGACGTGCGAGGGCGCGGCGGAGTTCTACCACGATGAATTCCTCCGCTTCTTTACCGGCACCCTGCATGAGGATCGCGACGGCGATGAGCTGACGTTGCGCAACGATGCGGGCGAATCTATTCACATGGTTTACTGAGTGTACTGATGTTTGTTATTTCTGATTTCGACGGAACGCTGGCGGAGTTCAGCACGGATCCGATGAACGTTCCTATCAACCACACGGCGATGCGCGCCCTCGACGAGCTCGCCGCGCTTCCTGGGGTTCGGGTCGCTATTTTGTCCGGGCGGTCTTTGGAACATCTCACTCAGCTTGTCGACGTTTCCGACGCGGTCATTCTGGCCGGCTCCCATGGGGCAGAGACGTTAGGCTTGGACACGGTTCCTAGCGCTGAACAGCAGGAACAGTTGAAAAAGCTGGACCAGGAGCTAGATAAGCTCCTCCACGGTGGTGCCTGGGTGGAGGTCAAGCCTTTTGGGCGCGTCCTCCACACGCGGGCAATGACCTCCGGTGCAGCAGAGCTTGAAGCCCAGGCGAAACGCATCCCCTTTGGCGGCAGGTTGCAGGAGGGCAAGGCCGTGGTGGAGTTCTCCGTCTCCAATGCGTCGAAAGGCGACTGGATCCGCGCGAACCGCAAGCCGGGTGAAAGCGTCATTTTCTTTGGCGACGACGTCACCGATGAGACGGGCTTCGCCGTACTGGCCGACGGCGATACGGGCATCAAAGTCGGCGCGGGCGAGACGAAGGCAACCGTCCGCCTCGCCGACGTAGAAGAAGTGGGCCACTACCTCACAGATCTCGTCGAATCCCTGCGGTCCGCCCAGGAATAAACTCCGTCGGCAACACGGCGTGGCGCGCAGGCGCGCCAGCAATCAGCGCATTGAGCATCTTCCCCACCTCCGCCCCCTTACGCTTGTTATGCTGGTCAACAGTTGTAATTCCCAGATTGACCGCCTCCTCCACCCCATCGAAACCGGTGACGGCCAGCCTGCCACCGGTGCACGCGTAGGCCCCAAGAGCAAGCGAATCTGTCGTACAACAAATCGCGTCACGGTCTGGGAAGAGTTCGAGCAGCTCGCGTGTGGCGCTGACCGCCGTGTGCTTGTTGTTGATGTAGCGCTCGATGATCGGAACATCGTAGATACCTGCAGCGTGGAACACATCTAGTGCCCCCTGCACTCGCGAGCGCTGCACGTGGTGGGTGGCGTTTTCCAGGCGGGAGGAACTGACAAGACCGTCGTGACGCTCCCGATCCAAGCGGATGCACACGATCCCCGGACGCGTGTGGCCCGCGTCCACGAGGGCCTGCGCCGCCGGCGCAATGGCGGCATGGTCATCGATCCCCACAAACGGCACGTTTTCCGGGCAATATGGCTGGTCACACACTACAACCGGTAGGTGGTGGCGGAGCACCTCGGCAAGGTACGGGTCGCGCTCCCCCACCGAATACACGGCGAACCCATCGACAGCGGTGCGCCCAATGAGTTCTGCAGGTGCCAGCGTCTCGCCGAAGGCTGGCACGAGGGTGAGTGCGTAGTTGGTGCCGTAGCTTGCCTCCGCCATGCCGGCGAGGAAGTCGACGGAGGCTTTGTCCTCGAAGGCGTAGGTGAGGTCGTCGGTGAACAGGACACCAATGTTGCCCGTCTTTTGTGTGCGAAGGCTGCGTGCGGTGGCGTTGGGGCCGCGGTAGCCGAGTTTTTTCGCTGCCGTGAGGATACGCCGCCTCGTCGCGGGGCTGAGCTGCGTGGGGTTGTTGTAGGCGTTGGATACGGTGGCAACAGATACGCCGACGTGGGCTGCGACCGTGGCCATGGTTACCCGTTTTGGCACGATTTCTCCTCACCCAAGTTGACAATGATTTTCAGAACCTTATCATAGCCAACATGAAACGTTTTTCAATAGCGTGCGCGTGCGCGCTCCTCGCTCTCACCGGCTGCTCCTCCACCAACGAGGCAGAAACAAGCCACGAGGAGGGCATCTCCCTCGTCGCCACCACCTCCGTCTGGGCGGATGTCGCAGCTGCAGTAGCCGGGGACGGCACACACGTCACCCCCATTATTAGCGGGAAAGACGTTGATCCGCATTCCTTCGAGCCCGTCGCCAGCGATATGGCTGCTCTCGAGCGCGCCGACATCATCGTCGCCAACGGTGGTGGCTACGATGCGTGGGCGTACGCAAACCTGGATGCGGACCAGAAAGCGAATGTTGTGTCGCCGCTCCCCCTCACCCCCCACGGAGAGGAAAGTGGCGCTCACCAGCACGGGGACGCTGAAAACGGGGAGGAGGAACACCACCACCATCACGAGCATGGCTCGGAGCACGTGTGGTACGACCCGCACGCCATCGAGCATGTCATGAACGACGTGGCTAAGAAGATCACCGAACTCGGCGGCACCGCGACCGTCGAGGAGGCAACTGCCAAGGCGGAGGCCCTGGAGAAGGACGTCGCGGAGCTTCCTGCTGGGACGGTCATGCAGACTGAACCGATTGCCGATTCCATCATCGAGGATTCCGACCTCACCGACATCACCCCGGCGGCGTTTAGGGATGCCACGCTGAAAGAGTCAGAGCCGTCGGCTGCAGCGCTCGACGAGTTCCTCACCACGCTCAGCTCCGGAAAGGCCGACGTGCTCATTTTCAACCCGTCGACAGCGACGGATACGAGCAAGCGGATCCGCGAGACTGCTGAAAGGTCACACGTTAAAATAGTGGAGATCGCCGAGGTTCCCCCGCAAGACACGAACTTCCTCGATTACTTTTCCAGCCGCCTCACCGCCCTGAAAGAAGCCCTCTCCTAACAGTGCATGTAGCCCTCACAAATGCTAGCGCCCACCCCCTGTGGCACGACCTCACACTCGAGGTCGCCGACGGTGAATTCATCACCGTCCTCGGCCCCAACGGGGTGGGTAAATCTACCCTTCTCCGGGTTCTCCTCGGCCAGCAGCGCCTCACCGGCGGCTCGTACACGTGCGACGCGCGGGTGGGATACATCCCCCAGCAGCAGATGTTCCCCCGAGACCTGCCGCTGCGCGGGGTGGACCTCGTGCGGCTGAGCACCCGCCGTGGAGAAACGAAGAAGTACCTCGACTACGTTGGCGCAATGAATCTCGCCACGCTGAAAGTGGGCACGATGAGCGGCGGACAGCAACAGCTCATCCGGCAGGCGCAGGCCTTCGCCCAGGAACCAGAGCTTGTGCTTGCCGACGAACCCCTCCTCTCCCTCGACTCGAAAGCCCAGCGTGCCACCGTCAACCGCCTGGTGGAACACCCCGCAGCCGTCATCATGGTCACCCACGCCATCGCACCCGTTATCGACCACACCGACCGCGTCCTGTACATCGGGCCGCACGGCCACGCCCTCGGCACGCCAGAGGACGTCCTCACCAGTGAGGTCCTCACCCGCCTCCACGGGCACGAGGTCACCGTCGCCACCATCGGAGGAAAGCTCGTCATCGCATGATTTCTCAAACAATTGACCTGCTCAGCGTAGGATTCGTGCAAACAGGTCTGATCGCCGCTGCCCTCCTCGGCCTCATGAGCGGCATCATCGCGCCGCTCATCGTCATGCGTGGCATGAGCTTCGCTGTCCACGGCACGAGCGAACTCGCCCTCATGGGTGCCTCCGCCGCCCTTCTCTTCGGCTTCAACGTCAACGCCGGTGCCGTCATCGGCTCCGTCATCGCCGCCATCCTCCTGGCGCTCTTCCAAGGCGGATCCCACCATGACAGCGTCGTCGGCGTGATCATGAGCTTCGGGCTCGGGCTTTCCGTGCTGTTCATTTACCTGTATCCGGGGAACTCGAAGGCAGCGATGTCTCTCCTCACCGGGCAGATTGTGGGCGTATCCAGCACGTCTGCGTGGATTTTGGGGCTAGTGGCGTTGGTCGTCATCGCGACGGTGGCGGTGTTTTTCCGGCAGCTGCTGTTCACGTCGGTAGACCCGGTCATGGCCGCGGCAACGGGGCTGAACCTGCGCGCCTACGCTGTGCTGTTTGCCGTCCTCGTCGGCTTGGCGGCAGCACAGTCGGTACAGATCGTGGGGGCTTTGCTTGTCATGGCGCTTTTGATCACTCCGGGGGCCGCCGCCTGCGCGGTGACGAGCAACCCGCGGGTAACGATCGCCCTGTCGACGGCGTTTGCGCTTGTCGCAGCCGTCGGCGGGTTTGTTCTGTCGCTCGCGCCAGGACTGCCCGTCAGCGTGTTCGTGACGACGATCAGTTTTGTTATTTACCTCGTCTGCAGGCTCGTGGGGTGGCAGCGGAAAAAGGCACTGCGCAAAACTGAGTGAGACTCTCCAGGTCGGGGGACTACCCCTTACTGCCTGCGTCGACGAGCGTTATCCCAGCGGAAGAAGAGGCCCGCCAGCTGCGCACTGCCGAATAGCAGAAGGCATAAGCCCTGCAACCGGGCAGGTACATCGGAGACATGCCCAAGAACCCCTCCGAGAAGGAGGAGCGCCATAACACCCACGAGCCCCAACACAACCTTCCATCCGGTGCGGTGACGATTGTCGCCCGGCCCGGACACCGCATAAAAACAATACGGGGTCAGCGCTAAGAGGATGATCCAGAGCATCGCTCAGCTCCTTTATTGCTCTTCTGCTACGGCTGCAGCCGCTTTGTTGCGCCTCTGGCGGGCGAACTCTGCCAACACCACACCAGCTGCCACGGAGGCGTTGAGGGACTCGACCCAACCCTCCATCGGGATGGTGACGATCGTGTCGCATGTCTCCTTCACCAGGCGGGACAGTCCCTTGCCCTCGGAGCCGACGACGATGACCACGGGGCCCGTGCCGTCGTAGGAGTCATGGGTGTGCTCACCGCCAGCATCGAGGCCGATCGCCTGGTAGCCGGCCTCTTGGAACTGCTTCAGGGCGCGCGTCATGTTGGTGACCTTGGCCACCGGCACGCGGGCTGCGGTTCCGGCGGAGCTGCGCCACGTCACGGCCGTGACGGAGGCGGAGCGACGCTCGGGGATGACAACACCGTCGGCACCGAAGGCCGCCACGGAGCGGATAACGGCGCCGAGGTTGCGGGGGTCGGTGATGTTGTCGAGGAAGACAACCATGCCGTCGTGGGTGATGAGGTCTTCGAGGTCCGCGTAGTGATACTCGGGGATTTGCAGGCCAATGCCCTGGTGGAGGCCGTTGCCCGTCATCTCGTCCAGCTTCTGCTTGGACACTTCGACGATCGGGATGGAACGGGAAGCGGCGATGTTCACGGCCTCGACAAGACGCTGGTCATTCTTCGTGCCGATGGCGACGAACATGGCGACGGCGGGCACCTTGGCGTGCAGGCACTCGATGACGGGGTTACGGCCGACGACGAGCTCATCGGACATATTTGGCTTGTAGTGGCGGCCGGAATCGGACCGCTTCTTCGCCTCGGCCGCCTTGTGGGCCTTGTGGTAGACGCGATCGACGGCCTTCGGGGTCGGCCCTTTGCCTTTTAGTCCACGCCGGCGCTGTCCGCCGGAGCCCTTAATCCTCTTAACCATTTACTACCTTCCACGTCGTGCCGTCGGCGCCGTCTTTCAGTTCGATGCCTGCTGCGGCGAGGGTGTCGCGCACAGCGTCGGCGGTGGCCCAGTCTTTTTCTTCGCGGGCCTTTTGGCGCTTTTGGATTTGAACCTCGACGAGCTTAGCCAATGCGTCGGAAGAATCCGAATTGGCGGATGCCCAGGTCTCCGACTGCGGGTCGACGCCGAGGATGGCCGTCATCGCGCGGACCTGGCTGGCAAGCTCTGCGGCCTTCTCTGGGTGGGCGTTGCCCTCGCGAACCGTGGTGTGGACGACGGCGAGGGCGGCGGGGACACCGAGGTCGTCGTCAAGCGCGTTGACGAACTGCTCGGGCAGCGTTCCCGGGGTGACCGGGCCCTGACTGTTGACGAAGTCCTCGATGCGGCGGTAGCCGACGGCGGCCTCGTGGAGGGCACCCTCGGAGTACTCGAGCATGGAACGGTAGTGTGCAGAGCCCAGGTAGTAGCGCAGCTCCACCGGGCGGACGAGCTCGACGACGTTGGGGACGGAGAGGACGTTGCCGAGCGACTTGGACATCTTCTCGCCGGACATCGTCACCCAGCCGTTGTGCATCCAGTAGCGGGCGAACTTGTCGCCGGCGGCGGTGGCCTGGGCGATCTCGTTTTCGTGGTGGGGGAACTTGAGGTCGAGGCCACCGCAGTGGATGTCGAACTCTGACCCGAGGTACTTAGTGGACATGGCCGTGCACTCGATGTGCCAGCCGGGGCGGCCGGGGCCCCACGGGGTGGGCCAGGAGGGTTCGCCGGGCTTGGCGGCCTTCCAGAGGGTGAAATCGCGCGGATCGCGCTTGCCGGTGCCCGCCGATTCGCCCTGGTCCAGCTCGTCGATGCGCTGGCCGGACAGCTCCCCGTAGCCCTCAATGGTGGCAGGGGTGGCGTAAACGTTGCCGTCGGCGGCGTAGCCGTGGCCGTTATCGATAATGCGCTGCATGTACTCGATAATCTCGGTGATGTGCCCCGTGGCGCGCGGCTCGATCGATGGGGGTGTGACACCGAGGATGCGATAGGCCTCGTTGAAGGCGCGCTCGTGCGTTGCCGCCCACTCCCACCAGGGGCGGCCGTTTTCTGCGGCTTTGGTGAGGATCTTGTCATCAATATTTGTGACGTTGCGGACAAACGCCGTGTCTAACCCCTTGGCCTCCAGCCAGTTCCGCAAGATATCGAAGGCAACACCGCTGCGGACGTGGCCGATGTGCGGGATCGATTGAACGGTGGCGCCACACAGGTACACAGATGCGTGCCCGGGGCGAACCGGGACAAAGTCCTGGAGCGTGCGTGTCTTGGAATCATAAATGCGGAAAGTCACGCACCACAGTCTAGTAGACGAGCGCAGTCGCTACCGCAGCTCTCCCCTCACCGGAGCCGGTAAAGCCCATGTGGTCCGTCGTCGTTGCGGAGATGGACACGGGGCAGCCGAGAATCTTCTCTATCGCGGCTTCCGCCTCCGCTCGGCGCGGCCCCATCTTTGGGGTTTGACCCACGAGCTGGCAGGCGACGTTACCGATGGTGACCCCCTCCTGCTCGAGCTTTGCTCGAGCAGCCTTGAGCAAAGCAGTACCAGAAATGCCTTTCGTTTCCGGGAGGTCCACACCGACGAACGAACCGAGGTCTCCTAGGTGGGATGCGGACAACAGGGCGTCGACAAGCGCATGGGCGACGAGATCCCCGTCGGAGTGGCCCTCACAGCCGTCGTCGGCGGGGAAGGATAGGCAGGCGATCATGCAGGGCTTGCCGGGTTCGATGCGGTGGGCGTCGAAGCCGATGCCGGTTCTAGGGAGTTTCTGTAGTTTCACTGGGGACCTCGAAAACTGTCTCCTCCGCCTCGCCGGCGATGTGCTCGGCGAGCAGGAGGTCGATGGGCGTGGTGATCTTGAAGGCCATCGGGTCGCCGGTGACAGTGGTCACTGTATGGCCGGCGTGCTCCATGATGGAGGCATCGTCGGTGGCGTCGAAGGGGTGGGCGAAGAATTCCTCGTTGGCGGCGCGGAGGGCAGCGAGGTTGAAGCCCTGCGGGGTCTGAACGGCGCGCAGCGTGGAACGATCCGGGGTGTCGATAACGGCGTGGTCCTTGACCACCTTGATCGTATCGGCGACCGGGATCGTCGGAATGACCGCCTCGTTACCCTCGAGGACGGCGCGGGCGACGCGAGCAATGAGCCCCGGCGGGGTGAGCGCACGGGCGGCATCGTGGATGAGGACGACGCCGTCGGCATCAGGTATGGCCTTGAGGCCTTGGGCGACGGAGTCGAAACGCTCGGCACCACCGTGCACAAACGTGATGTCGTGGCCGTCGAGGACACGACGCGCGTAGTCCTCCATCTCGGGGTGAATGATGACGAGGATCTCGTCGGCAACCTCGGCCGTCTCGATCGCCGCGACGGAGCGCTCGAGCAGCGTCCGTCCACGCAAGGAAACGTAGGCCTTGGGCAAGTCGGCTCCCAGCCGGGTGCCCTTTCCTGCGGCGGCGACCAGAGCGTAGATCCTCATCTCCATGCGTCGATGATTACTCGTCGTCGAAATCGATATCGTCGAGGTCGATGTCGGCCTCTTCTGGCTCCAGCTCGGAGGCGAGCTTGGGGGCGCGTGCCTCACGCTGACGGTTCAGCTCCTCGGTGAGGCGCGCCTCGAAATCGTCGGCAAGCTTATCGTCGACAGGACCAGCAAGCGCAAGCTCCCCGACGAGGATCTGACGAGCCTTGGCCAGCATGCGCTTCTCGCCAGCGGAAAGCCCACGATCCTGATCGCGGCGCCACAGGTCACGAACGACTTCGGCAACCTTGTTCACGTCGCCAGACGCCAGGCGCTCCTGGTTCGCCTTGTAGCGACGGGACCAGTTGCCGGCCTCTTCCACGTCCGTCTCACGCAGCATCCCGAAGACCTTCTCCAGGCCTTCCTTGCCAACGACATCGCGCACACCGACGTACTCGGCGTTAGCGACGGGGACGCGAACCACGAGGTCGGAGTGGAGAATCTTCAAGACCAGGAAATCTGTCATCTCCCCCTTGTGCTCACGCTGCTCCGTCTTTGCGACCTCAGCGGCACCGTGGTGCGGGTAGACAACAATATCCCCGACGTTGAATTCCATAGTCTCTCCTCGAACCTCTCCTTGAACGTCTCCGTGAACGTTCCGAACGTCCCCAGCATAGTACTGAATCTCACGGGGTTACGCCTACTCAGGCGATGTTCCGTAATGTGATGCCATGCTACGCCAACCGGGTCCCCCAGGTCACCTGGGTCACTCGTGTGGCTGACATCTACACCACTGACCTGTGCCACACCGTTCAGCCGGCACGGGTCCGTCGTGCGTTACCACATTTTACCAGATGACGCATTACACCCTTTTGTACTACGTTGTCACCTATTTGATTGCCCCCGTTCTCCCCTACCTGGTAGGTAATCAATGTGCAGAAAGATTAAGGTGAGTGAGTAGACGATTATAAAGAACTTCTCAGTTGGAGGAAACTTTAGTGAAGACCCGCTCCGCTCTCATTGTCGCAGTGCTTGGCGCTGCATCCCTCGGCCTCACCGCCTGTGGCGCAGGCCAGATCTCTCAAACCGCTGACCAGGTTGCAGCCGTCGACGGGGCTTCCGGCCAGACCGAGGACGCTGCCGTGTACGTCCGCGACGTGACGGTGCTGGTGAATGACTCCAACCAGGCTTCCCTGAAGTTCACCGCGATGAACGACGAGAAGAAGGCCGGCGAGGCTGTTGTTCTTCAGGGCGTGAAGGTGGAGAACACGCCCGTGAATGTTGCTGCTAACCCGCACATTGGCTCTGGCTGCTCGCTGGTTATCAACACGCCTCGCCAGAACGAGGTGCAGCCGTCTGCATCCCGCGATGCGATGTGCGCCGAGTACGGTATCGCCACCATCGCCGATCCGGGTGCGGTTCCCGGCCAGCAGCGCACCGTGACGTTTAGCTTCTCCAACGGCGACATCACCGTCAACGCTCCTGTTTCCAAGGAACTCTAACTTTTCGCCCCGGGCGAACCCAGCACCCCGCACGATCGTTCGCGGGGTGCTTTTGTGTGCGCCGACATACCAACACAGCGTGCTGCCCCGCGCTGTGACCACCACAGCGTGGCGCACCGCGCTGCTCTCTAGCTCCCCCGTCCAACCCTGTCCACCGGCGAATGTGCGGCCCAGCACGCAGGGCGGAACCAGTGATGTCACCGGCCTGCCCACCACCCTGCAACATGCACGGACACGCGACCCGGCCATCGGTTAGAGTGTGAAAAGAAGAAAGGGGATTCTACCTGTGGCGAAGAAGCAGAAAAGCGTGCATGTGTGCACGGAGTGCGGGTATTCAACACCGAAGTGGCTGGGGCGCTGCCCCGAGTGCGGCGCGTGGGGAACCCTCGAGGAGCAGGCCGTGGCTACGAGCCCGTCCGGCTCCCGCTCCGGGCAGGCGCGCACGATCCAGGCGCTCACCCCCACCTCGCCTGCGACCCCCATCACGAAGGTGAAGGGTGCAACCGCAAAGGCCGTCCCCACCGGCATCGGGGAGCTGGACCGCGTGCTGGGTGCCGGGATTGTCAAGGGGTCCGTTGTTCTCCTTGCCGGGGAACCGGGTGTGGGCAAGTCCACGCTGCTGCTGGAGGTCGCCAGCCGCTGGGCATCGCTTGGGCGCACCGCCCTGTACGTGACCGCCGAGGAGTCGGCGGGGCAGGTGCGGATGCGTGCGGAACGCACGGGCGCGCTGCACGACACGCTGTTCCTCGCCGCCGAGTCGAACCTCGATGTGGTTGCGGGGCATGTCAACCAGGTGAAGCCCTCGCTTGTGATCGTGGACTCCGTGCAGACGATGCATGCCCCGGGGGTGGAGGGCGTTGCCGGCGGTGTCGCCCAATCCCGCGCCGTCACGGCGCAGCTTACTGCGCTGGCAAAGACGACGGGCATCCCGCTGCTGCTTGTTGGCCATGTGACCAAGGACGGAAACGTCGCCGGCCCTCGCGTCCTCGAGCACCTCGTCGATGTTGTGCTCAACTTTGAGGGCGACACGAACTCCAACCTGCGAATGCTCCGTGGCATCAAGAACCGCTTCGGCGCCACCGACGAGGTTGGCTGCTTTGAGCAGCAATCCGACGGCATCAAGGAGGTTGAGGACCCCAGTGGCCTGTTCCTCTCCCACCGGGATGCCACCCCCGACGGCACCGCCGTTACCGTCGCCATGGACGGTGTGCGCCCCATGCTCGCTGAGGTACAGGCCCTCATGGTGGAGACACAGACCAAGAATCCCCGCCGCCAGGTCACCGGCCTCGACTATAACCGGGTGCCAATGGTGCTGGCTGTGCTGCAATCCCGCGCCGGCGTGAAAACCTCCGATAAGGATGCCTACGTGGCAACCGTCGGTGGCATGAAGATTAAGGAGCCCGCCACCGACCTCGCCGTCGCGCTGGCCACCGCCTCGGCGATGAAGAAGACGAGCCTGCCCGCCCGCCTCGTTGTCCTTGGGGAGGTGGGACTTGCCGGTGAGATCCGGCGCGTGCCCAACATCACCCGCAGGCTCCAGGAGGCCGCCCGCCTGGGTTACAAAATGGCGATCATTCCCGCAGGTGATAAGCCAAAAGTGGCGGGTATGGGGGTAAGGCAGGTCGCCACGCTCACCGAGGCCCTGAAAATCCTGCGCTAGGGTGGCAGCGTGAAGAAAATGCACCTGCCCGAGTACATGAAGAAGACGGAGGCCACCCTCGGCGATGCCCCGGAAGACGCGACAACGTACCTCTTCCATGAGGAGCACTTCGAGGGCTTCGCCGTTTTCAGTCCGCTTCCTGCCGACGAGATGCTGCCGACGGACATTGCCACGCTTATCCCGGCTGTCCAGGAACAATTGCCGGAAAATGCGGCGTTGTTATATGCCTCTCCGGGGTTCACGGCGAGTGACACGCGGTGCGTGGCTGTTATTGCGAAGGTGAAGAATGGGGAGACGGGTGGGACAGATTATATGGTTTCCATCCAACTCCACGGAGAGGAAATGCGCGAGATCCAGGCGTTATTCTCTGAAATTGGGGATATTGGCTACCGGGATAAGGCGGTGTTCGCGAATACGGGGTTTGATAATGAGACGCCGTGGACGGAGGATCCGTATACGGGTGAGACGGGTGGTTTCGCGTTGAGCCGTGGCGAGCAGATCCAGTATGACATGCTTTTCCCGGAGCATCCGCTGACGAAGGCGCGGGAGTTTATGTGGGTGGTGACGGGGTATTAAAAAGACGGTGCGTTGTGCCGCACCGTCCTTTTCTTGACTAGATGGCACTACATGGCGCCATCTAGTGACCTTGTCCTTAAAGCTTGTCCAACTCGTTAAAACTTGTCCTCAGAGCTTGTCCTTAAAACGTGTCCAACTCGTTGGACAACTAGCGGATATTGAACGTCACCGCGTCGGAGTGGTTGTCGCCGACGAGGGTGTGAAGGTAGTAGCTGCCCGGGGGAACCTGCTGGCGGTTGTCGCAGGCATTCGGGGCGGACCCGGCGCGGGACCAGACCGCCTGGTAATACTTGTCAGTGCCCTTGGCAAAGGTCTCCCTGCCGCGACCCTCGGAATCGTTGCAGTCAATATCGCTCCACACGCGCTCATTGGTGGCGAGGTTGTACACCTCAAAGGCGAGCGGGTGATCGTTGAGGTTGATCTCGCAGTCGGCACCCGTCGGGTTGTGGACGGTGGCGTAGAACGTGGGTCGCTGGTCGCCGGTGTAGTTCGGCTGGTCGGTGCTTGCCGTGACCTCCAGGTCCTTCAGCTCACACGTTTTCTTGTTGGCTGCGGCGTTGGTCGTGGTGGTGTGGCTTGTCGACGCTCCGGTGGTTCCCGTTGTCGTCTCCGTCACCGTCGTCGCCGTCGAGGTCTCCGTGGTGGTGGACGGCTGCGACGTCAGCGACGGCTCAGAGGTCTGGGACACGGTGGTTTCGGCGGCCGGGTCGGCCTGCTTATCCTTGCCACCGAGCAGGTTAAATAGCAGCAGAATGAGGGCAATGACGACGAGCACCACGACAATGGCGGCGACGCGTCGGCGGGTGTAGATAACGTCCGGCAGGGGCCTCTTGTTGCTCATAGCCACAAGCTTATGCCCCTACCGGCGATTATCTGCGGATAATGGGTTCCGCGTGTCTAAACCAGGCGTGTCACCCGGCCGCTGCCGAGCTCGTAGCGCGCGCCGACAACGGCGCAGTCCCCGGCATCTGCAGCCTCACGGATCTTCGGGCAGCGCGACAGGATCTGGCTGACGGTCTCCACCACGTGGCGTTCCTCGTAGTCCTTGGCGGTTGTCTTGCCCTCGTCGCGGGCGGCGAAGAGGCTCGGCGCGATGTCTTCCACCAACACGCGCTGGAAGCCGTCGGGAATGCCCCCACCTTCCAGCGCCTTCTTCGTCGCACCGACGGCGCCACAGGACTCGTGCCCGAGCACAACAACGATATCCACGCCGAGCCCCTCGACGGCAAACTCGAGGGAGGCAAGCACGCCCATGTCTACGACCTCGCCGGCGGTGCGGATGACGAAAATGTCGCCCAGCCCCTGGTCAAAGATGAGCTCCACCGGTACCCGCGAATCCGAACAGGCCAAAACGCACGCGAATGGCTTCTGGCCTTCCACGAGCTCCGCCCGCCGCGGCTCATCGCGGTGCGGTGCCGTGACCTTGGACTCAGCGAATCTAGTATTTCCCTCTTCCAGCGCATTCCACGCTTCATTTGGTGTCATACACACTATTGTTACAGTCAAGAGCGTGGAATTCGACTACTTACCCCTCATTTCGTGGTACCGGCGTTGCGGCCGGGATCTCCCCTGGCGTGAAGAAGGCACGAGTGCGTGGGCAGTCCTCGTCTCCGAGGTCATGAGCCAACAGACCCCCGTCTCCCGCGTCATCCCCGCCTGGCGGGAGTGGATGGACAAGTGGCCGACCCCTGCGGATCTCGCCGCTGCGGACACCTCCGACGTGCTGCGGGCCTGGGGCCGCCTCGGGTACCCGCGGCGCGCGCTGTGGCTCAAACAGGCAGCCGAGAAGATGAAGGGGACCGTACCCCGAAGCGTCGACAAGCTCCTGGAGCTACCGGGAATCGGGGACTATACGGCAAGGGCCGTGGCGGCGTTCGCGTTCGGTGCGCCCGTACCCGTGGTGGATGTGAACGTGAGGCGGGTGCACTACCGGCTGTTCGACGCCACCTACCTCACCCCACCCGCAAGAAAGGGGGACCTAGCACGGATTACGGCGCCAGAACCGGAGCTTTCCGTGGCACTCATGGAACTCGGGGCGCTCGTGTGCACGGCGACGAACCCCCAATGCGAATCCTGCCCGCTGGCCGACCAGTGCGCGTGGGTGGCGGCCGGCAAGCCGATGCCGACGGAAGCCGAACAAGAAGAGAAGAGGAAGCGGGTGCAGAAGTTCGCGGGCACCGACCGGCAGGTGCGTGGCAAGATCATGGCGCTGCTGCGGGATGCCGACGAGCCACTTGCCTCCATCGACCATGCGTGGCCCGATGCGGCGCAGCGCTCCCGGGCGCTTTACAGCCTGCTGGAGGATGGTCTGGCGGAGCAGCTTCCCGACGGCCGGTACTGCCTCCCCCGCTAAAACCCCACCCCTTCACCACGGATATGGGCAACCACCTCGGGGTTTACCGCAGAAACCGGGAGTTTTAGGCAGACAAAAGGCGGATGGCACGAAGCCACCCGCCTGTTATTTTTGCTATTTCTTCCAGCGACCCCGGTAGTGCATCCCTCCGGGGAGGTTGACGTAGAAGCCTCCGCGGGAGTTGAAGGTCACCGGCCCGATGCGCTTGGAAAAAGATGCTCCAGAGCCGGAGATGTTAATCCAGCTGTCCTTGCCAGTCTTTTTGCGCTGGCGGTAATTCAAACCCATGGCCCGTATTTTATCCTGTCACCTCCCAATCGGCTACACCCCCTGGCACGACATGAAACAGGGGGTGCGGGGTGGGGTGTGGCGCGCGCGGAAACTCCGGCGACCGCGTGGCGATCTTCTTGCCCAAGTGTTCCCACTCGTAGTCCAGTTGGCCGGATGTGACCGGGATCTGTGGCACGCCAGCGGCACCCTGCACCCCAATTTTCGAGGCATCGAAGTTGTAGCCCCGCGCCGTCGCTTCGGCCTGTATGCCAGCGAGGAAACAGCCGATCGAAGCCATCGGATCCGGCTGCTGCCGAAACCTCGTCAGCTGCGGGTGATTGCGGTAGCCCGTCGTCTTGCCTGCCAGCACCTTCTGGGCGAGCAGCGATTCCCGCCAGCAGGCAACAAGCCCTTGGCGGTCGAGGTGGCTGGCGTGGAGGGACCATAAACGCATACCCCCACCCTACCCGTAGGATTGCTGGCTCTACCAGGTAAGTTCCTGCAGTTTTTGCCTCGCCCACGCGAACCCGATGCGTTCCTGCTCGATGCGCAAGCAGGAACCCTCGGCACGCTCGCGGAGCAGGGCGAGTGTCGCCTGTTCGTCTGCGTGTAGCAGCTCTTCGGAGACGGCCGTTGTCTGCGTTTCCTCTACGGCAAAGGGGAGATGACTTAGCGTGGTGTCGAGATCCATGAGTACGGATCGCACCTGGGGCAGGCGGGAGCGCACGCGGGTGAGCATGGCAAACCCGGCTGTATCCAGGTCACTCCAATACCAAACCGGTACGTTTGCACCGATGAAGCCGATTCGTTCGGAAACCGAGAAGCCGCCACCGTATACAGCGAGGGTCTCTGGCAACTGCGGCAGTGCAATAAAGGTGGTGTAATTCTCCACAATCACAACCTGTGCAAAACCGACTGGTACACCAGAAAGTGCCGCGGCCTCGGCACTGACGTGATCGAGCCCGCCGATTACCGGCACCTCCGGATCGAGGCTCCGCAGCTCCACCATGACGGGCTTCGGTTTGAATACCGGTTCGCCGACTAACGCGCGCACGAGTCCTCCGTGGTTTTCCAACCATTTGGTATCCACCCCCATGATGGGAAGTTCACGCTGGTAGTAGGCTGACGCGTTGTGGGTGTGTAGCCAGCGGGTAACGGCGACGAATTGGTCGACAGTCACATCGCTCCACGTTTCCCACGCCGTGGCTTTGCGGGCCAGCACCTCGCGCACCGTAGTGCTGGGAATCTCCTCCCCTAAATCTGCGACCAGGAGCTCCAGCACCCTGACGAGGTGCTCCCACTGGTGTGTGGTGCCGGCTAGGCGTGCTGCCATCTCCGGTGAATCGATGACAAGGCGGGTGGGCACCGAGTACACGCCGTACACTCCCAGTCGCTTGTCCGCGTATTCCACCGGTGCCCAGTGACTCGCCCACTCCCCTTTCCACCGGCGGAATGCCTCTCCGCCGTCTTCGTCAACGTCGCGGGCTGTCGGTGGTTGGAGGTTTATTGCAAGTGGTGAAAAGTTACCAGCCAGCCAATCGGTGCTGTTATTCCGATAGAAGGTTGCTGCGCGTTTCTCTACATCCTTAGTCGTCCGCATACGTCTCAGCTTCCTCGATGGTGAGGGCAGCCGTCTGGGAGTGCTTCCGGTCCGGGCACTCCACCATAAGCACGCCGCCGATATAGTCCTCCACCGGTTGCAGGAGCTTTTCCGGTGTGGCGAGAATCATGTGGAAACCAAAGCGATCAAAGACCTCCATGGAGGTACGGGTGAATTCCGCGTCGGCGCGGTCGAAGGCTTCGTCAAGAATAATCGTGCCGTAGTGGGGATAGACATCCTCGCCGACGACCACGCGGGATTTCCTCGCTTTCGCCGGCGGTTCCCCCATACCCGTGAGCCGGAAACGGAGTGCCGCCGCCAAGCAGAAACTGGAAAGCTTCTGCGCCTGTCCACCGGAGAGTCCCTCGGCGGAGTCGTATACGGCACCGCGATTGCCGTCGGCATCCACCTCGACTCCGTAAAACGCAACGTGCCAGCGCGTATCTAGGCGAAGTTTACGCTGCCTGGCGGTTGTCGTATCGCTTTCTACGAGATCCTCGATGACCGCAGATAACCGCTCGAAGCGCTGTTCTGCAGCACCTTCGTCATTTTCAAGAGTGCCGTCGACTGCCGCAGCGAGTTTGCGGGCAAAGTCCCTCGCTTCCGCAGGTTGGGACTCACGGACTTCAATCTGCAGTGTGCGACCGGGGTAGAAATCCACAAGGGTCAGCGACTCGTTCAGCCGGTCGATTTCTTTCCGGATGGAGCTCGCCGCCGTGGCGATCTCTCGACGTAACCGTCCCAGATGGGTGTTCGTCTGGTCAAAAAGAAGCTCCCGGAAATTGGACTCAAACCGGGGAAGATCGTCATCCTCCAACCGTTGCAGCTCTGCGAGAAAATCACCCAGCGCCTCAACTTCCGGGGTGAGATCACCCTGACGCTCAGGCCAGGCATCAAGATAACGGTTCATTGCAAGCTTGATCGAGTTGTGGAGGTTGGAGCACTGCCCCTCTGCGGCGGACTTGTCTACCCGTATTTTCCTCTCCACCTCAATCGTTGCGGCATCGATATTGGACGCGTTGATGGCACGAGCGTACGCCTTCATCCGACCGGCGATCCGTCTTTCGACCTCCGGTGGAAGTGGCTCGGCACCCGCGAGCTGACTTGTCAGCCGCTCGATTGTAGCCGTTGCCTCCGATACGCGGTCCCGGGCAACACCGATCCGCTGTTGCAGGCTGGCCTTCTCTGTCTCCTGGAGGTTCGTCAAACCAAGCGCGGTCCGCAGCTCTGCTTGTAGTCCGGCTAGTCGATCGTTGTTGTCTACCAGGGCATCGAGGTCTTTTTGCGCCTCGTCCAGCAAGTTTTGGGCTCCAGAAACGTCGATTTGCGCAAATTTTTCTGTCTCCAGCGCCCGCCTGGCGCTGACGATGCGGGCCGCATCGGCTTTTGCCTTGGATTCGAACTGTTTTTGTTCCTCCGCCACGGCGTTCAGTTCGTTTTTCCGCTGGCGCTGTTGGGCGGTGAGCACGTCGATGCGGGCATCTGAGTTTTCGAACAGTACCCACCGGGAACGGTCGTCGATACGGGAGCGATCATCTTTGACGTGGCGGCTACCGTCGCGAAGCTGCCCGGCTTTGGTGACTGCGCGCCGGTGGGAGCGAAACTCCTCGATCGATTCCGAGCGAACGTGATCAAAGCGGGTGGATAGCTGGTGCTGGATCCAGCCTTCATAGCGTCCATGTTCAACGACGATGGTGGCGGCTAGGCTCTGCGCGGAAATAGCTTGCGGCCGCAGGGATGCCAGCTTCGCATCAATGTCCTGGTAGGTGAGCTTTGTGCCGAGATGCGTGGCGTCCACAGCGGCTGCGACCTGGGGATAAAACTCGTCGGGGACGAGGAGCATCCTGGCAAACCCTCCCATGACCCGTTCGGCTGCGGGCTGCCACTGCGCAAAAGCTGGGGCGATATGAATGAGGTCAGCGACAAACGGCAAGGATCCTCGGGCAATTCCTGTGATCTCGCAGATGCGTTCTCGGGCGCGAAGAAGCCGAGGATCCATGTTGGACCGGAACTTCTCCGCCATTCTGATATCTTTTTCCCCCTGGTCGATTGCCTGTTTGAGGGTACTGAGGCGGGAGTAGATATCGGTGCGGGTGTCCCCGTAGGTCTGTTGCCTTGCTTCAATGTCCGCAATCTCTTCTTCCAGCTGTACGCGGAGGTTAATGAAGTCTTCTTGGCTGGCGGGTTGGAACGGAGTCAGTTCCGACAGAACGGTAAAGAACTTCTTCGCTTCATTTTCGACGCGAGCGCACTCGTCGCGGAGCTTGTCACGGCGGTGTTCTGCGGCCGTAATTCCGTCGTCTTTTTCTCCCCTGATCGCGACGTGGAGGTTCGTCACCCTCTCGGCCAGCTCCGCCGCTTTTTCCTGCACGGTTTCGAGGCTTGCCTGGGCATCGTCGAGTTCCCCCTGGTTCGTACGCAGATCCGACCGGGCGAAGCCGAGCCGCTGGGTGTTGGCGTATACGGGGACGGCATCCAGATCCATCGTGTAGTCACGAATCGTTTTCGTGAGCTCCGCGTGTTTATCTGCGCTGTCTCGGATGGGGCGGAGCTTGTTTATCTGGTTGCGGGCTGTCACCACCGTTGCATGCGCCGTCTTTAGCTCCGTGAAGTTCTCGGCAGCATCGTCAGCGATCTTGAATGTCGCGGGCTCCGGCAGCATGAAGTCCCGCATGAGCTGGTTCAAATCGCCCAGGGTCTTTGCGGATTGTGTGCGTTGCAACAGCTCGATGGCCTTTTCATCCGCGATCCCCAAGCGTTTGCGCAACGCTGCAGAAAAGGGTGACAGGTTGCGATTGATGGCGATGAGGTCCGGGAACTGTTTCTTGGCATCGGCTTGCCCGGCGCTGTGTTTGCCAAGCTCCTCGCAGTCGACGAGACTCACCTTGCCGGGGAGAAGCAGAAAGAGGTTTTTCACCTCCGACTGCGTCGTCGTATTGGCGGTCAGGCACATGATGCGAAGTGCAGTGATCTCCCCGCCGTCGTCGTCACTGAAGTGGAGACCTACCCCACTCCACATCGGTCCGGGGCGCAGGAAGGATCGGGTAACATCATCAAGATCCGCGTCGTGTTCCTTTTGCCACGCACCACGGCAGTAGGTGACCAGATCTCGGCCGGATTTCTTCCCGGATTCGGTTGCTGCGGCGTTAAAACGGTGACGTCCGGGGGAACCCAGGATGGTCGAAACCGCGTCGATAAGCGTGGACTTGCCCGACCCAGAGGGGCCGAAGATGAGGAACCCGGCGCGCGCGACGTCGACCGTGTGGAGACCGTTGAATGTACCCCAGTTGTACACCTGCAGGGTGGTGAGGCGGTACTGGCCTGGGGCGATGGTGCTAGTCATGGGAATCCTCCAGAAGGTGGGTAAAGCTTGCGGTCACGGCCTTAATCTCGTCGCTGGAAAATGCCACGCGCAGGACGTGGGACACTTCCCAGCGCCCGGGTGTTGATGTCTCAGTGACAACTCTCGCCTTTGCTAGGGAGTTCCATGCCGTGTCGAAATGCTTCTCCTGCTTCGTGTGGTCGGTTCCCTGCGCCGTCTGGTAGGGGGCGGTGGCTTCGAAGACCTCCTGTTTTTCCACAATCGTGCGCTCATTTGGGTTCGATTTTGCCAGCTGCCGGCGCAGGTGCAGGATGATGACCGTCTCTACGAAGGTCAACGGCTTTGCGCGCAGGAGCGTGCGGGCACCGTCGACCTCTGTATCCCATACCTTGGTGTAGGCGACTCCCGCCGTTTCATCGACGACGAGGGTCAGGAAGAGGTTATCGAGCTGCTGCGAAAGCAGCGCGCGTGACTCGACGATCACGCGGAAGTCTTCTCGGTCTGCTGGGGTTGTAGTGGTGATAAACGGCCCCTTGATCAGCTTGACGAGAGCTTTTCGCTGGCTGAGGGTGAGCGTTCCTGTGTCTGTTTCCGTCAGGTGAATCTGCTCATCCATGGCTACCTCCAAAGATCCGCGAGTGATATGTCTCCGGCACACATTCGGTGAAAACGCACCGATTTACGCGTGCTTGTCTCTTCTTCCCGGTTGCCGATGTCCACCGAAGGAGTTCGCTGCCATCGGCGCGCTGCCCATGACGGGCACCCAGCTTGATTAAACCCACGACGCTGGCGAGCCCCTGCGTGGCGGGGAATTCGGTCAGCACATCAGCGATCGTGGCCTGGCCTCGGCGTGTGACAAGCGCGTTGATGTTGCCAGACAACTCCTGCCAGTCGATTTCTGTTTCTCGGATGCGCCGCTGCAGCGCCACGAGGTCAATGGTTCCGGCTTCCGCTTCAACAAGGTCACTTTCGATGCGGTAATCGGAAGGATCGTAGAGGTTCCAGGAGGCAATGGATTGCGGTTGCCGGGTGGTCAGCTCGAGCTCCACACCGATCTTTGTGTTGGAGGCGATTCCCGCCTTCCCAACTCTCATTGCGATCCGTCCTGCCTCGTTGATGGAGGTGATGAGCGCTTGCTGGGATTCTGCTTCGCGTGACTGCACAAACCTACGCAGCGACCGGGAAAGCCCCGTCATGGAGTCATGTACCTGGCCGGAGGATTCGTCGAGGATGCGCATGAGACTGCGCAGTTCGTCGCGTTCTTCAACGGAGAGTTTTTGCGTAAATGGGCGTTCCATGATGGAATCGATGACCGCGTCGATCCGTGCGGAGCGTTCGTTATTGAGAAACACCTCGTAGAACCCTCTAAAGGCCCGCCCAGCTTCGGATTCCTGGATGAGATCAACTCCTCGGAAGACGTTGTCTAGCACTTCTCCGGCGTTGAGCGTCGATTCCACGATTGATTCGCGCAGGCTGCTGTCTACTTTTTCCACATCCGTGCGCATGCGCGCAAAGTCTGTGGGCAGCACCCGCGC
Organism: Corynebacterium sp. HMSC073D01; assembly: GCF_001815555.1. NCBI lineage: Bacteria > Bacillati > Actinomycetota > Actinomycetes > Mycobacteriales > Corynebacteriaceae > Corynebacterium > Corynebacterium sp. HMSC073D01. Next base: position 103,694 of record NZ_KV821082.1, on the reverse strand, counting down.
GAGTGACAGCACCTCGCGGGCTTTTTCCACGGCCCGGTCGTCGTCGACGACGCTGATACCCCGTTCACGGATAGTGTCGATCCGTTCTTGGAGCTGATCACGCTGTGCTTCCAGCCGGGTGATTGCCGCCTGCTCATCCGGGTCGGTGTCTGCCGCCAGATCGCTGAGCCCCGTGTATACGGTTCCTAGCCGGGAGCCTGTGACCACACGCTGTGGTTCAACGATTTCTGCGATGTAGTCGAGTGCAACGTGCGCGTCGGAGGACAGCTCGTAGAACTCCTCAGTTTCTCCCTGCGGGCTTCGTCGCACGAGGTAGCCAGCCTTCACCCAGTCCCCCACGTACGCCACCGCAGACTTAGGTAACTCCAGTCCTGTGGACTCGCGAATGTCGACAAGCAGCGGGTCTACGGCAAGGAATAGTTCCGTTCCTGCCAACGTACGGTTGTCTCCCCGGAAGACCTCGGCAAGCACCGCCAGAATAACCGGCGCGTTTGTGGCCGCGAGCAGCGACCATGCAGGTGATTCTTCCCGCACCCGCACCAGCCTCAGCGCGTCTGCCACAGCCAATATCCGACTCATGCCTTACAACTTAGCAAGGCCATGCCACATCCACCGCGAACAAGTTAGAACAACCGTACGAGGTGCGAGAATACCCTCTAGGATACTATCTTGGCGTGGCGTGTCAGAAGCTCTGAGAGAATGAACTGTTCCCTTTCATCGTGTTCTAAACCGTCCAGTGCGAAGCCGTAACATTGCGCCACTGCGCTGTCGAGTTCGGAATGCGCTGCGAAGAGCTCCGGGTACATCCATTCATCATCCGGGTCGTACATATCCGCAAGCGTTACGTCTTTGTAATTCCCACGCGCGTTCAGAACCCGCTGTGCCGCCTCCTCCACGTCTTTTCGTTGTTCATCTGTAGCCTCGGGGAAGACAAAGTTGTTGTAGACAACTCCTGCAGAGTAGCGGTAATCGCTTTTCAGCCGCCCCGCAACTGCTCTCATCCACACGTTATGAATCTCAGAATGAAGAACCCCAAGGAGGAACAACGACGCGTTCGGGATAAGGAATACCAAATCCGATGCGAAGGTATCAGGCTCAATCATCCCCAGAGGAATGTACCTCCTCCGTTCCGATGAGACTTTGGGAACCACAATTGATTTTCCATCCGGCATATTTTCAACGTGGAACCGTTGAGGTTTACCTGCGAGTCTGACAGTCTGTGTACTCGAACTCTGCAATCTAAAGTCATGCACTGCCTTGACTCGTTCCGCGATAAGTGGGTGAGCCTTTAACTCAGCAGGGGACATATCCCCTGTCCACAGAACCCATCTGTGATATCCGTGAAGGAATTCTTTGGAGCCAATCCACGGATGGAAGTATTGCCTGGCCTCTGGATCGCGGGAGAGGAACTCACGGAACTGATCATCAGTGAAAAGGTAATTGCCACCGTCGATCGGCTTATTTCCAATTCCCATTCTCGGCACATCACAGATGGGCGTGCTGCGATCCACGAGATCAAGACCGCTAGCCAAAACCAAGATGACTACCTACACCGCTTCACCAAACTAGAAGCCGAATACCAGCAAACCCTAGCCGACAGGCAGCAAACCCACGAGCAGATCAGAACCAAAGACGCCCGTCGAGCCACAATCATCGCCGTCTACCGACAGCTAGCCGACCAGCCGATCAAACACTTTCAGCCGTCCCAGTGGACCGCACTCATCGACCACGCCGTGGTTGATGAGGGTGAGATCCGGTTCGTATTCAGAACCGGCGCAGAAATTATTGTCGAACTATGACTTGAGCATGGTCGAATTTGTCCAAGGCCAGATGCCTAAAAATTTAGAATTCTTGACCTGCCACAATCTTTCGGCTCAACCATAGGGAAGCTGCGGTGAACGCGAGTGTCACTGCTAGAAGTATTCCTGCACTAGCCAGCGGCGGCCAGGTAAGTGCTTTTGCGATCCAGTCGTAGATGATTTGCTTGTTAGAGCCGATGAATGATGAGCCAGCGAAAACAACAATAAACACTGCGACGAAGAAAAGCTTGGCTTTTTCTGGGCCATATTTGTAAAACAACGGTAGCTGAATAATGACCAAAAGTAACGTTACTGCAAAAGCGAAACTAGCTACCAAAACAGTGTCTTTCCAAGGCATCTCGGCCATGAGGAAGGCGAGGGCTCCTGTGATCGTGAATGCTACCGCACCAAGTATGAGCGTAATCAGGTAGTTGAGATTAACGAGTTCGCTTCTGGCAGTAGGACCAGCCAGGATCGTTCGGTTCACCTTGGACTCACTGTCACGAGCAAAGGTGCCTGTGAAGTGCAGCATTCCGATCATCCCGAAAAGGAAAGGGAAAATAATCAACTCGTTAGCGTAAACACCAAGGCCTGTCATTGCGGCCGTTATCACGCCTAGGACGATCAGATAGGTTCGATTCGCAATAAGGTCTTTATAGAATGCGGCTCTCATTGGTCTTCTCCTTTAATCGCATAAACCATGATGTCTTCAATCGTGGGTCTACCAGCTTGCACACCAGTAGGAACTGCCCCGGTACGGACGATTACTTCTTGACCAAAATCATGACGGCGACGCCCTAATACTTGCGTGGAATCAAGCTGGTTAGCCTGCTCGTTGGTTAGCGCGACTATTCGCCAAGCCTCTAAGAGTTCGTCTTTTTGCTCCATTAACTTCAACTTGCCGTTGTGGATGAAAGCAATGTAGTCAGCTGCTTTTTCAATATCGGAGACGATGTGGGAAGAAAACAGGATAGAGTGGCTCGGATCTTCGATGAATTCGAGCATAATGTCGAGTACCTCATCGCGGATCACCGGATCTAAACCACTGGTTGCTTCATCAAAAATCAGCAAATCTGCCGCATGGGACAGCGCCATCGCTAACCCGAGTTTCATACGCATGCCGCGAGAGAGCTGATCAACTCGCTTGTCAGAAGCAAGTTGGAAGCGCTGCCGGTAACTGGCGAAGACTTGTGAATCCCAATTCTTGTAAAGGCGCTTGCCAAACTCGCAAGCGTTCTTAACAGTGAAATTGGCTGGCAGGCTGATGTCGTCGAAAACCACCCCCACCCGCTCACGCGCTTCTGGATGACCCGGGCCAGCGGGCTGATCGAGCAGACGAATCGTGCCCGCATCAGGGCGTGCTAGGCCAAGGATGAGTCGTAGTGTCGTGGATTTACCCGCACCATTTTCACCCACGAAGCCCACGATTGAGCCCTGAGGAACTTGAAGATTAAGCGGACCGAGCGTGAAGCCTGGATAGTTTTTCACCAGACCGCTGATTTCAATACTATTCATCACTTACTCCTAACAGGTCAATAAGTTCTTTCAACTCGGCAATAGATAGGCCAGCGGCTGGAGCTGCCGCGAGGGCAGATTTCAAATGGTCTTCGACCTTTTTGCGCTGTTCTTCCTTGAGTAACTCGGTGTTCTTGGAAGCAACGAAACTACCCCGCCCCTGCACAGAATCAATAAAACCCTCAAGTTCTAGTTCGTCGTAGGCACGCTTGGTAGTAATAACCGACACGCGAAGCTGGGACGCCAAACGCCTAATCGACGGCAGCTTCTCACCAGGAACAACCTGGTCGTTAATGATCGCAGCCTTGAGTTGATCCTTAATCTGGGCATAAATCGGGTCAGGACTTGCGTTGCTGACAACAATATCCATAAACACCTCCTAGTGTTCATAGTGTACATGAACAGTTGGCTGATTTGGGCGAGACGCCCAAACTCTAGGAAAACGCTTAAACGAGACCGCTGCGGCACTCAGTAGTGCTAGGTCAAGCCATAAAACCATGCTTGATTAGGAGAAACGCTGCAAACGCTAACGCAAAACGCGATACCCGCTAACGCAGCCTATTTTCCACACCCCCTCGGAGCGCACTCGCTAACGCAACCCACTACTTATCAAATACGGAGTCCAGTTGGACCCTTTTACCGGCACCGGCACGTTCATGGTGCGCTTGCAGCAGTCGGGGATCATCACACCTGAAGATATGGTCTGCAAGTACGCCAGCGAGTTACATGCCACGGAGCTCATGCTGCTTGCCTACTATGTGGCCCCGAGTTGGCTCATTTTAGTGCACCCTTGGTGGGTGGAGGATGTTGTTGACGAGGGTGTGGATGTTGTCGGGTAGGGGTACGGTGGCGTGGATGGTTTGTCCGTTGACTTCTAGTTCGAAGCTTCGGTAGCGCCGTAGCGTTCGCACCAGTTTCTTAAGCGACATGCCGGAGTACTCCACCATTTCGTGAGCGACAGCGAGTGCTGCGGTGACGATGGTGATGTGGGCGTTGATGGAGTCCTCGGTGCGGTGGTAGATGGGGCGGGCTTTCAGATCAGATTTCTTCATGCGAAACGACCGCTCCACGTTAATCAACCTGCGATAATACGTAATCACATCCTCGGCAGGCATCGTCACCAGGTCTGTTTCATACCCTTTGATACCAGCAAGATCGGTGTGCTTCTTGGCAAGGGCGTAGTTGACTTTCTTGTTCGGGGCTTTCAGATCCACATACTTATTACGCTTAATACTTGTTTCGCCTGCGACTGCCCGTTTAGCTTTATCAACCTGCTCGTTAATACCCCTGAGTGTTCGTCTGGCTCGATCACGCGAGTAGTGGTAGAACGTCACTGAATCCGGGGCACCGCTTTTGCGCCCATCGGTAAACGATGGTTGGCGCCACACCTGCCCGTGCTCATAGTCTGTACCGGGATTATCCTTCTTCCATTCGGCGATCACTTCGGGAAGGTTCGGGGTTTTCACCGACAAGAGATAGTGCAACCCACTATCCACAATGGCTTTCTTATTCCCTGCAGAAAACATGCCCGCATCAGCAACAACCGTGACACCACTAAGCCTGTAGGCCTCCTGCATCCGCCGAATCATCGGCAACATCGTGTGTGTTTTAAGCTTTGTTTCCCCCAAACGCCCCCACCGTTAAGGGGAAACCCGTGGAGTCGGTTAAAAGCCCCACCAGGATTTGTGGCTCCACACGGCGTTCTTTGGAAAACCCTGGTTTGCGCAGATCATCGGGCGTATCGGTTTCGAAATGCAAGGTGGTGACATCGTATAAAAGAAACGATCCCGGCCCGATACCAGCATGAGTTGCTAGTGCCTCGGTAATAATCTCCCTGAAACCATCGGTGGCATACTCCGGAAGTTTTCTGGCTCTTCCGGTTTAACCAGGACTGTAACGCCTGTGAGGACCGTCCTTTGACCACATCCAACAACCGCGCCGGCTTGTTGGTCATGTCCACAATCACAGTGACAAACCCATCACCATGGGCTTTTAAGGTTATGCGACCACTTATGCTCATCAACCCCAATGACACGCACCCCAGTCAGATGGTCAGGGTCGTGATAGATCAACTCATGTGCTTGATCTAAGGCCAGCTGGCAACACAAATCCCACCCGATACGCAGCGCTTTCGCCACCGCACGCACCGACATCCGGTCAATCGCTAAACGCTGCAATATCCAGCGGGTCACCCGTCTTGTGGTTTTCTCACCATCAAAAGCACAGTCCAAACCAGCTTGGAAAATCCTACGCGAACACGCCTGATTAACACACAGGTACCGTGGCAGGCGCACCCTAAGCCTCGTTGGGAAACCCACCACCGGCAGGTCCACACGCTCACGGACCACATGATCACGTTTTACACCCGGTTGCGTGCATGCCGGGCACTGGTTGATGGGATCAACAGCCACCGCATCAATAATGGTCACATCCCCACCATCAGCGGCTCCAGTGATCATCAACCCCAACTCAGCGGTGCGGCAAATGGTGTCAGCGATCAGGTTTCCACTAGGCTTCACGATAAGGGTCCTTGCTTGGTCAGATTTTGGATTCGACACCTAATATCTCTACCAAGCAAGGACCCCCACATCTAGTGCCACGCCCAACACACCCCAACCACACCCACGCACTCTAAAACCGGAAGAGCCAGTTTTCTTTTGATTGTTGTATATCCCGCTGATGTCACACCTACGTCTGCCAGTGTTTCAATCGATTCCAGTTTGGAACCTGGATGGATAAACCGGGCGCGCACCACATCCCGAAACACCGTATCCCCACCACAGGCCGCATCAAGACCGATCCGATCGAAACACGCATCAATGCAGTCCAACAGGATTCCTGCCCGTTCCGCTGTGACAGGAACAGGATTATTCTCGCTTCCCACACCCGCATCCTCAGATGCGACTACCCCTAGATCCAGTGACATGTGGTCCCCATCGATAATCCGCTGCGCCTGCGCCTTCAAAAGGGCATACTCGCGGTCAGTGTGGGCGGAACCAACGTGGGTAATGTTTTTTGACCCATGTCTTTTGTAATGAACCACCTGCACGGCACGCGCCCCGGACCCGGTTTTTACCGTGCGGATATACGGACTCACAAAATCAGACTACCGACTACCCCCACAAAATACCCGCTTGAGTAGCACCCTTTTTAACCCAACAACAACCAAACCCCCAGGCCCACGTGTCAAGGGTGGTCCTCATCACCCACACGTGAGCCAAGTCGGGACTCCAGATGCAGTTAGCAACTGACTTATTATTCGTTTACCAGCACGAATACCCAAATTCTCGATAGGCGCGAAACCTGATTTCAATCCAGCCAGGTAACATGAGCGTAGCCACACGGCCTTTCATTGAGGTTTTGTTTAAACGTGGGTTATCCGCCTACGAGATTACTTGCCGTGTGGCCCGAAGAAAACTTTTTTTCTACTTTGTTTAAACCTGTGCCGATCCTAACTCTGCTGTGCTAAAGTTTGTCTAGAGCCAGCAACCGCTGGTTTCAAGCCTCGAGTAGTCAGTTCTCACTATATAAAAAGCAATTGCACGAAGCATTGAGAACCGTACATACTTTCGAACGAAAGGATTCGTCATGGAATCTACCTTGACTTTCTCCGACCTGCTCAATGCATGCGCCCAGGGTGGCCCTTCAGTAATGACATCTGTCACCGAGCTCTCCGCTGCAGCAGGAACCCACGCCTCCATCACCCCGGCAAAATTCGTCGAAGGCAAATCTTCCGTCTTCTCATTCGAAACTCGTTATATCGATGGTGAACCGGTGGAAACGGTAATGATCGACAGCATCCCTTCCTCCGCAAACCGGGGCGAATCAGCGATCGTACGGGATATCATGGCTGGCAATAAGGTGCTTGTTCGCATCCCACGCATCGAGCTTGCCTACGGAAATCGGGTGTTTTCCGATATGGATCTGTCTCACCGCTACACCGACGGGCACATCCGCGCTGGCAAATACGAGGATAAACCAGTGACGGATGCCCAGTGGTACAAAAACCTTCGTGATGGTAGCAACCGGAATTACAAGGCCCTGCTCAACACTGCACCAATCGCTCTCGTGTGCGGCGTCTGGGATTCAACCCCCCGCTCAAACCAGACACGTATTCGTCGTGCAGTCACAGGAGAGACAATCGGCGTACTCGCAGATCAGACAAGGCCCGGAGCGGAGCAACAGGGCCCTCGCAGCGGGGCTCGAGTTGATCCGGTTGGCGCTTCCGTCATGTTGGATCCAGGCGACTTTGAGGAGATCGTCGCAAACCAGAAGGCTGCACTTTCTGCAAAGAAGGTAAAGGAGTTCCAGGACGCTATCAAGAAGCTCAAGACGGGACAAAAGATTAGCGGTTCCAAGGTTGGCGTCGGTGCGCTTCCTCCGACACTTGATCCACTCGGTGGCGTATCCTGCTCTCGGGTCATTAGGTCATGGGTGGTCAGTTTCACGGCACTCCGGCAACTGAATTTCGGCGAAACTGCTGACGAAACCATCGCTGGTCGAGCTCTAGTGGCTGCTTTGGCAATCGCATTAGTTGCGCGAGCAGAACGGGAGCTCTATTACCGCTCGAACTGCGATCTCGTTGAGGTCGCAGCTCCCGAGGTCAAACTCGATCTTCGCTACGGAAACTTCAAAAACCTCGAACCGCTCAGCGTTGAGGGTGCCGATAGGTTGCTCTCGGAGGCTATCGACCACGCAGAGAAGCTCGGCGTTGCTGACTGGCACGGACAGGTCAAGAAAGTGGAAGGAAATCCTGCAATTTATAGCAATGCCGTGGCCGATTCCGAAGACAACGAAAGCAACTAAACCATGTCGACATTGACGTTAATTGCGTCGTTTCCCCTCGGCACTTATTACGGCCATCGAAGCGATGGCTCAGTGGAGGCCTTTCCCACCCCAGCACGTCTTCATGCTGCTTTGCTCAGCGCAGCGGCACTGGGGCCACATTCCGAGACAGGGAAACTTTCCGACGCAGCTTTGCAGGCCTTATGGTGGCTAGAAAAGCATCCTCCAACTGGACTATTCCAGCCCAACACAGTCGATCTCGACCCCAGTGGAGAAAGACGCAGCTATCGGGATGTGGGAACATTCGCAAAAGATACCAAAACGAAAGTCGTGCGCAAAAAGATCGAGGAGCGTCCAATTTCCGATGGCGTAGCCATATCCGCACCTTTTGGATTCGTCTGGAATGACGTTCCAGACGACATTCGAAAGACTCTAATCGCCATCGCAGAAGACATACCTTACCTTGGGGAAAGCCACAGTGTCGCAATAGTCACCGCTGGCGAGGTAAAGCCGAATCTGTTACTCTCACCCACCGCAAACTGTTTCACCCCGGAAGCGCACGCTCGACAGGTTCCAACTGAAGGCCGGACAGATACACTCATTGAGGCTTACAACGAGCAATACGGAAAAAGATCTGTCCCGAAATCCCAATACAAGTTCAAGCAATCGCAGGCGCCTCTCAGTGAGATTCCGACTCAGAGCTGTACTACGGAGGCATGGTACGAACCGGCGCAGCTACCGACTTCCACCGATTCGCCGTGGTCAATCGCATATCTTTTCTCTTTAAATGCCACTATTGAAAAGCGAGACAGAGTGACCCTGTGTACACGGATGCACAAGGCGCTCATATCCCTCTTGAGTTTTGGTGCAGCCCCAATTATTACTGGCAAGTACAACCAAGAGGTTCGTCAGCCTGCCAACCGCCTAGCGATCCAGTATCTGACTCCCCAACTCTCGCAGCTCCTAGGTCTGCGGGGTCCACATTTGGCACTGTTTGTACCCACGGGGACTTCACCGTCTGACCTTGCACAAATCCGCAAGTCAGTCGAAATCTCACAAATCTGGTCTAAAAGGATCGGGAGAATCGATGTTTCCTTCACCGGCTCGACACGGTCTGCGTCCTATTTCTGGCCAGCTCCGAAGCCTGGTTGCCTTAGAATATGGGAAACTGAAATGCCGATTATCCCTGAGACACGGATAGTTAAAAGGGGCACGAGAACGTGGACGCTCGGCGACTCGGCGTTACTTTCTGCAGGCTTTGTTTGGCGAGATAGGTTCTCCACCGAAGGCTCCCGCCAGGCCCGCTACCGCTTGCTGCATGACCAAGTAGAGCAGCAAGGAATGCAGGTGCTAGCTACCCATCCTGTAACACGCAACGCTAGAAATTACGCTCATCACACACACGCAAGCGTTCCTGTGCAGCCATATCACGCAGTGATCGATCTAGGTGCACTCTCAAATACCCAAGCGGCAGTCATGCTTGGGCAGTCACGCCACCTAGGTTCCGGGCTATTAAAGCCCATAGACGTTAATCCTGCATCTCTCGAATCAATTGGAGAACTATTAGGAGGTGTCAAATGACCATTCGGACAGGATTATCCCTCGAAGACTTTGATGAGTTTTTCTCCACTCTAAATGATGGCCATCTTCCATATAGCTGGCAGCGCCAACTGCTAGAGCGCCTTGTGGAAACCGGTAACTGGCCCGAGCAGATTTCCGCGCCTACAGGTGCAGGAAAATCATCGGTGGTCGACATCCATGTTTTCGCTAACGCACTCCACGCGGATGGCCTGGCACCGCGCTTGCCTCGCAGGTTACACGCAGTAGTAAACCGCCGCGGTCTCGTGGACAATCAATATGGCCGAGGCGCTCGCATTCAGCAAGCCCTTGAAGCAAGTCTGAAGGATCAGAACGCACCAGAAGTGCTCCAAAAAGTCGCCCTAGCACTAGCGCAACTTGGAGTTGGCAAAAGCACAAAACCGTTGAACGTGTCAGTCCTGCGTGGTGGCTTGTCAACACAGGACTTACCTGTTAACGATTTATCCGTCTGCACAGTGATTGCATCAACGCCCGATATGTGGGGCTCGAGGGCACTCTTCCAGGGGTACGGTGCTACGTACTATGCGCGCTCTCGCGAAGCAACCCTTATGACCAGCGACTCTGTTCTCGTTCTGGATGAAGCGCAATTGAATAAGCAATTGCTCAAGACCGCCCGTCGAATTCGAGAAATTCAGCTCGGAGGAGTTCAGATCGGCGTACCTGCGCTTCAGGTTGTTGAAACGACGGCAACTCCATCAACAGAAGCAGACCCGTCCTCTGCAATCACCGTCACACCAGAAAATCTTGAAACAGGTCGCGACGATACTCTTAGACAACGACTTTACGCGACTAAGCAGATTCATCACGAAATGCTTCCGAAATGGAATGGGAGAAAGAGCAATAGCTCGATAATTAACACCGCGGTTGACAGCATTCAGTCCTGGCTATCATCCCCAACACAAACGGGAACCCTTGGGTGCATTGTCAATCACGTTGACACAGCCCTCAAAATATCAAGCACCCTCCGGAAAGCGAAAGTACGGGTAGAGGTTCTGGTTGGTCCTATGCGACCGTATGACCTCCAAAGACTCACCTCTACATACCCTGGTCTGCTTTCGCCGCACGGGAATGATGAAATCGATGTCATTGTCGCCACCCAGACACTAGAAGTCGGAGTAGACGTAGACTTCCAACATCTGGTGACAGAGTTGGCACCAGCTACATCACTTCAACAACGAATCGGACGACTCAACCGATTGGGGAAGTATGATGCTTCGGAACTCATAGTGCTTGAGCCCACGGACGAAACCGCAATTAGAAATGATTCTCCTCCCTACACTCGTGAGGACTTACTTGATGGATTGCGGTGGATCCGCAAATTCGAGGAGGGGACTGACGTGAATCCGGCGCGACTGCTAAAGCAACCCGCACCTCCAACGCGACCCAGTCGACTGTTACACCAGAGACTCGAATTCCGCGAAGTAGAGCTTTTGGCAAAGAGCTCCGAACACAGAGAATCTCCATTTGAGTTAGATTTGTGGCTCCACGATTCCTTGGACACCGAGACTCCAGTTGCTGGAATCGCAGTACGCTACGGATTGCCTGAGATGCAGGAGGCTGCCGTGGAACTCCTCAATCAGGTACCACCTCGAGCTTTTGAAGTTTTCCCAGCGACAATCTCTATTGTCCACAGGCACGCCACGTATCTGACGCAGCTAAATGGCAAGCATCCAGTTGAAATTCCGCTGTTTATTTACCACGCTGGAGAAGTCAGCATATACACCGACGAGACAAGGGTTTGCCCAGGAGATGTCCTAATAGTGGGCAAGAAGTTGCCACTGACAACTGAGGGCGTAGTGGTGGAGACGATTGAGGATAAGAAAGCTCCAGACCAGGTGTCCTTGGATGACACGAGAATTTTTGTTTACGGTCAATCTAATGCGATTCCCGATGAACTTTTCCGTGAGGCTCAAGAGCTTACGCCCGAAGACTTCATGTCCGAGTGGATAGAGCACTTTCCGGATGACTACGACAAGAGTGTTGAGATTTCAGCAGCGTCCGTGGAAGATCACAGAGGAAGTTTTGCAGCTTGGATACTTGTGCGTGAAAAAACCGTTTTGCAAAAGAACCCGGAAACGATCCAGGAATGGACTAACGCTGGCCCACCCACAATCGAACAGCACCAGTTAGCAGTAGCACAACGCGTTAAAGAACTATGCGCTCGACTGGGAGTGGATACTGAGTATTCCGATCGCATTACTACCGCATGTCTACTTCACGACGAGGGTAAGCGCGATTCCAGGTTCCAACACATGCTTGGCAACTCCCGACCTGACGTTGCCCTAGCGAAAAGCAAAAAACGCAGTAAACAAGAGGTTTCGCGATCACGCGCAGGCAGTGGTTTGCCAACGGGGTGGAGGCACGAACAGTTTTCAGCGGTCATTGCGGAGGATATGCGCAGTGCCGGCGACACTCGAATTGACGAACTTGTGGTGCACATCATTGGTACGAGCCATGGCCGTGGCCGTGATCTCTTCCCTCAAATTGGTGAACAGGTCGTCACCGGTTCTTCAACCGCGGATCGCCTCTTTTCCGAGGGACAGTGGGAAAGCCAAGTTCGTCATCTAACTCGTGAACTCGGTGCCTACACACTCGCATTATGTGAGTCCCTGGAACGCGCCGCTGACGGACAGATTTCAGGAGAAGGACGATGAAGCAAAAAATTACTGTGGCCGGCGATATTACCTCTGGGCTTGCGCATTTCGCGCTAGCAGGGCTTAGCCTCCTCGCGAGATCGCTCACCAATTCGAGGATTGTGACGTACTGGAATCAAGATCCCAGCCCAAGAGGAGTCCTTGAAGTAGATGATGTCCATCCAGAGCAGCTTGCGGAGCAAATTCGAATATTGTCGACACGATGGGCTACAGGGTGGACCTCCGTAAGAGTTAAGTACGCTGAAGGAACCTTTTCCCCTATCAGCCCCAGATTTAAAGCCATCGATCCCCAGAAGCATCCAGACGACTGGATAGAGCATCAAGTAGCTAGAACAAATATTCTGGATGAGCTGTATAAGCAAGATGACATGCTTGCACTACAGCTGATTCAAGGACTTGGCGAGGCTGCATACTGGCGTTTCGACGGCAAAGATCCTCGCCCCGATCATGGAGCTTCTCGGTGGGAAATGAAGACGCGAAATCGCGGAGAAGAGTTTGTCTCTCAGAAACTATTTAAATACGTGGAAGAGTTAGCAGAGTGGTCTCCTGACAAGATTTTGTCTGGTATCAAGGGTGAAAACGCGACGGATCCTTTCGGCAAGGAGGATTCCCGCACTCCTTCGGGCTTCACACCACCGGGAGAGACTGACCTGGCTCTAGCTTTCACCGCTCTCCTTGGAATCGGACAATTCCCTCTGACCTTGCGAATCGACAAAATGTCAGTGACTCCCGGCGCCTATCCGAACTCAGATTTGCATCCGAAGGTCGCGGTGCTCCCTGTTTCAACCGTACCCATTACACCGGAGAGATTCGAAAGTATCGCGCTTTCTAAGGATTGGGCTATCATCACCCAGGTTTTGGGCTCAAGGATATTGAATAGAAAGTGTGATGCGTCCGGCTTAGAAGAAACTTCTACGAGGCTGAAACAGTACGGAATTCCTGGCGCCGCAGTTTTCCGAATTCACCGTGGCGGGAGTTCTACGGCACCCGAAAGATACTTCGAAAAGGGAAAGATCCATTTATTATGATCGCGGACGAGGATTTTCTCCCGCTTAGCCTGGTGCTGCATTCTGTGTTTTGTGAGCGTCGAGCTTGGCTGGAAGCTAATGGTGAATCCATATTCACCTACCAAATGGAAGCTGGTACAAAAGCGCACCACGCCGTGGACACACCTTCCAACACTCGCTCCCACCGAGCAACTTCTCTTTCACTGCGTTGCGAGTCTCTGGGGATTGTAGGAAAAGCAGATGTTGTCGAGTTTTATGATGAAAATCAAGTGGGCATTGTGGAGCACAAAGCAACTCCAGTACGTAGAAAGGCCGTAGTGACGCCGGCAAACCGGTTACAACTTGCGCTCCAACGTGTATGTCTGACTGACATGGGCTTCGATGTAATCGAGCAAGCAATCTACTTCACTGATCATCGGCGCAAAATCCGAATCGATCTCGACGACGCCGACATACGAGATGCTCAGCAAGCAGTATCTAGAACCCGCGCAATCGTTGACAATGAAAGTGCACCCCCTCCATTACTCAATGATGAAAGGTGTGCTCGCTGTTCTCATTACTCGGTTTGCCTTCCTGATGAGCACCATGGCGGGCAAGTACGGCGACGATTGAATGCTTCTGACCCTGACAGCCAGATTCTCCATCTCACCGTACAAGGATCACGCGCGAGTATTCGGAACGGCAGAGTAATAGTGGAAAAGGCCGGTGAACGGCTCGCTGACGCGCCTCTTGAGCGTGTTCAAGGGGTAGTTATACACGGTAATGTGGACATCTCGAGTGCTTTGCACAGAAATTTCCTGTGGCACAACGTTCCGGTGGTGTGGTGCTCGACTACTGGTCGGGTCTACGGCTATTCGTGCCCTACCGATGGGCCAAACGCTGCCGCCCGAGTACAGCAACATGTATTAAGCAGTCGTGGGTGCTTACCGATTGCTCGCGGAATGGTGAACGCGAAGATAATGAACCAAGCAACTCTGCTCCGCCGCAATGGTGATTCAGATCGCACAGTTCAGTTACTAATCGATGCCGGCACATGTTCTCTCGAAGCCAAAGATAACCGCCAATTATTTGGCATCGAAGGGGATGCAGCGGCCCTCTACTTTTCAACTTTCTCGACGATGCTCAACAAGGCCCAGATCGACCAATTAGGGTGGACCTGGACTGGCAGGCACGGACGAGGCGCTTCGGACCCAATCAACATTCTCTTGAACTACAGTTACGGACTTCTCCGCGCTGAAGTAATACGCGCACTACTGTCCTGTGGATTAGATCCACATGCTGGATTTTTGCACAGCAGTGGTAGGAACAAGCCTGCTTTAGCCCTTGATCTCATGGAGGGATTTCGAGCTCCGGTGCCTGACTCTGTTGTAATATCTCTCATTAATCGACGAGAAATCAAAGATACCGATTTCACGCATATCCATGGAGTAGCTCGTCTGCGGGATACCGGCAGAAAGAAAATCATCAGAGCATTCGAACGCCGAATTCAAACCAGCATCAAGCACCCCCTCTTCGGCTACGACGCTACGTGGCGACGCGTCATAGAGATCCAAGCGCGTATGATACTCGGAGTTATTGACGGGACACAGCCTTCCTATGAAGGAGTGAAAATTCGGTGAGAGAAGACGCACGACGCACGTTGATTTGTTATGACATTATCAGCGACAGGCGAAGGACTAGGACTGCCAATCTTCTGTCTGAGTATGGCGACCGGGTGCAGTACAGTGTGTTCGTAGTCGACATGTCTCCAGCACGCTTACTTCAGCTCAAGGATCGACTCAGCTCGATCATTGATAATGAGGAAGATTCCATCCTCTTTTGTGATCTCGGTCGTGTTGCTAAGCTTTCCGAACACAAATTCGGCTATCTCAGCCGTTCTCGGGAGGTGACAGACAATGATGTCTTGATCCTCTAACGGCTATCGCCAGATTCACCTCGATTTCCGAGCGCGCCGGTATCACGCAAAACCCGGGTCGCGCTCGTTGCAGCAAAATCTCTGTTCAAACCCGAAAATTCAATAGTGAAGGATGAAGATTAAGTCTCCGAATGCTATCGTCTAACCTAGCGCTCGTTTTGTGTTACAAAAACCCTGTTTATCGCCCTGCTTTTGCAGTGGCTGTCGCTGCTCTTTCGGGAGCAGCCTTTCATTGAGGGATTTACCTATGCCATATCGAAAATAATCCGGTTACGTCGCTGCTCTTTCGGGAGCAGCCTTTCAT
>NZ_KV821082.1:87273-88016 GCF_001815555.1 Corynebacterium sp. HMSC073D01 | reverse complement strand
CTCTTTCGGGAGCAGCCTTTCATTGAGGGAAAGCACCGCCCGGCGAAGCTCCGGCGATGGTGTGTCGCTGCTCTTTCGGGAGCAGCCTTTCATTGAGGGTCTTTCGCTGCCAGGACTCGGTAAATCGACGCTTGTCCGGTCGCTGCTCTTTCGGGAGCAGCCTTTCATTGAGGGTTTTCGAGGGCCTTTTTCCCCCCAATCTCACCAGGTCGCTGCTCTTTCGGGAGCAGCCTTTCATTGAGGGCCAGTCCCTGCGACCTACCCAGCGGTTGTCCATCAAGTCGCTGCTCTTTCGGGAGCAGCCTTTCATTGAGGGAAAAACTAGGCTAAGGACACCGCCGTGGCACGTAAGTCGCTGCTCTTTCGGGAGCAGCCTTTCATTGAGGGCGCAGGACGAACGAGAACGGTAGAAACGTCCGTCGAACTGTCGCTGCTCTTTCGGGAGCAGCCTTTCATTGAGGGAGCCTGTGCGTATTCCTCCGGGTAATCCTCCCTAAGGTCGCTGCTCTTTCGGGAGCAGCCTTTCATTGAGGGTGACAACTACGAAAAAGGTATCCGCGTCGATGTTAGGTCGCTGCTCTTTCGGGAGCAGCCTTTCATTGAGGGTTCTAATTCTTAGACTATAGCCACTGAGAGTGCGGGTCGCTGCTCTTTCGGGAGCAGCCTTTCATTGAGGGGCGATCGTAGAGGAGACCAAATCTGGGCTTTTCAGTGTCGCTGCTCTTTCGGGAGCAGCCTTTCAT
>NZ_KV821082.1:86771-87173 GCF_001815555.1 Corynebacterium sp. HMSC073D01 | reverse complement strand
CTCTTTCGGGAGCAGCCTTTCATTGAGGGGCAGGTTCCACGAGGGGGAACTATCTTGTTGATAATTTGGTCGCTGCTCTTTCGGGAGCAGCCTTTCATTGAGGGGGAGATCCTGGGTACGTACACCAAGCGGAAGGGAAGCGTCGCTGCTCTTTCGGGAGCAGCCTTTCATTGAGGGAAAAAATCCGCTACGACCGACTCGGCCCCGCAGCGTCGCTGCTCTTTCGGGAGCAGCCTTTCATTGAGGGTTACGTCTGGCTACAGCAGCCATGGCGTGACCACCGCTTGCGTCGCTGCTCTTTCGGGAGCAGCCTTTCATTGAGGGGGTCACGTCCACCACCCCGGCATTATGGTCAAGGCCGGCGTCGCTACTCTTTCGGGAGCAGCCTTTCATTGAGGGACC
>NZ_KV821082.1:86425-86671 GCF_001815555.1 Corynebacterium sp. HMSC073D01 | reverse complement strand
CTCTTTCGGGAGCAGCCTTTCATTGAGGGCGGCTATGTGAAACTTCCCGCAGACAGCTACCTAGCTAAGGTCGCTGCTCTTTCGGGAGCAGCCTTTCATTGAGGGGTTTCTATGCCACCTCTCCACGTTCTCACCGTCGGCAAGGTCGCTGCTCTTTCGGGAGCAGCCTTTCATTGAGGGGTGTGGGATCCTGAGGTCGTGTGGATCGACGGCGAGGTCGCTGCTCTTTCGGGAGCAGCCTTTCAT
>NZ_KV821082.1:86082-86325 GCF_001815555.1 Corynebacterium sp. HMSC073D01 | reverse complement strand
CTCTTTCGGGAGCAGCCTTTCATTGAGGGCGGGACGGGTACACCCTGCACAAGCCTGGCGAGCTCGGTCGCTGCTCTTTCGGGAGCAGCCTTTCATTGAGGGCTCAACACCCTAAGCACCGTCGACAAAATCACTCGCGCGTCGCTGCTCTTTCGGGAGCAGCCTTTCATTGAGGGGAAACAACCGGCTCCGGCGGGGCGGACGCAACCCCCGTCGCTGCTCTTTCGGGAGCAGCCTTTCATT